>JAFAHS010000077.1 GCA_019237115.1 Deltaproteobacteria bacterium
CATCGGGCGAAACTTTGCCGGGGTGCATTATCGCTCCGATTATCAGGAGGGCCTGTTGCTGGGTGAAGCTCTCGCGATAAGCGTGCTGCGCGATCAGGCGGCCACTTATGCTGAAAACTACCAGGGCTTTACCTTCACCAGGTTCGATGGCACACCGGAGACGGTGTGAAAGATCGGTTAGGTGAATTGACACGTCGTCGAGGAATTCCTACCGGAACGGGTCCGCTGTTAAAGTGACCCGGGACAACCGAGCAACAATGCTCCTGCGCCGGTTACCTACTAAACGACCAACCTTGTCTGGGTATTGGTAGCGGAGACTTCGAGAAGATAGACCTAGAATTGAAATCGGAGATGTTCCATCACCGTAAACAGCGACTGCACCGGAACCTCCATTGGCGGCAGCCTCGACATCCGTGTCAGTCCGGATGGAAGGTCGACTACTTCAATACGGATGCCGGCACGGTCCTCGGCGCCAGTGCCACCCGCGGAGAGCACTGACCAGCCGCGCGCGGCAGGTTTCGAAGAACGGAGATCTCCGCCTAACTAAGCATTTCGCGCGATCTCGCGGTGACCGACATCGGAGAGTCAGCGTGCCTTCTCTTCGCTCCCGCATCATAGGCAGAGGGCGGGGCGGGGGAACGCTACGAACGATGACAGCCTGGCCTTTGCCTGCTTCGACGGAGCTCCACCTGCCCCCCCACCTCTTCACTTGTATCGCATGACTCCCTGGACCCACGTTTTGGGCCCAAGAAGGACCGGGTCTGTCAGGTGGAGCTGAAGTAGGCTCAGGTTGCTTTTGACAAGGTGTAGGCGCATGGTTCGTCCCCATGGCACAAGGAGGGCGCGACGAGCATCGCCCACCCGGCAGGGGCAGCTTTTTCCGCCAGGGCGACTATTGGACCGTTTCCTACGGGCATCGCCTGGTTCGTCTGCGGGACTCGAAGGGCCTCCAGCAACTCGCGCACCTTCTCCAGCATCCGGGCCGCGAATTTCACGTCCTCGATCTCGCGGCGCTGACCGATCCTCCTGACCAGAACCCTGCTCCGCAAATCGAGCCGCGCGAGTTGACCGTGCTCAGCATTCACTCGGCTATCCATGCCAACGGCGACGAACTCCTCGACGCCCGGGCTAGAGCTGAAATTAAGCAGCACCTGTTCGAATTGACCGAGGAACTCGAAGAAGCTCGCAAGTTCCACGACCAGGGGCGGGTCGACCGGATCGAAGACGAGATCGACTTGGTCACGCGCGAATTGCAAAGTGCTTTCGGCTGGAATGGCCGGAGTCGAAGAGCCAGATCCGTTGCAGAACGGGTGCGGGTCAACGTCACCAAGAACATCGGTCGCGCACTGGGCCAGATCGCGGCGAAGCATGAAACCCTAGGCCAGCTGTTTAAGTCGACCGTCAGGACCGGCATATTCTGTTGCTACCAACCCGATTCGCGCTTTCCCGTTGCCTGGAGCTTCGAAGCGGAGCAATCGTCCGACGCAAATTCAGTTGCGCCAGCGGATAGCCCGAGCGGGGAAGCCCGACCCGCAGAAGCGGCCGGCGGTTCGGCCACAACGAGTCAGCTCGAACCCAACGGGCGACCACGTGCCGTGGGAGTCCTAGATTGGGGACAGTTCATCGGCCGCACTCAGGAGATGGCCGCGTTGCGCGCCGCAATCGACGCCGCACTCGGTGGCCAGGCGTCACTGTTTATGTTCGTTGGCGAGCCGGGAATCGGCAAGACGCGCCTGGTTGAAGAAGCCGGAGAATACGCACGCCTTCGCGGTGCGCAAGTGTTGGTGGGGCGATGTTATGAAGGTGAGGCCGCGTCGCCATATTCGCCGTTCGTCGAAGTGATCCGCGAATACGCATTGACCCGTCCTGATGATGCGTTAAAGACTGACATGGGCGACGGCGCATCTGACGTCGCAAAGCTGGTCCCCGACATCAGCAAGCGTATTCGCGACCTCTCGCGTTCGCAGGCTGCCGATCCGAATGGGGATCGGATGCGTCTGTTGGACAGCGTCGCAGCGTTCCTGGTCAACGCCTCGAAGGCCAACCCCATCATGCTGCACCTCGAGGATTTGCACTGGGCGGACAAACCAACGCTGCTGCTGCTGCAACATCTTGCGCGTCGCTTCAAGGGCAGCCCCCTGATGGTGGTCGGCAGCTATCGCAACGTCGAGCTCGACCGGAATCACCCGCTCTCCACGGCGGTCGGAGAACTGAGGCACGAGCGGCTCTGTCAGCGAATGCTGCTCCGCGGACTCTCAGAGTCCGAGGTCAAGGAGCTCATCGAGGCAATTTTCCAGCAGAAAATAGGTGAAGGCCCCGGCGAGGCGTTCGTGCGCGCGATCCTGCATGAGACGGAGGGCAATCCGTTCTTTATCGAGGAAGTTCTGCGCCACCTGGTGGAGTCGGGAGGGTTATATAGACGCGAGGGCGGCTGGGTCACCGACCCAAAGGCCGTTGCCGAGATGAAGGTTCCCGAGGATGTTCGTGACGTGATCGGGCAGCGCGTCGCGCGTCTTTCCGAGAGCACCAATCGGGCGCTGGAAGCCGCCGCGGTCCTGGGACGCGAGTTCGAATTCGAAGTACTCAGCCGCATGAGCGAGCTGGGCAAGGGCGCGACTGTGCCCGCCGTTGAAGAAGCTCTCATCCGTCGGCTCGTGGTCGAGACTCAGGACGGCGGCAGGCCGCGCTACACTTTTACCCATGCTTTGGTGCGCCAGACGCTTTATGAGGAACTGAGTTTGCCGCGCAGACAGCATCTCCACCTCAAGGCCGCACAGACGATCGAAGCAGTGCATGAGGGTAATCTCGACCCGCATGTGTCCGCCCTGGCTAATCACTACCGGAGGGCGGGCGCCGCGGCCGACCCGGAGAAGGCCATCGACTACTCGATTCGGGCCGGCAGCGCCGCCTATGCGGTTTTCGCATACGAGGAAGCGGGGACGCATTGGCGGGCGGCGCTAGAGCTCATGGATGAACAGGGCGGAGGCGACCGGAAGCGACGCGCTAGGCTCTTGTGGCAGCTTGGCGGCAACGATTTCGTCTCCAGCGGCGCACAAGCGATCAAATACCTGGAGGCGGCCGCTCCCCTGTTCGAGGAACTGGGCGACGACCAAGCCACTTGTTACGTGCACCTGCGCCTCGTTGACTACCTAGGCACGGACCTAGTCCGCGAAATGGATATGCGGCGGGCGATGCCCCACTATAAGAAAGCCGAAGCGCTGTTGGCCAAGCAACCCGAATCGTTTCGTCACGCATATTTCCAGATCAACGTGACCAGCGTCTGCACTTCGACCGGACGAATTAGCGATGCGCTCGCGGCGAGCAAACGCGCGATGGAAATCATTGAGCGCCTGACGCTTTCGTCGCGTACGATGGGGGCGAGGGCTTCGACTGGGAGTGATCCCGACCCGGAAGGACTGTGGCCCTGGGCTGCGATCCAATCAGCTGGTTTGCTGGTCCATTTGGGGTCGGTGACTGAGGGCCTCCGCCTAGCTGACGAGGCACGGCGGCGAGCCGAGCCGTTTAACCAAGCGGCGCTCGGGTCCGGCGTCGCCGCACTTGCGGCGAGCGACTATCTAAATTTAAGGAACCCTCGCGAGTCGCAAGAGTGGTGCAAGAGGGAGCTGGACAAGCCAGCCGTTGCGCGTGCAACTGTCCGGCGCGCAGTGCGCGCGGATAACCTCCCCCGGGGCCTGCTGCATTTGCTGGTGATCGGCTGTATTGAGGCGGGAGAACTCAACAAGGCGCTTTCCCATCGCGCCGAACTTGAGCCCCTGAGCCGCGCGGCGGCGCAGCTCTTGTTCTTTGAGGGCGAGTGGGAGCTTGCGGGCGAGCGGCTGACCGCACGCTCCGAGCCGTACCGCACGACCGGGAATCGGGTAGATGAGTTCGTGGTGGCGATAGACCTCGCGCGGGTGCACAGGTTCACCGGAGAGCGCGCACAGGCTTGGCAAGTTCTGCAAAGGGCGCTGGAGATTTCCGTGGATGGCGGAGACGTACTTTTTGAGTTAATCACCAGGTCCGCGCTGGCCACGATGGCCGCTGACACCGGCGATGCCGGTGAAGCACTGCCGCACCTTGAGCGTTGCCGCCAGATCGTCGGCGCCGGCGAGAACTGGTTCGGACTCGCGGGCTCCGTCGAGCGCGCCGAGGCGGTCGTGGCCGCGGCGCAACGGGAGTACTCGGCGGCAGAAACGCATTTCGAAAAAGCGATCGCGACCTTCCAACGCTACTGTCTGCCGTGGGAGGAAGCCGATACCCTTCAATACTGGGGCCGCGCACTGCTCGCAGCCAGCGAGCGTGCACGCGCCATCGAAAAGTTCGACGCCGCGATCGAAATCTACCGCTTGCGCGGAGCCGGCACGCGGTTTATCGAGTACGTGATGGCCGACAAGATGCGTGCGGATGGCTCGAAGTCGACGCACATGTGAACGCTAGTCAACTCGGTGAGCCCTGTGCAGTCGAGCACGGGCGCTTAACGCTACTAACCATCTCCGCGTGTCTTCTACCCTGGAAAATTAGCTGATGGAGCAATTGGGAGAATTGTGATGAGCGAGCAGGACCATCTTGAGCTGGTGCAGCGCGCCTATGAGGTGTTCGCCAAGGGGGATCTACCCGCGCTGCTGGACCTCCTTACCGGCGATGTGGAATGGAATTACCATCCTACCTACGCGGGCATGCCCTCGGCGCAACACCCTTGGCGTGGACGGGAGGGAGTCCTGAAAGCCTTCCAAATGCTGACCGAAGCCCTGGAGCTCGAGGCCTTCCAACCGGACGAATTTATCGCGGGTAAGGATAAGGTGGTCGTGCTCGGCCATGAACGAGATCGAGTAAAGGCAACCGGTCGCGTTGTTAAAGCCGAGTGGGTACAGGTCTTCACACTGCGCGAAGGCAAAATCAGTCAATATCGCGAATACAACGACACCGCGGCATGGGACGCCGGGTACAGCAGCGCCACCTCCTGAGATGCAGTCACTCGGATACGCGGCGATAGCCAGGCTTTGTTTCTTGTCGGTCACTGATCACAGGAAGGCATAAGGACGAAACCATCCGATGTGATCGAATCCAGAGTCGCGGCATCGTGAGAAAGAACGCCGCTGGTCACCGGCGAGTGTGTTGGCAATACCCGAACGCCATCGGCAAACCCTCGGAGGCAGGGTGAATTGCGATGAAGGATTGCGCGATAAGATCCGCACGCAGTGACGATGCGGAAGCGATCGCGGACGTGCATCTCGACTCTCGCCGTGAGGCAATGCCGTGGTTACCGGTGCTTCATTCACGTGAGGAAGGGATCGCCTATTTTGCGGGACATGTGCTGATCCACGAGGAAGTTCTTGTCGCCGAAGTGAATGAACTGGTGGTTGGGTTTATCGCACTGGAGGGTGATCACGTAGATCACCTCTATATCGCACCCTCGTTTCAAGGTCGGGGCATTGGCGACAAACTTCTGGCTTTGGCAAAGGAGTTGCGCCCTGGTGGTCTGACGCTGTGGACGTTCCAGCGCAACGCACGGGCAAGGCGGTTTTACGAAGCGCGCGGGTTCGTGGCTTCGGAGTTCAATGACGGCTCGCGCAACGTGGAGCGCGAACCCGACGTGCGATATGTGTGGTTGCCGAATGCGTTGCCACTTTTTTAGCTTGCCAACCCACCGCTCGCGGCTCGCGATGTCAACCTGTCCTTAAGAACACCATCGCTGGCAATATCCACCAGCGTCCACGCCATCGCAATTGCCCCATCGCTCACCGCCCGATCGGCCACGCTCGTTATGCAATGCGCGGTGAATTCGGGCTGATGGTTCGCCGCGGGGAGTGAATTAAGCCCGATCGACGGGTGAATCGACGGAATCGCCAACGAGATGTTGCCCATATCTGTTGACGCTGCAACCCTCTCCATTCCCGGAATCTGAACGAAGGTTCTACCTAAAGTCTCCGCGTTGCACCGATAAAGTTTGGCCAGATCGTGATCGTGGATCATCTCGGCATATGGTTTGTCACCTCCTCGGACTTCCAACTTCGCCCCGGTGGCCAGAGCTCCCGCCTCGAAGCATCGCATGACCTTGGCGCGGATTTCGGCAAGCTCGCCCAGGCTACGCGCGCGCATCATGTATCGGGCGCTGGTATGAGCGGGAACGATGTTAGGGGCCGCGCCACCATTGGTGATGATCCCGTGGATGCGGTCGGATTGCCTGATATGCTGGCGCAACAGACCGATCGCGTTTTGCGCGATTGTGAGCGCATCCGCGGCGTTGATACCCATCTCCGGGAAAGCGGAAGCGTGTGCCTCCTTACCGGTATAGTGCACATCGAAGGTGGAGAGCGCGATGACTGGGGGCTCCACGACCTCCATCGGCGCTGGATGCACCATCATCGCAGCGTGAACGCCGTCGAATGCCCCACGCTCAAGCAGAATCACTTTCCCACCGTTGTCACCCACCTCTTCGGCTGGAGTGCCGATGACATTTACGGTCAGGCCAAGATCGTCCGCAAGCTGGGCGGCGGCAATGCCCGCGCCCGCGGCCATCGCGGCGATGATGTTGTGGCCGCAGGCGTGACCGATTTCGGGTAGGCAATCGTATTCAGCGCAAATTGCAATATGTAAAGGCCCGGACCCCGCACGTGCGATAAATGCGGTCGGTAGGTCACAAACACCTGACTTGACGTCCAGTCCGCCCTCTGAGAGGAGCTCGCACAACCAACTGGCGGCGTTGTGTTCCTCGAACCCGAGTTCGGGTGTTCCATGGATGCGATGACTCAGACCAACCAGTCGATCCCGGTACTTTCCAACTCGTTCACTCGCGGCGGCTTTCGCATCCATTGGCGCATTCCTCGTAACCAAACACTAACCACACTCGTACTGACCATGACAAATTGAGGTCAGCATGTTTTTCGGCTGGGGGCCTTCATATCCTAATCGAGAAGTGCTCACTTACTCCGTGCGGGTGCATCTTTCATAAGTGGCCAAAGGAACATTCCGCCGTCGCCTGCACGAGCCTTTCTTGGGCCGCCCGCGGGTGATGGGGACCGATGCACTTGACGTCTATTCCTTATCCGTTGACCCAGACACCAAGGTTCTTCAGTACCGCCCTTTTGCCGTGAAGAGCCGGTCGGACTCTGGGCGTCAAGCCGGCAGCGTCGTTGGACGACATTCAGGCCAAACCGTTCAATTCGTAGAGCGGCGCTTTGGCCTCCTTCAAGTTGGCGGTGTCAAAGCCTTCGGTGAACCGGTTGTAGATTACTGAGAGCATTGCGCGCGCTTCGTCCGCCGATTCGTATCTCGAAGGATGCGTGCAAGGCCGGCCGTCGTATGCGGCTCCCACCACCTTTCTCAGACTCTGCTCTCACGATCTCAATAGCCATGCTAGCTTACGGTCGGTTGGTTCGCCGAGGAATCTACTGCTAGCAGTGTTTCACCCTTGAGCCGATTGATGGTCACCCTGGCCCAGAGTCCGACTGCCCGAAGCATCGCTCCAACCTTGGGCCCCCTACCGTTTACGGGACCAGGCTCCAACCAGACCGATGGTGGCCCCGAAGGTCTTGGCGGCGCTCGCCTCGTCCTCAAGCCTTTGCTGCAAAGTGTCGAGGTTTCCCACGTCGTCATATGCGAGATGGTGCTGTTCCAGCCGCGGCAGTAGACTACAAAACAGATCGTGCACCCAGCGGGCGAAATCAGGATCGGCTCCAACGGGAATCTCGATACTCATATTGGGTGCGGGCAGTCCTGCCAACTGGAAGGTCCGGTAGAGAACCAGTTCCATATCAATGTTCGCTCCCGAGCGTTCAAACGCCTGATGGATAAGAGATGCGCACCGTGACCTGAGCGGCAGGTGCGCTGTCAGATTCAGAAACGGATCCCAGTATGCCTCCTGAATGGCCAGAACACCGCCGGGTCGAAGCTGCTTGACGAGCGAACTCACGACCGGGCCTGAATTCGGCGCGAACTGAAGAATCAATCGACCCACGATTGCATCGAACGGTTCGCTGCCCGCAATGCGGCCTACTTCGGATTCCATGAAGCTGACATTCGGGAGCCCGGCTTCCGCGGCGCGAGCCTTCGCTTTGGCGATTATGTTCGCGTCGTTGTCGACGCCGACGACCACTCCGATGGGACCGACCAATCGAGCAACGAGCATCGAGACGTCACCGACGCCACAGCCGATATCTAGAACGCGCTGCCCCAGACCTATGCCGGCGTTTTGAAAAAGCCGCCGAGTGAAAGGTTCGAAGAGCTCGGCCTGGCGAACTAGCCGTTCGTATTCTGCGTCGCTGCTCCCCAGCAGGTAAGTTGATGAATGACCGGTATTCGACATTTCATTTTGCTCCCTTGGACTCTCAGAGTTTCCCTCGTTTCATTTCGCTCTCGGTCGCTGCCAATGTCTAATGGTGTGACTAATCGAAGGCGACGGTATCTATCCGGCCATTTCGACGCGCGCTTCTACCGAGGGATTTCCCCGGCGATGGTCGTCCGATGCATCACGCGCGTCGCCTCCCCGTAATCGTGAACCGCGTAGTGTAACGTACAGCGATTGTCCCACATGATGACATCGCCCGCCGCCCACTGATGCCGATAGGTAAAGTCCGGACGACAGCTACGCTCACACAAAAAGTCTAAAAGACCGCGACTCTCGGCCTCAGTGAGCCCATCAATGGAGTAGGTATAGAGTCGGTTCACATAAAGTCCTTTGCGGCAGGTCTCCGGATGAGTGCGCACTACGGGATGGCTTTGCGGCGGGGCGGAATTTTCAATCCCGGAGTAAGCGGCCAGCTTGGCGCCTCCGAGCAGCGCCCGCAGCCCTTCGAGAAGCCGCTTCATGCCATCAGACAAAGTTTCGTACGCCAAGTACTGATTGGCAAACATAGTGTCGCCGCCGGTCTCGGGTAGCACCTGTGCCGCCAGAATGGCATGCGCGGGAGGAGCAGCCATAAAGGACAAATCCGAGTGCCACTGCTCGGTCGTGAAGGCGAAAGCCTTACCCCGGTTGACGCTCGCCAGCACCTCCGGATTTTCGGGTATTTCTAGCTGCCTGAGATAGGAGGCCCTAAGGACGTTGCCCCAACGATGCGTGAAGGCAGTTTGCGCCGCTGGTTCTAGAAACTGCCCTCGGAACATGCAGTGATCGAGGAAAGCTTGGTGAATGATGGCGAAAGTGCTGTCGTCAAGACCGTGATTGAGGGTCAGTCCTTTCACCTCAGCTCCGATCGCACCGGTGAGTCGCTTCATGGTAATCTGTCTGTCCATAGCCTTCAGCATACTTCCCACGCTTTTTACGCGGCGAGTTGCTCGAGCTGCGCCTTGGCTTCTTTTCAGGCTGGCGGTGTCGAAGCCTTCGGTGAACCAGTTGTAGATGTCGGCGAGCATGGCGCGGGCCTTGTCCCGGCGCCCGCTGTACCACAGAAGCCGTGCGAGGCTGGTTGTCGCTTGCAGCTCCAAGGCTTTTGAAACTGGGAGGTTTCGCGGCCCAAGGGCAAACCTGAGAGGCCGCATCTGCTGGAGGCGTTCCTTTACAGAACGACCTAATCGCGTTCTGGAGCGCCCTCACGCTGGAGTATCCCAAGGCTGAGGCCGCCGCCGGTTCACCCTGCTCGATGGAATCCAACTCAGAAAAGGCCTCAGTCGGAGGCCAGATAGCCTGCCTCTTCCACGTGGCGCACCGTCGGCATGGTGGTTTGGTGCGGCGCCAGGCCGAGACTCGCATGGCACGACGGTCCTGCCGCCGCGCCGCTCGCGATCCGAATCCGGCTCAATTGATCATCGGCGAAAATGATCATCTGGTTAGGTATGGCTCCATAGTCCAACCCATGTGCGTAGTTCTGTCCGTCATGCAGGACCCATTTAACAAATTTGCCGAACGCGCTGACCTTCGTGGGATCATTCTGATTCTGAAACAAGAGGAGATAGCTATAGGAAGAGATCGGGTATGCCTGCGGACCGGGGGCGTCGGTTATCGACTGTCGCAAATCGGGCGGTGGTTTTCCGATCATGCTTTCAGCGGCGGCGCTGATGGTTTCGGGCGTTACCTCGGGCCAATTCCCCGCGGCGTTCTGTATCAACGCGTAGGTCAAGTGGTTGGTCACTGCGTATGTCAGTTCGACATAGCCGATGGCGCCCTTCATTGCCCTCACCGTTTCGACGACTCCCTGGTTGCCATCCGCAGGCAGGCCCCTTGGCCATGCGACGAGTAGTCCGCGGCCGGCATCTTTCGCCCACGGCTGGGAAGCCTTCGTCAAATAATCGGTGAAGGTGTAGGTGGTGCCGCTGCCATCGCGTCGATACGTCACCGTGATGTCTCGGGCGGGAAGCGCGGTGCCCGGATTAACCGCGGCGATGGCTGGATCATTCCAGTTCTTGATTTTGCCCGAAAAAATCTCTGCAAGTAGCTGCCCGGTCAGTTTTAGTTGGCCACTCGGAGGTATCTCCTGAAGGTTGTAGACCACCACGACGGCGCCCAGGGTCGCCGGAAAGTACGAAGTCTGACAAGCTGCCTCGTCGAATTGCTTAAGACGAAGGGGCGCGTCGCTTGCCGCGAAATCGACCTTGTGAGAAAGGAGCCGGTCGAGTCCTTCCAGAGAACCCACCGCCTGATAGTTGACCCGATCCTTGGGCTCGATCTCCGAATACACTCGAATCCATTTCGTGAGAATCGGATCTATGAAAGTTGAGCCGGCGCCCACCATTGTTTCTGCACTCGTGATGCTGGGCGCGAAAATCGCGACGAGCGCGGCCACGATAACGCCGACTGCTGTTCGTGACGGCATCGATTTTGGCCTCCTGATCATAAGATGAAACCGCAAAGCACCAAAGCCCTCCAGGCCTGGCCCGGCCGGTGTTGGAAAAGTCAGCAGGGCTGCCTCAGATGCCCGCCGCCGCGAAGACTGCATTCGGCGCGACACCGAGAAACTGCACCCGCGATGCGAATATCACGGTACAATGGTGTCTGCTTTGGTCGTCTGCTCCTTCAGGCTCGCGTGACCGAAGTTCACCTTCGACGCAGACGAGTTCTCCTTTTCTGAGATGTTGGCAGCAGGCCTCTGCCAGCTTCCCCACTGCTACCACGCGGTGCCATTCGAAGCGGTGCTGGATCTCGCTACGAAATCCCTCGTCTGTCCCCACCCAGAAGCTCACTTCCGCTTGGCCTGTCGGGCGAACCTGCAGTGCGGGATCATCGCCCAGATTTCCGATTAGCGTTGCTCGATTGAATGACATAACGGTAGCTCCCTTCGATTGTTGTTTACCAGGCGCCTCTGCGGCGCTTGGAATCGTTTGCTCGTTGCTTTTCGTAGTCTGCTGGCCGTTGGTGTGGGGAACCCCACAAATCTCGTCTCAATCGCTCGAACCAAGCGTCTGCCCATCGCCAGAGGTCGCCGGACACCCTTGCGGAATGGCCGGTGCAGGTGAGGGCCGGTTCCCTTTTATCGGTCAGGCGGGCCGCCAGCTTTTTACGTTCGCCAGCCTCCGGCAAGTCGCTTCCGGCCAGCCGTGAGCAGAGCGTCTGGGCCTTGCTCGCCAAAGTCTGGTAGTACCGGTCAAGCGGGATCCCACCAGATGCGGAAACCGATAACTCGCGCGAGGCGCGATTCATGGTCTCCAGCTCGGTCGGGCACAGCGCGTGTAATGCGGCTGCAAAGTTAAGACCTGCCGATGTCTTACGGCGTCGGCCGGTTTGGGCGACGGGTGCGTGTGGTCCCTGATTGACTGACTTCGCACTGTCGACGTGCACCGCCGAAACCTCGGATAGTTGAGAGATGGGTGACCGATTCATCGAAAGATTCCTGGGGCCCAGGTGTGCCGGAAGATAGAACAAAGCAGGGGCGCCCTCAGCGCTAAGGTGGTCAAGCAATCCTCTGGTTCAGGGTTAGCCTGATCGTCCGGACCAATTTCACGCCCCGATCCCATGGCTTCCAGTTCGGCGGCTCGAAGAGGTGCATTCAAGGCCGCGATAGGCTTAGGAATCGTGACCGTGAAACGACTGCTTCCCAGCCAGGCGGTGGCACAATTTTTGTCGCTGCCCATGCTTTCTTCCTTCGGTTCTGACCGTGCGCTGAGGCGTTCGCTTCACTGCAAGGAGCGTGAGGTCCGACCGCACAGAAGTGTGCGATAGCCGGCTCGCTTTGTGCGGTCTGGAAAACCGAGGTCGTGCGCTATAACGTGCGATTTTGGCAGTGGGGTGCTAGCATACTCAGAGTCTGTGGGCGTTGATGCTAAGCGCCTGTCGGGGACTTGGACCGGCCGGCGAGATCGCCAAGTGGCCTTTCTTCGTTCCTAGTCAAGTCCCCGCACGTTTTGTTGCGCGAAGAGGAGCGCAACTTTCGCAGAGTCGATGCCACGCGAAGGTCGCATCTTCAGGCCCGCTCCCCTCGATCGAGCGGAATCAGGCACAAAACCGCGTGCGGCGATCTTTCGCAGCGAAGGCGAATATTGGACGGTTGGGTTCAAGGAGAATCCATTTCGGCTCCGTGACAGCAAAGGACTGACCTATCTCGCTCATTTGCTGCGACATCCCGGCACCGATTTCCAAGTGCTTGATCTGGTGGGCGGAACGACGGGCTCCGATTCCCACGAAACGGTTGTTATCCAGGGGCAGACCGATCAACTTGATAACAGCGCGATTCGGATTGGCTCGTTAGGCGACGCGGGCGAGATGCTCGATGATCGGGCTCGGGCCGAATATCGGCGCCGGCTTTCCGAACTCCGCGAGGAACTCGACGAGGCAAAACAACTTCACCATGACGCGCGACGGGAGCGGGCCGAGCGGGAAATCGAAGCGCTGACCGCTGAACTATCACGCGCGGTCGGCTTGGGCGGTCGCATCCGTCACGCCGGATCTGCCGCGGAGCGCGCACGGCAAAGTGTAACCAAGACTATCAAGACCGTCATTGATCGCGCCGCTGAACAGGATCCCGAGTTCGCAGCCGTACTCGCCAAATCAATCCGTACCGGCATGACCTGCCGCTACGATCCCGCGGTTCCGCTCCGATGGGAGCTCGCGCGCGTCACTACGCAACCCGCCGACCTTGAAACAAGTCCGGATGACGAAGCGAAGAAAAGCGCACTAACTGGCAAAGGCGCGCCGTCTGATCAACTCGAACAGCCCAGCCGACCCCCCACAGCGGGTCGATTGGTCTGGGGACGGTTCATTGGCCGCACCTACGAGATGACCGCGTTGCGCGCCGCGATCGACGCCGCGCTCGGCGGGTCGGCGTCGTTGGTGATGCTCGTGGGGGAGCCGGGGATCGGCAAGACGCGTCTGGCCGAAGAAGCCGGCAATTATGCCGAGCTTCGCGGTGCGCAGGTGCTGGTGGGGCACTGCTATGAGGGTGAGGCTGCGTCACCATATTCATCATTTGTCGAGGCTATCCGCGGATATCTATCGACCCGTCCCGACGATGCGGTAAAGGCGGATATGGGTGAGGGTGCGTCTGATGTCGCGAAACTTGTCCCCGAAATCAGCAAGCGGGTCCCCGACCTTACCCCAGCACCGGCTGCTACCGATCCCAGGGAAGAGCAGGTGCGCCTGTTCGACAGCGTCACATCGTTTCTCATCAACGCCTCGAAGGCCGACCCCTTCATGCTGGTGCTCGAGGATTTGCACTGGGCGGACAAGGGGTCGTTGCAGCTCCTGCAACATCTAGCGCGCCGTTTCAAGCAGAGTCGCCTGATGGTGGTCGGCACCTATCGCGACGTCGAGCTTGACCGGGGCCATCCGCTCTCCGTGACGCTCGCGGAATTGAGGCGGGAGCGGCTCTGCGAGCGGGTGTTGCTCCGCGGACTCGCCGAGTACGAGGTCAAGGACCTCATCGAGGGAATCTGGCAGCAGCAGCTCGCCGACCGCAGCGGCGAGGCGTTCGTGCGAGCGATCCTGCGCGAAACCGAGGGCAATCCGTTCTTTATCGAGGAAGTTTTGCGCCACCTGGTCGAGTCTGGAGGGTTATATCGGCGCGCGGAGCGCTGGGTCACCGACCTCAAGGCTATCGACGAGATGGGGGTTCCCGAGGATGTTCGCGACGTGATTCGCAGACGCCTCGCACGTCTGTCCGAAGCCACAAATGAGGTGCTGGAGGCCGCCGCGGTCCTCGGGCGCGAGTTCGAGTTCGAAGTGCTCGGTCGTATGAACGAGCCGAGCGAGCACCCAGCCTGGTCCGCAGTTGAAGAGGGACTAGGCAATCGGCTTGTGCTCGAGAGTCGGGGTGGCGGCGGACCGTGCTACGCGTTCACCCATGCGTTGGTACGCCAGACGCTCTACGAGGAGCTGAGCCTGCCGCGCAAGTGCCATCTCCATCTCAAGGCCGCACAAGCGATCGAGGCAGCACATAAACATAATCTCGAGCCGTACGTGTCCGCGCTTGCGAATCACTACCAGATGGCCGGTACCGCGGCCGACGCAGCGAAGACCATCGACTATTCGATTCGGGCTGGCGGAGCCGCACATGCTCTGTTCGCCCACGAGGAAGCGGCGGCACACTGGCGGGCGGCGCTGGCGCTGATGGATGAACAGGGTGGAGGTGACCGAAAGCGGCGTGCCGAGCTGTTGTGGTTGCTGGGCGACGCAATCGTTTCCACCGGTCCAAAGTCAATCGAATACCTGGAGGAGGCCGCTCCGCTGGTCGAGGCACTGGGAGATAACCAAGCCGCCATCGACGTGCACTCGCGCCTCGCGCTTTACCTGGGCACGATGCATGTTGGCGCTATGGATGTGCGACGAGCGACGCGCCACTTCGAGAAAGCCGAAGCGCTCCTGGCCAATCAGCCCGAGTCGTGGCGTCACGCGAATCTGTACCTCAACAAAGCCGTGGCTTGTGTGGCGGCAAAGCGGATCGTCGATGGGGTCGCGGCGGCGAAACGCTCGATGGGAATATTTGAGCGTCTCGACCAGGGGTACTGGTCTGCGGCCGCGGGCACGCTAGCCGTTCACCTCATCACTCGCGGGTCGGTGGCTGAGGGCCTCCAGCTGCTTGACCAGGCGGAGCGGCGCGCCGACCCGATTCACGACACAGCGATCGGAGCGGCCGTAGCGACGATGGGCGCTGCTATCTATCAATTCTTGGGGGATCCTCGCGAGGCGCAAAAGTGGTGCAAGAGGGAGCTGGCCAAGCCACGTACAGCGCTGGCGCGCAAGCACAACGTCCCACTACAGCTCCACCACCTGCTGGTGAGCGCGTGCATTGATGCGGGAGAACTCACCCAGGCGGCCGTCCATCTCGCCGACGTTGACAAAACTGACAAACCCGCGGAGCTCTTGTTCTTTGAAGGGGAGTGGGAGCTTGCAGGCAAGAGGCTAACCTCACTATTGGAGCAGTTTCGCACCGCGGGGAATGTCCAGGATGAGTTGCTCAGGGCGTTCGTCCGCGCGCGGGTGCACAGGTTCACCGGAGAACGTGCGGAGGCCGTGCAGGTTCTGCAAAGGGCGCTAAGCATTTCGGTGGGCAGCGGAGACATCGCAATTGAATTAATCGCGAGGTCCTTGCTCGCAACCATTGACGCCGCTGATACCCCCGAGGCGTTGGCGCACGTTCAGCGTTGCCACGAGATCGCCAGCGCGGGCGAGAACTGGCTCGGACTCGCGGGCTTCGTCGAGCGTGCCGAGGCGGTTGTCGCTGCGGCGCTGTGCGAGTACGCGGCGGCAGAGACTCATTTCGAGAAAGCGATCGCGACCTTCCAACGCTACTGTCTACCGTGGGAGGAAGCCGACACCTTTCAATACTGGGGCCGCGCGCTGCTCGCGGCCAGTGAGCGTACACGCGCCATCGAAAAGTTCGAGGCCGCGATCGAAATCTACCGGTCGCACGGAGCCAGCGCACGTTTTATCGACTA
This sequence comes from Deltaproteobacteria bacterium, assembly GCA_019237115.1. Taxonomy (GTDB): domain Bacteria; phylum Desulfobacterota; class Binatia; order Binatales; family Binataceae; genus JAFAHS01. Next base: position 15,805 of record JAFAHS010000077.1, read on the forward strand.
CGCAATGGTTGACAAGAGGAGCGCGGAGGGATCGTCGAGCAAGAGCAGGGTTCGCTAGCCTCAAGGTTCACCTCTTCCTCAGGGTCGGCGCAGGAAGATTCGAAGCCGCCGATCCAGAACGTAGAGAGTGTCTTGGATGTTCGTGTGATAGTACCAGGAAACTTTCTGAGTCGACGTTGACACGGTCGGCGAGCAGAAGTTCAGAGCCGCCAGCGGACCGGGAAACCTTGAGGCGGGGCGTACGAACAAATGGTCCCGGTCTTGATCGCCGCCGCGAGCAGTTTTGACAGCTCCGCGTCGTTCCTCGATATCTTGCCAAGTGCGAACCGAATCGCCTGGGTCACCGCGACGCGTGCCCGTTCCGAGGAGGAAGCTGCACGACGGGTGCGGCCCGAGAGTCCGACGGCCCGCTTGAGTTCACGGCCGAGCGTGCGGATCTCCTCCTCCGCCTCCTGGGCGTGTTTTTCTTCGCCCAGTTCGCGGGCATCTTCGAGCTTTTGCCGAAGCTCGTCCAGTCGCTGCTTGTAGGCCGCCTTTGCCCGCGCGTCCAGGACTTCACCTGCATGACCGAGATCTCCAGCCACTGTCCCGGATCGGGTGACCTCCCGGGCCTGAGCACTCTCGACCGCCTCGAAGGATGCGCCGCCGCTGAGAAACACCAGATCAATTGCGCGGATTTCGTTGCCGGGGCGTGCCAGAAGATTGGCCAGGTAATGGAAACCCTTTGCGTCCTTGAGTCGTGAGGTCTTGCCGCGGTAAGTCAGCGTCCAGTAGTCGCCCTCACGGTGAAACACGGCTTCGCTCGGTGCGAGCGTTGGTAGCTCAGTGTCCTCGCTAGACAACCGCAGTGCGTGCGCTGGCCCCCTGGCGGCCTCTGCGCGCTTCATCCAGTCGTCACCAGCACCGCATCGCCGATAGATCGCGATTGCCGCGTCGAGCTTTTGGTTGGCGCGTTCGTGCTGGCCGACCGCGTTCAGCGCTCGCCCGTGATAGTAGAAAGCGTCGGCCTCCTCGAACGGTACTTGATATCGTCGAAAGATCTCGGCGGATTTTTCGAACTGAGCTTCTGCGTTCTGGAACCTTCCTTCAGCCGCAGCAACCACCGCCTCCGCAAGCACCGCGACTCCGGCCAGTCCGCGCCAATCCTCGCCCGAGGCCATGATTTCGCGGCATCTCACCAACTCGTGCTCGGCTGCAGCCAGCTGACCCAACTCCACCCGTATCAACGCAGAAACGGGCCGGATCGGAACCTCATATCCCGGCTGTGATTCGCCGGCGCCGGTCGAAAAATATTCTTCAAACACCGCGAGCGCTTCATCGGGTCTGCCGCAAACGCGGAAGGTATTGGCAAGTATGTTCAAGCACCAGGCCAGGGAGGCAAGGTCGCCACAGTCGCGCAATTTTGGCGCTTGATCCCTGATATAGGCCTCTGTCTCGTCCCATCTACCCTCGTAGAAGAGCAGACCCGCCAAGATTTGCGCTTGCGCGCTTGCCCCGGAAAGCTGGCGAGCACCAACCAGATCGCCAGCTCGCGCGAGGGCCTCACCGCGCAGCTCAAGCAGCAGAGATCGGTAGTGCGTGACCCGAGGATTGCTAAGCTCGCGTTGATACCATCGTTGCGCTTCCGCACTATCAAGGAAAAACACCCAACAGCGTCCCGCGGTCCAGGTTGCTATGGAAGCCAGGTAGGCAACGTTCAACCGGTCGGCTATCTGCCAGGCTTGCTCCAGCAAGTCACGGCTCTCGGCCAATCGGGCGACCGCTACCAAATGAGTTGCGTACTGGACAGCAGCCGCGACCCATGACTCCCGCTCATCGCGTATCTCCTCGGCAATCTCCATTGCCCGCTTTCCGGCGGCCAGCCCCTCGCTGGTACGTCGGCTCGCGTATGCAGTCTGTGAGATTCCGGTGTACAAGCGCGCCAAGTTTGGCCCCTCGGGTCCTTTGGAAAGTGTCGCCTCGGCTTTGCGAAAGTGTTCCCAAGCGCGGGAAATGTCCGACGTCTCTTGACCGGGCACAGCGTAGAAGATTCCTAGCGAGGCGTGGCACTCAGCTGCGTGCCGTTCGAGTCCGAGACTTTCGTAAGTGGAAAGCGCGCCTTTCAGGTATCGGATCCCTGCCGGGTAATCGATCATCCAGCAAAGCAACGCCAGTCGCTGCGACAGCCTTGCGCGGCGCCGAAGCGAGCCGGCCTCTCCTTGCAAGAGCTCCAGCGCTTCGTCCCAGTGCTGTCTGGCCTCGTGATACGCAAAGACCGCGGACGCGGCTTCGCCGGCACCGATCAAATACTGGATGGCTTTTTCGGTGACGTTGGCCGCGCTGAAATGATACGCCAGTGCGGCCTGATGCGGCTTAAGATCCTCCCCGTGAATTTGCTCAATCGCTGCTCCGATCTGGCCATGCAACTCGATGCGGCGACTTGCCGGCAGATCCTTGTATAGCGCTTCGCGGACCAGGGCATGCGAAAATCGATACTGTTTTGGCAAGGAGCCGCTGCCCGAGACGATTCCGATTCGCCTGGGATCTTCAAGACGCTCCAGGATCTGTTCGGCGGGACTCCCCGATACCAGCTCCAGCGAACGGACATCGAACTCGTTGCCAATCACTGCAGCGATCGAAAGCACCGCCTTGGTTTCCGAGGACAGCGCGGCCAGGCGCCGACGAATCGACTCCCGCACTCCATCGGGAATCTCGAACTCATTGAGTCCGCTATCAACTCGCTCTTCTGCGATCAGCAGCCGCACGACGCCGTCGACGAATAGCGGATTACCGTTGGTCGCCCGATACAAATCCGCCACCAGCTTCTCTTTCGCCTTTTGTCCTGAGCTTTGTTCGACGAACTGGCGGATCTCGCTCTTGTTCAGGCCGGCGAGCGGCAGCGTCAAGCCCTCGCGAATCAAGTCCCCGACCAGCTGGCCCAACTCCGCCGATTGCCTTACTTCGGCCTCGCGATAGGTGCCAAGCATCATCATGCGCGCGGCTTTGGTCTCGCGCGCGACGAAGCGCAGCATCTGGAGCGAGGGCGGGTCGGCGTCGTGGAGATCATCGATAACAATCAGCAAGGGCGCCAGACGCGCGGCGTTCCCCAGGAAGGTCGCCACCGAGCCGAACAGACGAAATCGCGCCGACCCCGGGTCGGATATCGTCCTGGTTTCCTCCAGCGGCGGGCGCGAAGTCCTAAATTCGGGAATTAATTGGGCAAGTTCTCTGGTGCTCGAACCCAGCAGCACTTCCTGTTGCGCAGCACTACAACCTTCAACGCACCCGCGGATGATCTGGCAGAGCGGCCAGTAGGCGGGCGCACCTCCTCCCTCCCAGCATCGCCCCCAGAGCACCCGTACGCCATGCGCCACTGCCATCCGGGAGAACTCGTCGGCCAATCTGGTCTTGCCGATCCCCGGCTCGCCTGCCAGCAGAAATAGCCGCCCTTTCCCTCCGATGGTCTCGTCCAACGCGGCGCGCAGTTCGCCCAACTCGCGCACCCGGCCAACGAATCTCGCGGTTGAATGGGCCCGTTCGGGTGTGGCTGGGTCTTCCATCTAACGAGTCGGGATCCTCGCTCCGAGTCTCGCGAAGGGGGCGGAGTTTTCCTTGCCTCAAGTAGCTACACGCTTCCAATCTAACGTACAACTTCAACTCCGACCGCACTGCCTGCACATAATTGGGGTCTTCGATCGGCCGTGCGGCTGAAAGCCTCTGGCTGTGGCGTGGCCTGGCGGCGCAGGTCCCGAACAAGCCGGTGCGCGCTTCACCGTCAAAACGAGGAACTGAATTGCATCGTCATCGGTAAGAAATCGGTGGGCTCCACGAACATGTCACCAACTATCAATCGGCGGCTTCGATTGCGTTTGGCAACTAGCTGAAGGTGATCCCTGCTTTTTGAATTTCAAGGATGAAGACCGCCTGCGTGATCAGCTCGTGGTAGTCCCTGCTCGTTGCAGTGGGCTTCGGCGGCCGAGTATTCTTGCACCGCGGTTTCACCACCGCCTCGGCGTGCTCGACGTTGCCTGCGAGCCAAGCCGGTTCTCGCCGGCAACGATCTGGCGGCAACGCTCATGTGCGGCAATGCTTTACCGGCATCGCCGGTGGTTGCGGTCATCGTTGCGAGCCAGGACCTCGTAATCAATTGAAAACATTTGTCTCCACCGTCCAGGGAGATATTGAGCGCCTGTTTCATGACTTGCGCGTCAGTGCGGCGCGTCTGGGCGACCGTGAAGAGGAGCGTCGCACGGCCCTTGCCGATATCGTCGTTGCCGATCCCGCATTTCGGGCCCTGGTGGACGGCAAGCTGGGTGCCCGCCGAGGGCTCGGTTGCGCTCGGTCAAGGCCGCAATCGCTGTCATCGCCGAGTCGCGCCATTGCATAGCCTGATACTGCCAAATCCCAGGCCGAGCAGCCGCTCGCGGCGAACGTCCTAATGCCCGTACCAACGGCTTCGAGCGTGAGGGTCGATTGGCATCTGATTGAATGGATGGCGGAGTGCCGTCGAGCGCATGCGCGAGGATGTTTCGAGCGTGCTGCCCGACACACGACGATGATCATTCCGGTGTTTTAGGCAGCGCTGGACGGGGCAAGTCGGCGAATAGATACATGAACAACGCCATCGCGGCCGCCATGCGAAGGCCGAGGCGTTGACAAATGGCTGTACAAAAGTACACACTGACTAAACAACGATCGCGGCGAGAATGCGCATTGATGGATTCGACTGGAATCAAGGCAATCGATCCAAGTGCGAAAAGCACGGGGTTTCAGCCGCAACGGTCGAGGCGATCTTTGGTGGTGAGCTCATGGTTCTGCCCGACCCTGCGCACTCCAAATCCGAGGAGCGCTTCAAGGCGATCGGCATAACAGATCAAGGTCGCGCTGTCTTCGTCGTTCACGTTCCGGAAGTGGCGCAACCGAACTCTGATTCGACCGATCAGCGCCCGGTACATGCACCGGAAAGAAATCGAACACTATGAAAAAGAAACTGCCAAGGTTCCGAAACGATAAGGAAGCCGAGGAGTTCGTCGACAAAGCGGACCTGACGGAATACGACCTTTCCCAAATGCGGCCCGTCCGCTTCGAATTCCAGCCAAAGAGCGAACGAGTCAACATGCGGCTGCCGCGTCAGCTGCTCGATGCGGTCCGAGCCTCCGCCGCCAAAGCAGGAGTTCCCTACCAGCGCTTCATTCGACAGGCTCTAGAAGAAGCCGTCGAACGGAAGCGCGCCTGATTCGCTAGCTGCGTTTGCAGTCATAACCGGCGTCACGCCTGCCTCGCGCAGGTTTGCGGAATAGCGGCGAAGCTCATCCCGCACCTGAGTGCAGCGTAAAGTGCGCGC
>JAFAHS010000427.1 GCA_019237115.1 Deltaproteobacteria bacterium
ACGCAGTATGCTGATCGCGCCAAGGCATTCGCCCCTCATCAAATCCTCGGTCCCGCCATAAGCGAGGCGGCTGAACCCCGCTGTTCTACACCCAGGGCGATCAAACTACCGGACACTCCTCGCTGGTCTGAGGCGCCGCCTCGCTAGTTGTGCATGCGGTCTTCTCGCCGAAAGATCGGCGAGCGTTCCCGCATTCTGAGGAAATTCGGATCGAAATCTACGCGTATATTTGAAAAACCTTAATTGCCATCCCAGTCGAAGGTGGAAGCTGATAGCGCCTACATTGGCAATCAGGCCGAACATCACCTTGGACTTTCGTACCAGGAAGAGATTCGTAAGATTCTGAAACGCCAATCGACTTGCTTTCGACGAAGGTTTTTTTGGAAATAACGCCCGACAGTCGGCCGCCCCTTTCAGGGCGATTTTCTTTCTGCAAGCCTTCCCAGGCCTGAAGGCCCGACTCCGCAAAGCCTACGTCGCGGCCGGTCAATGGGCCGAATCGACTATAATCCGCGGGCGCGCCGTAACGCAGCGAAGGCGGCCTGGGCTATTTTCTGTTCGCCCTTCGGGCGATTTGAATATGGATAAGAAAATGTCCGAACTGCAGGGTCGCCTCTCCGAGGCGGTTCGTGTTTAGCGAGCGGATCGCTCGCCCCGGGGAAGGCGGTCCGCCTCGGACCTCCTCCGCTCTTCGAGCTACGGCGCGTCCGCGAACCTAGCAAGGTCGCGCCATAGCGGAGCGACGGCGGAGAGGCTACCTACCCTGCGACCCTACCAATCCGGCGAGCGGTCGGCAGTTCGCCGATTTACGTGGCGTCTGGTTTATGCGCGTCAGGCGAACGGCGTTGAACCGGTTGAAGGCGCTGCAGGAGAAGTGGTACTCCAGCGCCGAGAATGATCAGAACGCCAACGACAAAACGGTCCCAGACCGAGGAGACGTTCAGCAATACCAGAGAGTTGTTAATGATCGTAACCAGGGACACCCCGAGGATCGTGCCGAAGACTCCTCCGCGGCCCCCGGTGATCCGGGCGCCACCGAGGACAACAGCGGCGATCACATTGAGCTCTGAACCAACCAGATCGAACGGGTTTGCGACACGCGCTTGGGAACTGTGGACAATCCCGGTGATGCCTGCAATGAGCCCAATGAGGACGTAAATGAAGAGTTTGGTTCTAGCTACCGGAATGCCGAGCCGCGAGCTGGCGACCTCGCCTCCACCTAGCGCGTAAATAAAGCGTCCAAGCGCCGTATAGCGCAACAACACAGCGACGAAGATAGTGACACCGACTAACACTAACGTCGTTGCAGGAAGACTGAATAAACTGCCGTCGGGCAGCCTTCCACGGTAAAGGTAAGCGCGAGACAAGTCGATCATCGAGTCCGGCAAGTCCACAATGTGCCGGGTCCCGAGAAAGGTGAGCAGAAACCCGCGAAAGAGGCTCAGTGTCCCGAGGGTGACAATTAGAGTTGGCAATCGAAAGAACGCGATTCCGTACTCGGTGGGTCGCCATTAACCATCCTGGTTCACAAGATAACCGTTGCTAGGCACATGTTGAGTCCCGCTCCAGGCGGGTGAAGGACCGCTAAGAAACTTTTACGTGTGAGGTGCGAATGCGGCTCGGCCGGAGCCTCACCCTACCGCGGCTGGCATGCGGATACCGTAGGGCGAGACTCCGTCGAGCCGCGTTGACGTGTGCCTTCTACTCGGACGAACTTCCATGCCGTGCCACAGAGTGTATTAGCCCAGCCACTCGATAAGCAGCTGATTCAGCCGGTCGGATGCGTCCAGCGGTATCCAGTGGCTGGCGCCATCAATCTGCTCGTAGTGCCATGGCCCTTTCACAAAGCGACCTGACATCTTCATGCGCTCGCCGTCGAGGTAGTGATCGTTTGTGGACCAAATACCGAGCGTCGGAGCTTCAACCGGCGGTAGGTTAGGAGGTGAACCTGGCATGCGCGGCGCGAGGTTTGCGCGGTACCAGTTTAGCGATGCCGTTAGAGCATTTGGCCGCGACAGATCCGAAATGTAAGGATCGATATCACCGTTGCCTCGGCTCAATTCCCGCAGGAGCGCCCAGTCGTCGTGTTGCAGCCACGCCTCCGCGATTCCCTCAAACTGGAAGAACAGCCGGATCGCGTTCACAAGCTCGTGGTTCTCTCCGTCCCGCATCCACTGGCGCCACGCACGCTGCGGCAGCGGGAGATGCTAGCTGTGAACCAAGCCACGGCGGCTCCCCAGTCGTGGCCAACGATGTCCGCTGCTTCGATACCGAGCGCGTCAAGGATGCCGATCACATCACTAACCGCGTTCTGCAGAGAATACGCGCCGACTCCTTCCGGGCGATCGGAGCGCCCGAAGCCACGCAGATCCGGCGCGATTGCCCGGAAGCCGTTATTGAAAGGAACGGGATCTGGTTGCGCCAAAGGTATGCGGAGTCCGGCCATCCGTGGAGTAGGAGAACTGGCCTGCCGCTGCCGTGGTCCTCCGCATAAAGCGAAAGGCCGTTGATCTGGAGCATCTCGACACCTCCTCTTTCTATGCCAACATACGGAGCAGCTCCTCGCGAGATGGGCCGGGAGGGATCACGGCTTCGTCCATCTCCTGGAATGAAGTCAGCCGGCAGTATCGCAAGTACCGCTTTGTGCACGGCAGCTTAATTCATGACGTGTATCCCAAGCACAAGCCAGCCTCCTACGCTCTCTAGCCGATTCTACCCTGGCGGGCCAAGGAGAAACCCTTGGCGAGCGCCTCAGCGTAGCCACAATAACGATAATCTTTTGGATCGTTTGTCAGGCCTTATCCAGAATTTCTTTCACCTTGTTCGCATCGTCCAGCGAGTCGACTGCCGCGTAGGCGAGAAACTGTGTGCCAATCACGGAGAGAGAGAAGCCGCGCAGGTTAATTCCCCCGTCGGCAAGCTTCTGGGTCAACTCCGCGGCGATGCCCGGCCGGTCACGGCCCATGACTCGAACGGAATGGAGGGTACGCGTAACGTTAAAACCCACCTGCGCGGCTGCAGCGATTTCCCTGTCACCCCGGAGTGGCGTGACGAA
>JAFAHS010000045.1 GCA_019237115.1 Deltaproteobacteria bacterium
TTCATGGCACGAGGCGGTGTTAGCGCGGACTTCCGCTTTGGGTCGATTTGAGACACTCACCGGCAGTCAGGACTGTTTCTACTTATACTTTACGCGAATGCTACCGATTAACCCGAATAAGCCGACGAACCATTGGTTAGGATTGGATCACGAACACTGGGACGCGATTTAGGCAGCCATCGGGTTATGGTAAGGGATGTTTCGCCGTCTCGCCGATTTTTGTTTGGGCGCGCTTGGTTGCGTCCTGTTTGCGCTTGTCCTTGCGAATCCGGCAGCTGCAGCACGGCTGCTCGTTACGATCGAGGGCATCCGCAGCTCTGAAGGTTACGTCTTTGTGGCCTTGTTCTCGAAGCCCCAGGGCTTCCCCGACGGTGATTATTCGGCTCAGCACGCCAAAGTAAAAGCGGCCGCTGAGAGGCTGACGATTGTATTCGACAACGCGGTTGCCGGCGCGTATGCCGTTGGCGCCTACCACGACGAGAATAACAACGGAAAGCTCGACACCAATTTCTTCGGATATCCGATCGAGGGCTATGCACTGTCCAATGGAGTCCGTGCGGTGACGGCGCGCCCGCGATTTTCGGAAGCGGCCTTTCAGGTGGGTGATAGGGACACCGCGGTTACGCTCCACATCAGATATTGAGGGGCCGCCTCGCCAATGCTGACCCCCGGCTCCATCTGCTGCGGCTCGCCGAACTGAAAACCGGTCTCCGCTGTTTTCTCCTAGAGGAGGAAGCGCCTATGCCTTACTGCATCACTTTCCGCTCCAAATCCGCCGCGTACCCCACCGGCTGGTACACCGGCGATAGTTGCCGTTGGTCGACCGACCACAAACGCAAAAGCTCTTCGACCGAAGGGAAGACGCCGAGCCTGTCGTTGTACGATTGCGGGAGCTTTGCCCCAGCAATGCTGAGAGCATCAATGTTGAGACGCGGTGCGCGGATAAAAGCCGATCTTGACAAGGATCGCGTCCCGGCGAATCACCGTGTCGCGCCATGATGGCGTGACTCGCGTCGCGGGACCCGGTTCGGCAGCATCACGAAACGCGTGAATTGAAAAGCACCGGAGCGCACCTGGGGTGCTGAAAGTGATCAGCGCCAAATCCGGCCGGAGCCGGTGCGCGAGCCGCTGACGCCACCACCGAAGCGATATGCCCCGTAGCGCCGACCAGGGCCGGACGTGCCTCCGTTCGCAATGCCGTCGGGATCGGCTCATGGGTGGATTGCCGACCTTCACCAATCCCGAAGCGAACAGCTATTTCGGCCATTCGCTAGTCCGCTGAGATCGGAAGAGTCGACGCCACGCAGCTGCTCCTTGTGCAGCGCAGTAGCTAGTGGGCTGGATCGGCAGCGGGCAGCACGTAATCATCAAACACGGTCTGTGGCACGAGATTGGCCAAGCGGTCGTTGCCGTAGTAATTGCCTGCGGTCACCACTGTGACGAGGTCGAGGGTCGGCACAATCAAGATTCGTTGGCCGCCTTGCCCCTGCGCCTCGACCCAATCGATCCGCTTGCCCGATACGAATGAGGCGCCAAGCCAAAATTGAAAACCGTAATCGAGGCCGCGGTAAATCGTCTTAATCTGCGGCGCAGTGGCGGCGTTGATCCACGTCTCCGACACCACCTGTGCTCCATTCCAACGGCCACGATCGAGCACCAGTTGGCCCATCTTCGCCATATCTCGGGGCCGCATCCAGAGGCAGCACCAATTCTTTGGATGGCCGTTCGGGAGCCATGTCCACGCGACATCGGAGACACCCAAGGGATCGAAAAGCAGTGTGGCAGCAAGCACATCGAAGCGTTTGCCTGTCGCCTGACTAAGGATCCCGCCGATCAACGCGGTCGCGCCACCGCTGTAGTTCCACACCGATCCCGCAGGCTCGACGACCGGCAGCGAAAGCACATAACGGTAGGGGTCAAGCGAACGGTTGAGCGTGTCCTCGTTGGTGTAGGGCGCATCGTCGCTCCAATCGAGGCCGATCGACATCGTCAGCAGGTGCCGAATGGTGATACGGTCCTTTTCGGGCGTACGAAGATCGGCGTAGTCCGGGAAAAACGACAGCACGGATTGGTCCACATCGGCGATAATGCCGCGATCGATGGCGACGCCGAGGACGAGGGCGGTAACGCTCTTGGTCATCGAGCGCAGATGATGCGTGGTCTTCGCATTGAAATCGATGATCCCAGGACCACCCCGAGCCTTTAGATCAAAGCTCCGAAAGTAATGCTCAAAGGCCAGCTTGCCATGTCGCACAACAACGATACCGTGCAGATTGGCTTCTTCCCACTCCTCGAACTTCGCTGCTAGCGCGCAGAGCTTATTAGGATCGAGCCCGACGCTCTCGGGAGTCGCCACCAGCCACTGGTCCCCGCTTGCGATTGGGGGCACGAGACATACTCCTACAAAGGATCGGCCCGGCGCCGCAAAACAATGACTTGCGTTCAGCATCGGGTGCTCAGATGCACATGAACGCTGAACTTGGGCGATTAAATACACGGTCCCCCCGGTCGTGGTGAAGGGAGACTCGCCACCAACACAGCTGAATTTCGTGCGCCCAGCAACGACGGGTGTCGGGCATTCCGTACCGTCGCGGTCGCTTGTAACGAACGACCGCTTAGGGTGTGCGCCGTGATAAGGCGGCGCTTTCCGGTGGGTGCAAGGCCCACCCGGCGATTCGCTCCCGCCGGAAGCAATCGGAGCAGTCATGGAGGTAACGAAATGGCTGAAGCCTTCGATTAGCGT
>JAFAHS010000199.1 GCA_019237115.1 Deltaproteobacteria bacterium
GCGTGCGTAATGCGCGGGATACTGGAGCAACCCAATCTGGCCGCTGCCGTTCAATGGATCTGCCAGCCGCGGCACGCTTCAGGTCAGCACTATCTCATCGGCGACCCGGGCGGATTTGCGAGCTTCGAGGCCTCGGCGACAAAGGTAAGCAATATTCCGTGGGAAGATTCTCCCGTCTTCGTGCATACCAATCATCCGGTTGCTGCTCCATGCAACGAGCGGCTTAGGAAGGCCGAAGAAGACTCGCGCGGCCGCTACGCCACGCTGTGCAATTTGATGGCGGCAAAGACCCCCACCGTTGACGAGGTCAAGGCCGCCCTGTCCTCCCGCGGAGGACCGCATCCTATCTCGGTTCGTCCTTCGCCGGACGACCCCACCAGCACGATGACATTCGCTTCGATCGTGATGGAATTGAAGCAGCCCCCTACCATTCAACTCGCCGGCGGCCCACCCAGCTCGAATGCCTATGGCCGGACAGGCTGGTAGTCGGCAATAAACCTTTGCGCGCTAGTCTTTTCGGCTTCCGGTGAAGTCCCTCACAGCATGGGCTGAATCATTCGCGCGAAGGATTCGTAAATTCTCTCGAAGATGGAGCGCGACTTCCATCGTATCGGATCTATGTCCGTCGCGTCCTGGAGATCGCGGCCAAACATACGATCCATTTCCTGACCAAAGCTCGCGCTCAGGATCGTCGCGTTGACTTCGTCGTTGCGTGCGATGCTCCACCAATCGAGGTTTGAGGAACCGACGGTTGACCATACGTGATCTACGGTTGCGGTTTTGGCGTGCAGCATGTTACCGCGCCACTCGTAGACCTTCACTCCGGCGTTCAGCAGATTCATATAATGAGAACGACCCGCTGCCTCGACCAGCGATGAAGTGTTTGCACCGGGCACCAGCAATTTCACGTCGACCCCGCGGCGCGCCGCCGATTCCATCGCGTCCAGCATCCGGGCATCCGGCGCGAAGTACGCGTCGGTGATGTAGACATTAGTTTCGGCATTGTTGATTGCCGAGATCAGGGTTACATAGATCAAACTCAGTTCGCCGGGAGCAAAACCGATAATTCGCACGATGTCGTTGCCCTGCTCGGACAGCGGAGCAAAGTAACGCCTCGGACTAAGTGGCCGGCCTCGCTGGCTCATCCATTGCTCGATGAAGAGCTTTTGACACTCCGCTACTGCCGGTCCCTCGATTTCGATATCGGTGTCTCGCCACGAGCCGAGATCAGCCGCTGGCTTGTTGCTTTCACTCTCAGCGCTTTTGGAGCTGGGCGAGCTTGAATAAACGTCCGAGAGGTTTATCCCTCCCAAGATCGCCGTGCGGCCATCGATAATCATCAGCTTGCGATGGTCGCGATGGGTGGTCGCCCAGTGAAACCGCCGCGCCGCGGGACTTAAGGGATCGAATTGCAGGACCCGGATTCCGTTGTCTCGCATCTGCTGAAAGAATGCTTTGGGTGTGCCCCACGAACCGAAACTATCGTAAATGACGTTGACCTGGATGCCTGCGCGCTGCTTGGCGATTAATGCATGCGCAAATTCCTGGCCGATTGGATCGTCCATGAATTCGAAGCTTTCCAGGTTGATGTTGTCCTCAGCGCCTTCGATGGCGTTGAACATCGCGCGGTAAGTGTCTGCGCCGTTCTCCAGCAAGGTGACCTTGTTTCCGACGATGAGGGGGCTGCCGCTGATCGCCTGTTCGAATGCGAGGTGGCGATTGAGGATGTCGGTCTTGCCGCTGGTCTTCTCCAGCCGCGCAATAAGCATCTTGCCCTGCGCATTAGACAATGGGCCCTGCGCGTCCGCGAATTTCAGGTGCTTGTGGCGTGCGTTTGCGACTGCTGCTGAAACGGAGTCAGGCGAATCGGCCACCGAGCCGCATCCACACAAATGCGCCGCAAGCAGCACGAGGAATATCAACCTGAGCCGCCGCGACCACCCCGCGCAGGTCGTGGTTGGATGGTTGGTCAAGGTCGTGGGCCCCACCAGTGCAAACACCGGGGCTCACCTTGATTTTAGCGAGTTTGGCGCCCTCTCCCACGATAAATCGACACTGTGGTCTTAGGCTCGAGCCGACGAGTAGGGTAGCAATTGCGACTCCTTGGCGGCTCAAGAAACAGTGAGCGCCGAAATCGGTCGCTGCATCCGACCCTCCCCACCTCTGGTTTCGCGCGGCACCCCGCGGGGGGCAGCGCTAGGGAACCAGCAACACCCTGCCCACCGCCTGCCGACTTTCGATATAAGCGTGCGCGGCCGCGGCTTGCGACAGCGGGAACGTGCGGTCGATCACGACCTTAAATTCCTTGCGGGCGGCCTCCTCAACCAGGCGCTGGATCATGTTGTGTGCGCGATCGGTCGCGATCTCGGCGCCAAGAAAAACCCCGGTCAACGATCGGTTACCCGTCATCAACGGCGAGACGTCCACCGTCATCGCCTCGCGCCCCGCCGCGCCCACCATCGAGATCCGACCGCGGTACGCCAGCGACAAGATGCTGCCCTGCAGGGTGCTGCCCCCCACCGGGTCTACCACCAGATCAACTCCCTTCTTGTTGGTGAGCTTCATCACCGACTTCGCCACGTCGTCACGCCGATAGTTGATCCCGTGATCGAGGCCGAGGGGTTTCAGCTGCTCAAGACGTTCGTCGCTCGATGCGGTCGCAAGCACGGTCGCTCCCGCGCGCTTGGCCAGTTGAATCGCGGCGACCCCGACGCCGCTGGCACCCGCCTGCACGAGGACCGTCTCGCCGGCCTTGAGATGACCGAATTCGAACAGGCAATCGTCGGCAGTACCAAACGGCACCGGGATTGCCGATGCGAGTTTGATATCGAAACCCTCGGGCACCGGCCATGCGTTGCGGGCGGGAACGGCGCGCAGCGCCGCGTGCGATCCAAAATTGAAAACGGTGGTGACCTTCTGTCCTATACGAAGATGTTCGACCTCGGAGCCAACTTCGACGATCTCGCCGCCGGCCTGGTAACCCACGATGTGCGGCTTTGCCAGCAACGGTCCACGCCATCGGTTAAGCGTGTCTCCGCCTTCAATGCTGACGGCTTCGACTCGAATCACCACGCCCTTGGGATGACAAACCGGATCGGGAACCTCTTCATACTTGAACACCTCGGGGGCTCCGTTCTCGTAATACACGGCTGCCTTCATCTTGGATCTCCTTGCGGTTCAGCGAACCTTGACGAGAATCTACAGGGCCGCTCCCAATAGACCAACCCTGGGGACCTGCGCCGCTCCTGACGCATCAGAATGGCCGCGGAGGCGATTAGCAAGGGCTCTCTAGCACGGGCTGCCTCGTGCTCCGTGGTTCTCGCCGTGATGCGGGCATCCCCGCATTCCGGGTCCAAGCTGCTTACCAATCCATCCCATATGCGCCTCGATTTCCGGGAGCCGAGGGAGCTTGTTTTTCGATTCCCTCGCTAGGCCAGGCCAATGCCGGGAGCCTCCATTCGCAACTCCTTCGTTCAGCGGTGCCCAAAACTATGTTACCAAGAGTCAATTGGGACTGGCTCGATGCTCGGATCAACGCGATGGACCTCGCGTTGCTCGAGGAACTGAAGGAACTATTTGCAGCTCTGGCGGATGACAGTTCCGCCCGCGCCGTCGTATTAACCGGCCAAGGCCCAACGTTCTGCGCCGGCCTCGACGTGAAGGTAGTGCCGCAGTACGGCAAGGCCGAGCAACTCCGTTTGCTTGAGGTGCTCAACGGAATGATTCTGGCGGTCTACGGCTGTCCGCTCCCGGTGGTCGGGGCCATCAACGGGCACGCTATCGCCGGCGGCCTGGTGCTCGCTCTTTGCTGCGATTGGAGAATCGTTGCCGCTGCGGACAGCCGAGTGAGTCTTGCTGAACCCCAGGTGAGTCTCGCGGAAGTGAAGGTGGCGATCCCTTATCCGGTCGCCGCGATCGAAGTCGTGCGCAGT
>JAFAHS010000200.1 GCA_019237115.1 Deltaproteobacteria bacterium
CCAACCCTGCCACCATCATGACCGACCCGGAACTGGCAGACCGGACCTATCTCGAGCCGATGACCGCCGACACCATCGGCAAGATCATCGAGCACGAGCGGCCGGACGCGCTTCTTCCAACCGTGGGTGGTCAGACCGCTCTCAACCTTGCGATCGAACTCGCGGAATCGGGCACGCTCGATCGCTTTAGGTGCGAGCTGATTGGCGCCAAACTGCCAGCCATCAAGAAGGCCGAGGACCGGGATCTCTTCAAACGGGCTATGATCAAGATCGGGCTTGAAGTGCCGCGCTCCGCGATCGCGCATTCCATGGACGACGCAGAACGGATCCGGCACGAGCTCGGCCTGCCCCTGATCATCCGGCCGTCGCGGACCCTGGGCGGGACCGGAGGATCGATTGCCCGGGAACTCGACGACTATCGCGCCAAGGTACAGTGGGGACTCGAAATGTCCCCCATTCATGAGGTGCTGATCGAGGAATCGGTCGAAGGATGGAAAGAGTTCGAGCTCGAGGTGATGCGCGACATGGCCGACAATGTCGTCATCATCTGCTCGATCGAGAACCTCGACCCGATGGGGGTGCACACCGGCGACTCAATCACGGTGGCGCCGGCACAGACCCTGACCGACAAGGAATACCAGATCATGCGCAACGCGGCGTTGCGCATCATCCGCGAGATCGGGGTCGATACCGGTGGTTCCAACATTCAGTTCGCGATCGATCCCCAAACCGGCAGGATGGTCGTGATCGAGATGAATCCGCGCGTCTCGCGGAGTTCCGCGCTGGCCTCCAAAGCCACCGGGTTCCCGATCGCAAAGATTGCCGCCCGGCTCGCGGTGGGCTATCGACTCGACGAAATCCCCAACGACATCACCCGCAAGACGCCGGCCTGTTTCGAGCCGACCATCGACTACGTGGTGACCAAGATTCCGCGCTTCACGTTCGAGAAATTTCGCGGTGCCGCCGACGAGTTGGGGCCGCAGATGAAGTCGGTCGGCGAAGTCATGGCCATCGGGCGGACCTTCAAGGAATCATTGCAAAAGGCGCTGCGTTCGCTGGAAATCGGATCTTTCGGACTCGAATCCCACCTGAACGCGGTCACGCGCGAGGCCGCTCTGGCCGAGTTGCTCGAGGAAGTGCGCCGCCCGAGCAGCCATCGCCTTTTCCACCTGGCCGACGCGTTGCGTCTTGGCCTGGCGCGGGACGAAGCCTATCGCCTGAGTGCCGTCGATCCGTGGTTCATCGATGCGCTGGCCGAAGTGGTGGCGGCGGAGACGCGCGTGGCGCGCGAGCCGCTGAGCGAGGGGTATTTTCGCGAATTCAAGGCGCTGGGATTTTCCGACCGCCGGATCGCGGATTTGCGCGGCGCCCAGGAAACCGAGATCGCGCAGACCCGCCAGACCTTCAAAGTTGCGCCGGTATACAAGGCCGTCGATACCTGCGGCGCCGAGTTCCAGGCCTTCACGCCGTATCTCTACTCCACCTACGAAGGCGAGGACGAGGCGGAGCCCGACCAGCGCCGCAAGGTGATGATCCTGGGCGGCGGACCCAATCGCATCGGGCAGGGCATTGAATTCGACTATTGCTGCGTTCACGCGAGCTTGGCCCTCAAGGAGGCCGGGTTCGAAACCATCATGGTCAACTGCAACCCCGAGACGGTTTCGACCGACTACGACATTTCCGACCGCCTCTACTTCGAACCGCTGACCTTCGAGGACGTGCTCTCCATCGCCGAGCGCGAAAAACCCCTCGGAGTGATCGTGCAGTTCGGCGGACAGACTCCGCTCAAGCTCGCGGTTCCACTCGCCCAGGCCGGGGTTCCGATTCTGGGTACCAGCCCCGATGCCATCGATCGCGCGGAAGACCGCGAGCGATTCAACGCGCTGGTCGAAAAACTCGGGCTGAAGCAGCCGCGCGGGATTCTGGTACGCGGTCTGGACGAGGCGATAAGCGGCGCCAAGCAGATCGGCTACCCGGTCCTGATCCGTCCGTCGTATGTTCTCGGCGGCCGCGCGATGGAGGTGATTGGCGACGAGGCCTCGCTGCGACGGTACGTCGCACAGGCGTTCGAAGCCTCCGAGCGCCATCCATTGCTCATCGATCGGTATCTGCGCGGCGCCACCGAGGTCGACGTGGATGCGATCAGCGACGGCGAAACCGTGGTGGTCGGCGGCATCATGGAGCACGTCGAGCATGCCGGAATTCATTCCGGCGACAGCGCGTGTGCTCTGCCGCCGCGAAGCCTCACCCCGGCTTTGCAAGGTTCGCTCATCGAGCAGACCAAACTGCTGGCTCGCGAGCTGGGCGTGGTCGGACTGATCAATGTCCAGTACGCAATCTACCGCGGCGACATCTATATCCTCGAAGTGAATCCGCGCGCCTCTCGCACCATCCCGTTCGTCAGCAAGGCAATTGGCGTCCCGCTCGCCAAGCTCGCCTCCCTGGCGATGGCGGGCAAGAAGCTGGGAGAACTTGGATTCACGACCGAACGAGTCCCCGCGTACGTGGCGGTCAAGGAATCGGTCTTTCCGTTTGCCCGTTTCGCCGGCGTCGATACGATTTTGGGACCGGAAATGAAATCCACCGGCGAAGTCATGGGCATCGACTCGTCGTTTGCGATGGCGTTTGCGAAGGCGGAACTGGCCGCCGGGTCGAACCTGCCGATGACGGGGCTGGTGTTCATAAGCGTGCGGGACGAGGACAAGCCGTCGCTGGAGCCAATCGTGCGCGGCCTGGTCGACATGGGCTTTAACCTTGTCGCCACCCGCGGGACCGCCGCCTACATCGCCAAGCTCGGTCTGGAATGCGCACCGATCAACAAGGTCATGGAAGGCAGTCCCCACATCGTCGATGCCATGCAGGCCGGGCGCATCGCCGCGGTGATCAACACGCCCGACGAGGGCGGGACGGCCGATTCATTTTCAATGCGACGTACCGCACTGGAACTTCGCCTGCCGTACTTCACCACCATGGCGGGGGCGAGCGCCGGAGTGGAGGGAATTCGGGCGCTGAAGAACGAGCGTTTTGAGGTTCGCGCGCTGCAGGATTACCATCGCGGCTAAACCTCGTCCTCGCCTCCGGCACACCGAGATGCGCGCACCAGTGCAAAGGAATCGGATGCGCGCGACCGACGCTGCTAAGCCTGCCATTCCCAAATCGGGCCCGCTTTCCCTCGAAACCAGCGTCGTAACCCTGTCGGGAATCGGGCCAAAACGGGCGGCGGCGCTGGCCGAACGCGGCATCGCAACCGTCCGCGATCTGATCTTTCATCTGCCGTCGCGCTATCAGGATTGGCGCCATCTGACCCCGCTCGGCGCCCTGGTTCCCGGCACTACAGCAACCGTCGAGGCCGAGTTGGGTGGGATCGCCGAACGCCCGATGCGGGGAGCGCCGTGGAGGCGGTTGGCGAGCGGTTGGTTAAGCAGCGGCGCCATCCGGGTGCGGGTGGTGTGGTTTAATCTGCCCGGCTACATGCGCGGAAAGCTCCCATCGGGCGAACGCGTCCTCGCGCACGGTCGCGTGACGGAGACAGCCGAGGGAAATATCGAACTCGTCCAACCCGAAATCCACCTTCTCTCGGCCGGCACGCCGCCCCCGGTGCGCCCTTACTACAACCTTCCTGCCGGGATGAGTCAGCGGGTCTTCGCGGGCATCACCCGGAGCGCGCTTGGCGAGGTGGAGCAGCAAGTTGGTTCTTCGATTCCGCGGGAGGTGCACCACGACTTTCTACCGGTGGCGCAGGCCCTGGCCGGGTTGCACCAGCCCTCCGCGGACGCCGACCCAGACGTGTTGAATGCGGAACGTTCGCGGGAGCACCTGTCACTGGCGTTCGATGAGCTGTTCGCCTTCGAGCTGGCGCTGAGCCTGGAACGGGAACGCGCGGCGCAGCGGCCGGGAATCGCCATTGAAGGCGGCGCGCCCAAGACCGGCGCCTGGCTTGCAAGCTTGCCGTTTCGACTGACCGGCGCGCAGGAGCGCGCCATCGGCGAAATCTCCGCCGACCTTAAGCGGCCCACGCAGATGAACCGCATGCTGCTTGGGGACGTGGGGAGCGGCAAGACGCTGGTTGCGTTCTGGGCTGCGGTAAGCGCGATCGGTTCCGGCTACCAGGTTGCGATGATGGCTCCGACCGAGCTGCTGGCGGAGCAGCATCACGCGACTTTTCAGCGCCTGTGCGGAAACCTCGGAATTCCCGCGGCGCTCCTCACCGGCAAGGTACAAGGTCGCGCCCGAGCAACGCTGCTGCGCGGTCTCAACTCGGGTGCCGTGCCGATCGTGTTCGGCACGCAGGCGATCATTCAGGAACGGGTACGAGTAAAGGGTCTGGGTCTTGGAATCATCGACGAGCAGCATCGCTTCGGTGTGTTCGACCGTGCGAAACTGAAGGCCTTGGGCGCGGGGGCGAATCTGCTGATGATGACCGCTACGCCTATCCCAAGAAGCCTGGCGCTGAGCCTGTTTGCCAATCTGAATATCTCATTTCTTGACGAGCTACCGCCGGGGCGCACCCCGGTGGAAACCCTGATCTTCAGTGAGGCGGACCTGGACCGGGTCGAACAGATCGTGCGCGGCGAGCTGGTCGCGGGTCATCGAGCCTACTACGTGCTGCCGCGGATTGACGCGCCTGACGAAGAAATGCGCTCCGTCGCTGCAGCCGCCGAACGTCTCAGACGGAGTACATTCAGGGACTACCGGGTTGAGGTCATGCACGGCAGGATGAATGCCGCGGACAAGGAACGCGTGATGGCTCGCTTTCGCGATGGCGCGGTGCAGGTCCTCGTTGCAACCACCGTGGTCGAGGTCGGCATAGATGTGCCGGAGGCGACCGTGATCGCAATCATCGCGGCAGAGCGCTACGGACTTGCTCAGTTGCATCAGCTTCGCGGCAGGGTAGGGCGGGGGAGCGCCGCGGCGCGATGCTGCCTGGTTGCGTCAGGCGAAGCCGACGAGCCTGCCCGCGAGCGCCTGGGTTTGATGACCACCTGTACAACCGGTACGCAGGTCGCCGAGGCTGACCTTAAGCTGCGAGGTCCGGGCGACCTTCTGGGCGCAAGGCAGACCGGCGCGTTGCCGCTGCGTTTCGTCCACCTGGTGCGCGACGACCGCCTTATATACCGATCGCGCGAGCTGGCCGAGGGTTGGCTCAGGAAGGATCCCGACCTTCAAGGTCCCTCGTCGGCGGGCGCGCGCGAGGCGATTCGCCGTATGCTCTCGCTTGGCTTCAGCCTCGGAGACGTCGGCTGATGGCCAAAGACGCCACCAGCAAGAGCCCGCGCCCCAAGCTGCCGGTCCGGCGCGAAGTATCCGCCGGGGGCCTGGTGTACCGCCGGCGGCACGACGGCGGACTTGAATTCGTGCTGATTCGCCCCAAGGGAGCCGACACCTGGGCGCTGCCGAAAGGTCATATCGAAAAGGGCGAAAGCGCAGAAGACGCGGCGGTGCGCGAGGTACGCGAAGAGACCGGGCTGGAAGTAGGACACATCGAACCGCTGGGCGAGGTGTCTTACGTGTTTTCGTGGCGCGACCAGCCACAAGCTTCGCTGGTGAGAATCTTCAAGCGCGTGCGGTTCTTCACCATGGAATTTGCAGGCGGCGACTCCAATGCTCACGACGGTGAGATCGAAGAAGTAGCGTGGTACGGGGCCGAAGAGGCCCGCCAACGTGCCACCTACAAGGACGAGCGCAGCCTCATCGCGAAGGCTATCTCGCTACTGTCCACGCGCGGGACCCCAGGAGCGGGGTAGTTCGCCCCGCCCGCCGCTCCGATTCGAGTCTGCGACCAGATGGATGGCTCCAGCGTTTCCATCGCTTGCGCCGCCGCGCCGATAGCAACCAACACCTCGCGGTCGCGATAGTCGACCTCGTGCCGTGTATTGCCGAGCAGCTTGTCGAGGGTCGTCGTGTAGACCGCAGCGAATTTCGCGGCGCTGCTGCTTTCCGCAAACACCAACAACCATAGCACCGAGATCTCGCGGCCGGATTGGAGGATGATCATCTGGTCGCCGGCCCAGCGTCCCGCAAGTGCCACTTCCGGTGCGTCCTTGCCGAGGTTGCGCTGCAGGATAACGCGCAGCAGCAGTTCGCCGTAGGTGTCGTCATCCACCTTGCTCCAGGAACTCATGGTTCGCTCGTAACCGTGGATTGCCACGCTTACCGGCGGGTTGGGGTGAACGAAGTAATCTTCGGTGTGGAGGACCTGGTGTGTGGAGAGGGGAGGGTTCGCGTAAAGCGCGTCGACGGCCTTCCACCCTCCACGCCGATAGGCCTCGGCAACGAATCGGACGCCGTCGGAATACTGGAAGACCAGGGGAACCGAGAGCCCGTCGGGGGTGTCGGGCGCTTGTTTGGTCAGCTCCTTGGCGATATCGGGCAGATACGCGAGCAGCCCATCTACCACCGAGGCGTCCATCCTGCCGGTCACGTAGGCGTAGCCGGCCAGCGTAGCGTCACCCTCCGCAACCGCCTTGAGCGCCAGCGCGCGGTCGTCGTTGTTCTTCACCTGGTCGAGCTTCTTGTCGAGATCGAAATGTTGATCCTGCAGCGCGTGGGTAAGCTCATGAGCCAGCACCATTTCGCCGGCGACGTCGTGCTGGGCGATAAACTCGGCCGCGTCCGTGAACAGGCCCAGGTTGGTGCCGCCGGCCACCAAAACCATCTCCTTGGAATGCGGATCGTAAAAACCTGCGACCTGGTTGCGCAGCAGCTTGAGCGACTCCGCCTTGAGGTCCATTCCGGAAGGGTACAGACCTACCAGAGCCCCGGCTGCGCCATCGGCGCGTAATTGATTGTCGGTGTAATCGCGCATCAGATCGCTTTCCATCTGCTGCTCGGCCTGGTCGCGGTCTTTAACGACCAACGGCACCGGCTTAAGAAAGCTCAGTTGGCGGATTTGCTGAAGACCTTGCTCGACCTGATCGACCTTGGCCTGATTGAGGGAATGGCCATTGACGAGCGCGTAGGCGCAGCCTGCCAACAGAACCCCGCACGCCGCGGTCGCCAGGCTCCGCGCGGCTCTCCGAGGGACACCGAGATCTGAAGTCATTCGCTTACGATGATGATGGGCAAGCCGAAGCGCGAGCTCTGATCCGCGCGCGCCTGTGCCTCCCGGCGCGTCGCAAACCCGCCCATCCGCACCCGATAGTAGCGATGACGGCCCGCATCGACCTGGTCCACACGAACGTCAGGATAGTACGCGGACAGTTGAGAACGTAGATGATTTGCGTTGGCCGGGCTGGCGAAGGAACCAAGCTGCACAAAGTAGCGGGGCGGCGTTCCGATAGGCGATGCGCCCGGCGGAACGGTCAGCAAATCGAGCCTCACGCGCGCCGTCCCAGGTCCGGTCACGCCCAGGACCGTCGCTGCTTTGCGCGACAGGTCGATTTTACGGCCCTTCAGGTAAGGGCCGTGGTCGTTGATTCGCACCTCGACCGATCTGCCGTTATCGAGGTTGGTCACCATCACGTGGCTCCCCAGGGGGTAAAGCGTGGAGGCGGCCGTCACGTCGTCCTGGTTGTAGATTTCACCGCTCGAGGTGGCATAGCCGTTGAACCCGGGCCCGTACCACGAGGCGACGCCGAATTGCGAATATGCCGGAGCGGGGGCTGCGGGTACCGAGGCGACCATCGGCGGGGCAGGAGAAGGAAGCGGTCGAGTTGTGGCGCATCCGGCGAACACCAGGCACGCCACGCCGAATCCAACCGCACCACCAAAGCGGCGACCTGCCCCCGATCCTTCCACCACCGCATCCAATCGACACCAAATTATAGAAGACCTGAGGTGGGCCGATGAAGAGGGGTCGGTCGGGGGTAATTCCCAAACATCGCTGAGCGCGCCAACGGCCCCGCACTGCTCCAAACGTGCAAGGCTGTTCGGACGCGTGGTAGCATTCTGAGCGCGATGCTTTTAAATCGGCAGGCCCTCGAGGAAATCGAACAGCGGACACTTGCACCGTATGCGATGCTGTCGGCCCACAGTCGCGGGCGCCGATTCCCCGAGCCCGAACATCCGATGCGGACCGCGTTTCAACGCGACCGCGATCGAATCATTCACTCCGCGGCCTTTCGCCGCCTCGAATACAAGACCCAGGTCTTCGTGAATCACGAGGGCGACTACTATCGAACCCGTCTCACCCACACCCTGGAGGCGGCGCAGATAACCCGAACCGTGGCGCGGTCGCTGGGGCTGAATGTCGAGCTGGCAGAGGCGATCGCGCTCGCGCATGACCTCGGCCATACTCCATTTGGACACGCCGGCGAGCGGTTCCTCAATGAGTTGATGTCCCCGCACGGCGGTTTTGATCACAACGCCCAGAGCCTGCGCACCGTTGATTGGATCGAAATCCGTTATCCGAATTTTCGCGGGCTTAATCTCACTTTCGAGGTGCGCGAGGGCATCATCAAACACTCTGATTTTCAGAGTCGCCCCGCGGCGCTCGAGTTCGACCCCTCCGCGTACCCCTGCCTGGAGGCGCAGATCGTCGACCAGGCCGACGAAATCGCCTACCTGGCGCACGATGTTGACGACGGCGTGAAAGCGCAGATGTTGACGGGCGAGGATTTGAACCCGTCGGTGCTGTATCGGAGCGCATCCGCGCAGGCGCGCGAGAGTGTTCACGACGGTGATGTGCGCGTGGTCGGGAGTCAGACCGTGATTCGAATGATCGACGCGATGTCCACCGATCTGGTCACACAGATAGCCTCGGACGTCGAGCGATCCTCGATTCGAAGCGTGGACGGAATCAGGCGAGCCGGAAGGAGAGTGGCCGCGTTTTCACCGCAAATGACACCGCAGGTGGCGGAACTCAAGGAGATCATGCGTCAGCGGCTTTACCGCCACTATCGAGTGAACCGGATGACGGAAAAGGCGGGTAGGGTGCTCGCCCGGCTCTTTGAAACCTATCTGGCGGAACCGGGCCAGATGCCGGAGCATATTCTCAAACGGGCCGAACAGGACCACGAAGCAATTGCGCGCGTGGTGGCGGACTACGTTGCGGGAATGACGGATCGCTTTGCGCTCGACGAATACCGGAAACTCTTCGATCCCGATGAGCGAGTCTGAGCCGGCCTCGCGCCCAAAGCGCCACCGCGAGCACCAAACGCTCGAAATCCGGCGCGAGGATCACGTGGGCGATCCCCTCTCCATCGCGTGGCTGATGCCTGCGGAGACGCTCGGGGACGCGATCGTCGGTCGCTTAAGCGACTATCTGGGGCGCAGGGTTCGCATCAAAAAGGCCGAGATCTCTCGCGACACCATCGAGGTACAGGTGGAAGTCCGGGGGTGGCGCGATGAAGCGAACCGGCTGGCCAAGGCGGCACGCGAGCTCTCGGA
This sequence comes from Deltaproteobacteria bacterium, assembly GCA_019237115.1. Taxonomy (GTDB): domain Bacteria; phylum Desulfobacterota; class Binatia; order Binatales; family Binataceae; genus JAFAHS01. The sequence continues at coordinate 9,328 of JAFAHS010000200.1, forward strand.
GAAGGGCGCCAAACGTGGTGCGCTCGCGATGTGCCGCGAGGCCCTGGAACTCGATCCGCTTAGCGTCGAGGCCATGACCGCTATGGGAACCATACTGGCGGCCCTCGGGAGGGACGCAGAAGCGCTCGATGCGTTCCAACATGCGCGCGAGTTCGGGGCCGAGGGCGCGTCGATACCGCTTGCGATGTTGGATTGCGCTCTCCGTCTAGGCTGGCTCGCTCCCGCCGAACGCTACGCCCGGCAGGCACTCCGTCTCGACCCGCGAAACCTCCAGGCTCGGGACGCGCTGCGCTCCATCAGACAGCGAATCTAGGATGGGTTGACCGTGCCCACAGGCGGCAAACTCCCAGTGCCGAAAATACCGAGGCCAGGGTTGCGTTGCAGCAGGGGCCTTCCGCCGCGGGCGCGGAAAGCCGACTTAACCGAAACAGATGGGTCGGATCGTATTTCTTCTTCAGTACTGCCAACCACTTCGCATTTTTGAGGACCATGGGCCGCCTTGACGAGCGCGCCTTCATCGACCTCTAGAGCCGTAGCAGGTTCCCAGAGCCAATATGCTCATACGACGCTTTGCGCGTACTACGAGAGCGTCGAACACTATTGGACCAATGTCCAATGGCGGGAGTTTCGATGCTCTGGCACGATGGCCTGTGCCGGCCAAGCCTAGAAAATCGCCAAACGCGGTGACCAGGGAAGAAGCAACAATGGCAACTGCGAAAACTCCGAACATCCTCGTTATCTGGGGCGACGACATCGGCACTTCGAACCTCAGCATCTTCACCAAAGGCATGATGGGCTACCGGACTCCCCATATCGATCGAATTGCCGAAGAAGGAATCCTCTTTACCGACAGCTACGGAGAACAAAGCTGCACTGCTGGACGGTCGGCTTTCATTACGGGCCAGAGCGTCTTTCGTACGGGCTTGAGCAAGGTGGGATTGCCGGGGGCAGATTTGGGTCTTCGCCCGGAGGATCCGACTATCGCTGAATTGTTAAAATCGCTGGGTTACGCGACCGGCCAATTCGGGAAGAACCACTTCGGCGACAAAGACGAATTTCTTCCGACCAACCACGGATTTGACGAGTTCTTCGGCTTTCTCTACCACTTAAACGCGTTAGAGGAGCCAGAGCTGCCGGACTATCCTCCAGCCTCCGATTTTCCCAACTTCAAGGAGCTTTACGGCCCGCGGGGCGTGCTTGACTGCAAGGCTAATCCCAACGGCACCCACTCGATCCAGGACACCGGCCCGCTAAACAAAAAGCGGATGGAGACTATCGACGATGAGGTTCTTGCGAAGACGAATAACTTCCTCGACCGGCAGGCCAAGGCCGGCATTCCCTTCTTCGTATGGTTCAACACCTCGCACATGCATTTGCGCACTCATGTCAAGCCGGAGGTTCGGCGGCGGGCGGGCCGCTGGCAGTCGGATTATCATGACGTGATGGTCGAGCACGACGAGATCGTGGGCAAGCTACTGAAGAAGCTGGACGACCTGGGCGTCGCCGACAACACCAT
>JAFAHS010000268.1 GCA_019237115.1 Deltaproteobacteria bacterium
ACCACAAAGGTCTCGCTCGGGGCTGACATCGCCGTACGGCTGCGTTTACACTGAACATCCTGACCGTCGCCGCACCTGGAGGGGCCGCGTAAATGTCCACGACGATCTCGGTTCTCGGTGGTGTGGGCCTGTTCCTGCTCGGCATGAACGTCATGACCAGCGGCCTCAAGGCATTGGCCGGCCCGGGGCTGCGCGCAACGCTGAGCAGGGCGGCAGCGACTCCGTCGTCGGGCGCGTTCTGGGGCGCTTTCGTTACGCTAATTGTGCAGTCGTCGAGTGCAACGACGATGACAACCATCGGTCTTGTGAGCGCGGGATTGCTTACCTTTTCACAAGGCCTGGGACTGGTGTTTGGCGCGAACATCGGCACAACCGGAACAAGCTGGCTGATTGCGCTTATCGGTGTTCGTGTCTCGCTCACGGCCGCCGCATTACCGATTCTCTTTGTCGGCGCTTTGCTCAAACTGTTGGGCCGTGGACGCGTGTCTGCGGCAGGTGGAGCGCTTGCAGGGTTTGCGCTTGTGCTTTACGGACTGACAACGTTGCAGCAGGGGATGGGTGGACTCGCCGAACGGTTGCATCCGGCCGATCTTCCCGCCGTTTTTGGCCCAGGCGTCAGCTGGTGGTCGAGCTTGCTCGCCGTGCTGTTGTTGATCGTGGTTGGAGTGGCGATGACGGCGGTGATGCAATCGTCGACGGCCGCCATCGCGGTATCGCTATCGGCGCTCTACGCGGGGGCTATAGGGCTCGACCAGGCTTGCGCGCTCGTCATCGGGCAGAACATCGGCACGGCGACAAGCTCCGCTATGGCTGCGATCGGCGCAAGCAGTACCGCTAAGCGATTGGCTGTGGCCTACATTTTGTTCAAGCTAATCGCGGCGGTTATCGCGCTGGCACTGTTTCCTGTCACTATTCCTCCGCTCGTTCGTGCCTCGAAAACCATCGACGGCGTGACGCTATTAGCTGCTTACCACACTGCTTACAACGTCGTCGGCGTTGCGATTCTGCTGCCGCTGGTCGACAGGTTCACGCGATTGGTCGAGCGAATTCTGCCCGAGCGTGGGGCGCCGCTTTTGCGTTGCCTCGACCCGGCAGCGCTCGTGACACCGATCGCCGCCGAGGAAGCGGTGCGGCGAACGGTTGCGCTCTCGCTTGGAACGATGTGCGGATCAATCGGCGAGGCGTTGACGGCTACCAATTTGGGAACCTCCGAACGAGCTGGGAAAGATGTCGTCTCAGTAACAGAGGCGAGCGATGCGTTGCACCGGGCGCAGGAATTCATGTCGGAGGCGAGCGGCCCTCCCGAATCGGAGGAGGAGAAGCAGCGACTCACCAGCACCCTCCATGCGCTCGACAACGCGTCTCGTCTGGCCGAGGTCGCGGGCGAGAAAGGCGTATTTGGGCCGCTGCCCAGCGGGTCTGAAGATGTGCGCTCTGCGGCGAAGTTGTGCGCCGAGGCGATGCGAAACGCGGTCTTGATAGCCGGCGAGGTAGGCAATCTGCCAAACAGGCCTGATGAGGCTGTCCCAGTCCAAGCGCTCAATGCAGAGAACGAGGTCGCTGCAAATGCGAGTGGAGGGCCAACCGAGCAAGCACTCGTCCAGCTTGAACACTGCGCCAAAACACTTGGCGAGCTGCAGCAGGCCCACCGCAAAGTGACGATGAGCTGGGTAGCAGGTGGAGTGGTGAGTGTGGACGAGGCGATTGCTCGCGTCGACACTGTCCGACGCCTCGAAGCGCTTTCGCATCACGCCTGGCGCTCGGCAGCGCATCTCGTCGGGAGAGGATAGTTCGACGCGTGATCGGCACTCTCGTCGATCGAAAAATGCTATGAGGCACATACCAGCCATGTTTCAGTGTCGCGCTAGGTACCAGCTTCCACCGCTGTGATGGCCCTTCGCAGCGGGCCCGATGAACGGATGACAAACTTTTCGGCCTCAACGACGAGGAAGAACGCGAGACCGCCCGCGAGCAGCAACGGCCAAGTACCGAACGGAATGGGTTCGGTGCCGAACATCGCCTGGAACGGCGCTGTGTAGGTAAACAACAGTTGCAGTATTACTACGGCAACGATGCCTAGCGGCAGGTACTTGTTGCCCATGTGTGCTTTCAGGGAGAGCGACGAGTCGACCAGGAAACGGCTGTTCAGAAGGTAGAAGACCTGGCCGATCGTGATGGCGTTAACCGCGACTGTCCGGGCGAGCGAGTCCGACGCGCCCTGGGACTTCATATAAAAGAAAGCCAACAGCGTGTAGGCGAGAAGCGCCGAGCCGATGAACAGGATGCGCCAGAGACCGAAGACCGTCACGATCGGGCGGTCGATCGCGCGGGGAGGCCGAAGCATCACATCAGTCTCGTGCGGCTCGAACGAGATTACCAGGCCGAGTGCCACCGAGGTGACCATGTTGACCCAGAGAATTTGTGGCGCCGTGATGGGCAGGGTGAAGCCAAAAAATATAGCCACCGCAATGACCAAAGCCTGTGCGACGTTGGTCGGAAGCATAAACAGCATTGCTTTCTCGATGTTGTTGTAGACTGTACGACCTTCCTTGACTGCAGCGGCGATTGAAGCGAAGTTGTCATCGGCCAGGATCATTCCTGCGGCCTCCTTCGTCACTTCAGTGCCTTTGATGCCCATGGCCACGCCGATGTCGGCCTTTTTGAGAGCCGGGGCGTCGTTCACACCGTCGCCCGTCATCGCCACGATCTGCTTGTTGGCCTGGATGGCCTTCACGAGACGGAGCTTATGCTCGGGGCTTGCACGCGCGAAGACATCAACGGTGCCGACTCGTTCCTGAAGCGTGGCAGTGTCCATCTCCTCGATCTCTGAGCCGGTAATCGCAGTCGTTCCGTCGCCGATACCGAGCATTTTTGCGATGGCCGCAGCTGTGATCTTGTGATCGCCGGTAATCATCGTGACGCGAATTCCGCCGCCGTGGCACTCCTTTACGGCCTCAATGGCTTCTCTACGAGGCGGATCCAGCAGGCCGATCAGGCCCAGCAGGACGAGAGTGCCGGGAAGATCGGCGGGACCCAGACCGCCGACCCGCACCTTCGGGTCCTCAAGCCACGCCAGTGCCAGCACGCGTTCGCCCTGGGAGGCGAGCCGGTCGGCTTCGTTCGTAAAGCGCCCGCGGTCGAGTGGCCCCGGTTGACCCCCGGCGGTCTGCTGGAGATTGCAGCGCTCGAGAATCACTTCGGGAGCGCCCTTGACGAGCAGCACCTGCTTGCCGTCGGCCGACTCGTGGAGGGTGGCCATGAACTTGTGCTCGGATTCGAACGGTATGGCGTCGATACGCACAAACGCACCTTGCTCGGCCTGCCGGTCCATACCGAGCTTCATCGCGAATGGATAGAGGGCGCCTTCAGTGGGATCGCCCTCTACCTTCCATGCGCCGTCCTGCTGGAACAGCTCGGCATCGTTGCAGAGCAGGCAGACGCGCCCCATGAGCGTGAGCACTGGTTCGTTGCCTGCGGCCGTGCCGTCCTTTTTGATCTCCCCTGAGGGCACATAGCCTTCTCCGCTGACCTGGAAGGCTGACTCGGCCGTCACTGCCGACACCACCATCATTTCCATGAGCGTCAGCGTACCGGTCTTGTCGGAGCAAATTCGCGACACTGAGCCAAGCGTCTCGACCGCAGGCAGCCGCCGGATGATGGCGTTGCGCTGGGCCATGCGCTGTACTCCTTTTGCCAGCGTGATCGTGATCAGCGCGGGCAGTCCTTCTGGGATAATTGACACTGCGATGCCGACCACCGCCTGGAAGAGCTCCACAAAGTCCATACCCTTCACCCATTTGCCGTAGGCGAAGATCAGGACGCTGACCACTCCGATGACCGCGGTGATGTTGTAACCAAAATTCTTTATTTGACGGAGGAGCGGCGTTTCGAGGGCGCTGACCTCTGCGAGCAACTGGTTGATGCGTCCGAGCTCCGTCTCGTTCCCAGTTGCAACGACCACACCAGTTGCGCGTCCGGATACGACCATGGTGCCGGAAAACGCCATGCTTGCGCGATCTCCGACGGTTGCGTTTACGGGCACTGCCTCGACGTTCTTTTCTGCGGGTACGGACTCGCCGGTGAGGGCGGCCTCCTCGGTACGCAAGTTCTTCGCTTCGATGAGCCGCAGGTCAGCAGGAATCTTATCGCCGGATTCGAGGAGCACGAGGTCCCCTGGAACGAGCTGCTCCGCTGGAATCATACGTGTTTCACCGCCGCGCATCGTCCGGGCCTCGGCGGAGAGCATGTTGCGGATCGAATCCAGCGCCTTCTCGGCGTTGCCCTCCTGAATGAATCCGAGCAATGAGTTGAGAACGACCACTGCAAAGATGACCCCCGCGTCGATCCACAGGCTCAGCATCAGCTTGGTGAACCCGGCGGCGAGCAGCACGAAAACGAGGACGTTGTTGAACTGTGCGAAGAACCTCGCGAATGCGCCCCGTTTCCTGCCTTCCGGCAAGCGGTTCGGCCCATATTTCTGGAGCCGGGCCGAAGCTTCCGATGGATTAAGACCCTGCTCAGAGTTGGTATCAAGTCGCTTGACGACCTCAGCTTGAGAAATAGCATGCCAAGGTGTGACCTCACGGACGGTGTTCGGATTCATTGTTGTACTCATGCTCGCGCTCCACTAAGGAGACCCTCCTGCACAGGCGAATCTGGCGAATGTGCTCGAGTACCTCTGGTAGCTATCAAGGAAAACGAATCGGAACCTTGGTTAATTATCCGAGCCTATTTGAATGATTTTACAAGTTTGCGAATGTTCCTTTGAATCGCACGTCGTGTTGGTTGCGACGCATAGCGCGCGGCGCCGCAGCAGGGAGGAGCCTCGTGCCAAGTCTGCGGTTCGGTAAGCCCCACTCTCTGCCACGTCATCACTTATGCGCAACATTCAGATGCGTTGGAATACCTACGAGCGAGCAGGTCGATCCGCGACCGAATTGATCAGCCGCCCCTTTCGAAGAAAAGAGTCGCGTTCTGCTTGGACAGCGTGCGACAGCTGGATTGAGCACGCCGATTGGGCCGCGAGAGACGACGGCTCCAATGGAGTGCCTCTGGAGCCCTAATTGAATGAATAACGCGAACTACGATAAAGACCTAGCCGCCGCATTCCGTTGATTGTGTTGAGCTTCTCCCACGGGCTGGTACGGTGGTTCGAGCTTGTTCGCAATCAGCAGCTGGTCCGTTTGAATCCGAACGGGTGGCTCCAATCTCAGTCGCTCGGCCATCAACGGCCCGTTGGTGTTCGCCCCGACCTGTTGCTGGCGGGTGCTTTTGAAGGAAAGTCCTCGGCAGAGAGAATTCTCTATGGTATGCCTCTCGCTTCCCCTTCTCGCGTTCCGCGGAGCTGTTACGAGATTCGGCGCTGAGGGCAGCGCTTTCTCATCTGCTTGTATCTCCCTTTCGTTGGCGCAGCTCGCGGTGGTCAGGAAATCAGTTGCATCTTGGAGAACAGGGCCTGCAACCTGCCTTGAAGACCTGCGGCGAGACCCATGTCGGAGAGGCTGAGCCGGCCGCTCATTACTGCGGTCATGGGGGCGAGCTTGCCCTGGCTTATGGCCTTCAGGTCGTCGCTGGTAAGAGTCAGTGTCAGATCCGCCGCTTTGTCCTCATTGGTGACCGAGCCGCCGTCGATGTAGATGAAGCCCTCCTCCCTGAGATTGAATTTCAGCGTTTTGCCGAGACCGGAATCGGCGCCCACCGCGGCTCTAACCGAGTCCGTTAGCTCAGCGAGGCGCGACATCGCCATCCCACCTTTGGCCGATGTTTCGGCCGGCCCCAGCTTGACGAGCCGCGCCATGTTTAATCGGTTATCGTCCAGATGGGGTTCAACGGTGTCGCTTGACCGACCAGGCCGGCGCCGGGCCGAGGCTTCCTCCTTATGCAAATAGCTCGTGAATCCGTCGCCCGGCGGCGTGATCGAGTTTTGCATCATTATCAAACTGATCTGTCCCCGGTGGTATTCGCCATGAACTGTCACGTGCATCAGCATTTCTTCGCGTGACATGCGACCCGGCAAACCATCGGTAAACGTAAAGTCGATGAGTTCGGCCAACTGTTCTTCATCCAGACGGGATACATAGTCGATGAACCACTGATCGCTGGTCTTGATCGCCGCAGTCAGTTCTTCCAGCGATGGCGCCTGGCCTGGGTTGGGCGAGGTGTATCCGTGCTCAGCTCGCCTCAAGTTCGCGGCGAAGATCTGGTCGACGGCATAAGTGTGACTGAGAACTCTGACGGCGATCTCCTTTGCCGGAGAGGCCTCGTCAAATCGCCGCATTGCTGCGAGAATCTCGTCGTTGGCCCTTGCCTTGTAGCTGAAGACCCGTTCAAACGTGCTGACTTGATCCATCTTCTTTCTCCTGATCGCGGTAATAGCAGAACTCATCCGACTGGGTGCTTAGGCTTTCTCGCAGTCACCGTGCGCGCGGGAGGGAACGTCCAGAAACTGAGACCGGAGATTTCCACCTCAGTCATATCCGACTTGCGCAACTCGTCGGCGTAGAGCTCGACGCCGTGGAGGTCGGAAATCGCCACCTGGCCATCGTGATTGAGGGTGCGCACGATCTCACGGATGGCTTCGCGGCATCCTTCGCGGCTGCGCACATTGTGGATGGCGAAGTGCGCGACGGTGGCGTCGAAACTGCGGTCGGCGAAGGGCATTTTGCGCATATCTCCGTCACGAACGCGGACTCGCTGCGCGACTCCCTCAAGCGTAGCATTCCTTAAAGTGGCTTCACGCGAATTGTCGGACTGATCCACTTGAGACCACAGATCGATGCCTGTCGCGCGACCTCGCGGGAGCAGCTTTGCGGCAGCAATGAGCAGGAGGCCGTGACCGCAGCCGACATCGAGCACGGCTTCGTCTCCGCGAAGCTTCAAGCGCGCGAGGAGGCGGTCGCGTGCGTGGAATTTACCGAAGCGACTGCTCGCGAACATGAGAGACGCGACAGTCAGACAGAAAAAGCCAAAAATTTGCACCGCGTAAGCCAGGCCGACGAGGAGTCCGGCGTGCCGGGTCACAGTCCAGCGCAAGAGAAAGAAGCCAGCGATTGCCCCCGCGAGGCCAGCAATAAAGATCCAGCGAACGGCTACCGGAGCATCGAGACCATAATCGGGCGTTTGTCTGCTCATGTCCGTGGGGTGCCTGTTTTTACTGGACACAATATAAGCGATCGCTCATAATCAGGCCACTCGCATTTGCGGCAATTGCACATGGCGCGAAAACTGGAAACAAGCCCTAGGAAATCAGCCTCTCAAGAGCGATCGCGTCTAACCGTCGACGCCCTTCTAGAAGCTACTGCTCGCGTTTTGATCAAGGAAGGCTATGACCGAGCGAGCACCAACCGGATTGCCGAAGTGGCGGGGGTCAGCATCGGTTCATTGTACCAGTACTTCCCGAGCAAGGAGGCGCTGGTAGCGGCGGTTATTGACCGCCACATGCAAGAGGTTTCGCAGGTGACGCGCAACGCCCTGGTCAAGGTGTTGGCGCGTCCAATCGAGGTGGCGGCGCGCGAATTTGTCTCGGTTGCAATCGACGCTCACCGCGTCAATCCCAAGCTCCATGGCGTCCTTGCAGAACAGATCCCGCGAGTTGGGCGGCTCGAGAATATCGAGGCTAATATCCGGGAGGGTTATGCACTGGTCCGGGCTTATCTCGAGGCACATCGAGACGAGATCGACGTCCCCGATCTCGATCTCGCGGCCTTCGTACTAGTGACAGTAGTGGAAGCGCTGACCCATGCGGCAGTCCTGCGGCGCCCGGACATCCTCGCCGACGATAAAGCACGACGGTTTGTGGACGACGTAACGCGCCTGGTGGTCGGGTATCTGCGAACGTCGCGAACTGACGATCCAGAGGCGAAGCCTTGAGCGCTCTGCGCGAAGGAGAGCCGGTGCTAGGCGCGAAGTCGAAAACCCCGGCCCCATGGCGGTCGAATTGTTTGACGGAACCGAAAAAGAGACCCACAACGAGAATGCGAATCCCGCGGCGGCGGAGCGGCTCGAAGAATTGGTCTCGGCGATCCCGTTTGGCAACTTGTTCGCCGATCGGTGGGGCTCGAATTCTTCGCTCGCCGCGATAATCCAGAAACGCTACGCGCAAATTTCGCCGCAAACTTACAAGTCTGCTGGAGAGCGGACAGGCACAAGGGGTGATTCGCGCCGATATTCCAGCGGACTTACTCGCCGATCAGGTGTGCGCCATGGGAGATGGCTGGACGATGATGTTTCCCGTCGAGCCGGAAGGTTTCCGCCGCGGTCGCATTCACGATTTGGTCAACGCGGCGATTGCCATGTTGACACCGCAAGCGCGCGGAACCAGGACCGGGTAGTCGAGTTGTTCGCGCTTCGAGTTGGCCCCTTCAACCCAACCAGGCGATCAATCAGTCGGGGTCGAGTTTGAACAGAATCTTTCCATTGCGAGTGCCCTTCAAGGAACGATCGATCGCTTCTTTGAATTGGTCGAGGGGATACGCGCGCTCGACGACCGCCGACAGCGAGCCATCGGCCACCAGGTCGGCCAGCTTTTGGTAGAGCTCCTGAATCTCAGTGCGTGGCGCGTTCCGGATCCAGTTGCCGATCCAGAAACCGTGAAGGCTGAGATTGTTAAATAGGAATTCCGGCGACAGTTCCGGCCACCCGTGTTGAAATGCATAGACCGCGATTGAGCCACCAGGTTTGAGCGACCGGGCCAATTCTCCTGCGGGAGATCCTCCCAGGAAATCGAGAACCAGACTTAGCTTCCTGCCGCCAAGAGCCTGGTCTATGTCCCGGCGCAGGTTATCGCCCAGGAGCACCACGCGGTCACCGCCGAACTTACGGACCTGTTCGGCAGCATCCGGGCGGCGGACCAGGTTGAGGGTCTTGACTCCGGCCAGCCTGGCAAGCGTGATGATGTACTGTCCCATGGCTGAATTGGCGGCGGTTTGACCGATCCAGTCGCCCGGCATCAGGGAGACGTAGCGATGGAGCAGGAGATAGGCGGTCGCCGGGTTGATTCCGATCATCGCAAGTTGCGCGGGATCGGTGTCGTCGGCCACGGGGACGATATTGCGTGCCGGGACGACGACCTTATCCGACCAGGTGCCCTGCTCGTAGTTGGGAACGATCACGACCCGCTTGCCCTGCAGTGCGGTATCGACCTTCGATCCCAGAGCCTTCACTCGGCCGACGCCTTCCGCACCGAGCGAAAATGGAAGGGGCGGCCGGATCGCATAGATGCCACGGACCAGCAAAAAGTCCGAGGG
>JAFAHS010000229.1 GCA_019237115.1 Deltaproteobacteria bacterium
CCTTCCATTCATGGTCTCCTCACCCAGGTGCTCAGGTACTCGGGACCCAAGCGACCGCGAACGTGGGCTCGTGTTGGCATCGCAGCAGTGTACGGCCGGCTCTTCCCCGGTTCCCCGTTCTAGACCTACTACTTAAAGGAAAGAGGATCCGGGCTGACTTCCAGCAAATTCCACGCCGGGTAACGAAGCCTTACTGCAAAGAACGAATTGCTCCGGTGTTTGTCGCCGATGGCAACAGACAGGCCCGGGTTGGTTCGAAAGGTGTCACGCGGTTCAATGTTTCAAATCTGATAAGGGCTGTGCGTATCTTCCGGGTGACAAGGGCAAAGCGGTTCGGCCTCAGGATGCGATTATCGCTCATCCATGTTTCAGCGTGTCCATAATGTGGCCTTCCCCCGGGCTGACGGTCTCGCCGGCCCTATGTTGAGGACCTTCGGATCGAGAACCGAACGCCACCCTTAGTTAAATTGATGTTCGTGCAGCGCACCCACTAGGAGAATTGCTATACTTTTGTCGCCGGCTTCCTCGATCCGGGGCGATACTGCGGAGCAAGATTCGCCTGCTTCTAGAGCGAGGACATCACCTTTACCCGGTCCATCGCGGTGGCGAGGGGCACACGCCGACACGAGCACGATGTGTACCAACTCGGATTGTTGGGCGCGCCGCCCATCGTGGCGATAGTCACGGTTTCGGTCGCCCTCTTTCCTATAAACCAGCGCCCCCGGTGTAGGTCTTTCCGATTTTCCGGTATGTGTGACCAGGATCATTGGCGCATCCGCGTACCGCGCTCACCTTGCCGGCGTTGCTCCTGAACTTGTCGATGAAACCTTGCGGATGAAGTCTTCCCACGCGGATTTGGCACGATTGCCGGGCCTCCGTGTTCGACTTTCATATTACGGTAAGGGCAACGCATCAGATGACAAACTCCGGCTGCGAGGCACCTAAGAGGAATCCGCCCACCGCCCTTGCCAGCGCATCCGGAGAAAGGTACGCGTGGGCCATCGCCGCCTGGATATCTTGAAAGCGCTGTTGTAGCGGATGATCGACGAACACCGCGCGTCCAGTTGAGGCCCGAAACAGATCGCTGATCGCATCCGCGACCAACTCGCATCCGTGGTTCATATTCCAGCGCACCCTCGCCTTTAGTTGCATCGAAACCGGGGTGCTAGCTTCCGCCATCTGCCACAACTCCACTATGTCGGCGCGCAATCGGGTGACCGTTGCGTCGATATGCCAGATTGTCTCGGCGAGCCGCCTCTGCATGAAAGCATCGTCGGCCGCCTTGCCACCCAAGCTCAACTTTCGGTCCCGCGTCTGCGAGATCCAAGAATCCACGAACCCGCGCGAAGCGCCCAGCACTGAAGCAACCAAGGCGGTGTTGAACACTACCGACCAAGGTAATCGATAAAGGGGGCCGTTGTTGCGCTCTTGCCCGGGCAGCGGCGCATTCATCGCATAGTCGATGAGCGACTGAGATCGATACTCAGGTACGAAAGCGCTTTCGACAACGATATCTTTGCTCCCAGTACCCTGGAGTCCGGTAACCTGCCAGTTGTCGTCGATGCGATATTGATCCCGGAGCAACAGAAAAGACCTGAAGTCGGGTATCGGTTTGCCCCGCTCCTCGCGTGCGCCACAAATCGCTCCCAGCATCACGCCTTGACAGTGATCGCATCCAGACGAGAACGACCACCGCCCCGAGAGCCTGTAACCGCCGGCCACCTTCTCAGCCTTGCCCGTTGGATTGTAGGACGAAGAATGCATAAGCGCGCGGTCCTTACCCCACATCTCCTGCTGCGCTCTTTCATCGAACAGGGCGAGCTGCCATGGATGCAATCCGATCACGCCGGCGATCCATGCAGCGGAAGGCGAAACGCGCGCAAGTTCCATCGTCGCATCGACAAATTCCATCAGCGACACTTCGCCGCCGCCCCATCGCGCCGGCTGCAGGGATCGCAAAAAGCCATTGTCCATCAGAATGTGCCAGGTACGATCGCTGAGCCTCCGAAGCGTGTTGTCCCCGGCCGCGGTCTTTTCCAACTCCGGCCCGATCCGTCTTGCGGTTTCTACGAGTTTGTACGTCATTGACTATTGTCTCCTTGACTAAGCCGGTTCAGCTTGCACCCTCGGGCCGTATTTCCGCTTCGATCGATCCGATTCGATCTATCTCGACGCGCACTTTGTCACCCGCCTTGAGCCACTGCGGGGGTTGCATCGCAAGCCCGACCCCGCCCGGAGTTCCGGTAAAGATGATGTCGCCTGGTTCTAAGGTCATGGCCTGGCTCAAATGCGCAATCTGGTCGTAGACGTTGAACACGAGGTTCTCCGTATTGGAATTCTGGCGTCGCTGGTCATTGACAAAACATCGAATGCCCATCGTGTGGGGATCGCCAATCTCGTCGGCCGTAACGATCCACGGGCCGATGGGCGCGTGGGTGTCGAACGATTTGCCGAGCACCCATTGCGTGGTTTGCATCTGCCAGTCGCGCACCGAAACGTCGTTGCCGGCGCAATAGCCGAAGACAACGTCGGCAGCGCGCTCGCTCGGCACGTGCTTGCAGCGCTTGCCGATAATCACCACCAGCTCGGCCTCGTAATCAAGCTGCGCCGAAGCGATAGGCAGCTCGATGGGATCGAACGGTCCGTTGATCGAGGTCACTGCCTTGGTGAACCAGATTTGATGAGGCGGCAACTTTTGACCCGTCTCCCTGATGTGATCCCCGTAGTTGAGACCGATCGCCATGATCTTGCCGGGGCGGGCTACGGGAGCGAGCAGATGAACGTTTGCGAACGCAGCATCCGGCGCGCGCTCTGAAACGATTCTCTCCAGGTCCGGCTTTGTTTCGCTCCACCGCTGGATGAGCTCGATTATGTTATCCGAGAGAGAAGGGAAGATGCGGGATAAGTCGACCACACCGTCGCCTTTAACGGCACCAAGCTTGACCCCATTTTTCTCCACATAGCGGACTATCCTCATTTCAAGAAGCCTCCTTACGACCCCATCGATCCGGGCGGCATAGGTCCCCACTGCGTGGCTAGCACTTCCTCAAAACTCGCCGTGCGGGAGCCCCAGGCCGCGTCCAACAGATCGCCGTCGGTCCAATGCTCCAAGGTGTTAGCCCAAGGGTCGCGCCAGTAATCGAAGATTTGGCTTCCGAGCAGGTGGCGTCCGACGCCCCATTCGTGTCGGCGACCTTTCTGGTTCAGCCAATCATGCCCGCACATAAGGTCGTCAAAATCGGCCACTTCGTAAGCAGCGTGATTGAATCCGGGCTTACCGGTGCCCATCAAAAAGAGAGTGTGATGGTCGCTGGGTACGGCTCCGCGATCGCATCGGAAAAATGCACCGAGCACTCGGTCCGGCGAGCCGAGATTGATCTCGTCCGAAGTAAGCAGACCGAAGCGCGATTTGTACCAGGCTTCCGACTCACGAAAGTTGCTCACGTTCAGCACACAGTGACCAAGCCGCTTCACGTGCGAAGGTCCCCTGGAGAGGCGCTTGAGCGCATTGAGCCGCGGCGTTGCGTGGGCGTCGTTGGTGGGCACCGGCGCAGGCGCCTCGCGGCGAGTAGCGGCTGTCCGTCCGGCAACCACCTCGATCTCGAAGCCATCGAGATCGCGTAGGCGAATCACAGACCCGCCCCCGGGGCCGTCCAATCCCATGATAGAGACATTCTCTTCCCGAGCGAGCGTTTCGAGGTCTTTCACCGACGCAGCTTCGAAAGCGACGGCGACGAAACGCGCTTCGCCCCGATGAGTCACGTGAAGAAACGAGTCTTCGTCCAGGCCCCGCATGTAAAGCGCGTCGGCGGTTCGCTCCGCGCGAACCATCCCGAACTCGCTTAAGAACGCTTCCATTTGGTCGAGGTCCGGGGCGCTGAATCTCACGTAAGCGATATCCTGTATCTTGATTCCCATGCCTGACTCCTGATCAGTGCAGCACCGATTGGACCGCTTGGGACATGACGCGCTCCGCCTGACTGCGGCTGATCCCAAGCCCGTGCAGCAGAATCGTGCCCATACCGATTGCAACGGTCCCTGCCTTGCCGGAGGGGAGGTCCAACGCGCGATTTACTCCGGCCATGAAGACTCCAACAATCGCCGCGACGGCAACGTCTTCAGACGGTGCAACGATCCGACCTCGCTCGAGTCCTTTCGTCACGTCGCTGCGCACGCCGGAATTGATGGGTGCGGCGGGATCTGTCGCGCGCGGAAATAAGCGCGCCATGGCAGCTGCCTGCTCACGCTCGCGGAGAAAGAACCGCAAGACGCAGCAGAATGCTCGGGCAATTCTCTCGGCGGGGTCGCTAATCCCTTCATTGATCCGCGCGATCTCGTTTTCCACACGCGTGCGAACGTGCGCAGCGAGCTCGCGCTCGAGCGCATCCTTGTCAGCGAAGTAGTTGTAAAACGTGCCCCTGGCGACGTCCGCACGCTGCACGATTTCGTCCACGCTCAGTGCATCCATAGTTCGCGAGGCGAGCAGGACCTGGGTCGCGTCCAGCAGGGCCTCGCGAGTTGCAAGCTTCCGCCTCTCCCGGCGCCCGAGACTCATCCGCGGCATCTCCTTGGCTCTCCGAGCCGGTCCTGTTTTAATCATCCGCACCATACTGACATCCTTGTCTAAACTTGACAGTATCGTCATATTTATACGTTATCGTCACTAACGTCAAGTCGTCTTTGAACCTGAATGGAGCACCGCGCCATTTCTATTTCGACGCACAGGCGAGGGAGCCTGGCGAACGCGATCATCGCAACCGGCCTTCGCGTCTTTTGGACGATCAAGCTGGGCGGGATAGCGTGCCGGCTTCCTCAAACGAACGCATAGAGGCTGCCGAGACCCACATAACAGACAAAGCACGCGAGAGCTGTTCCCATGAGTATGTAGCCAATGGCTACACCTCAGCTATTTCTGCGCCCAAATGGACGGGCGACTGGTCTCTGGATACCGTCAAACCGAGGTCGGTCGAGGCGATAGCATGGCACGTGTCATGCGATGCGAGCA
>JAFAHS010000011.1 GCA_019237115.1 Deltaproteobacteria bacterium
GGTTTGCTCGTCGATCCAATGCAGGTCTTCGAACATCACGATCAGTGGCTGATTGAGGGATTCGCGCAGGAGGATGCGCTTGATCGCATCGAGGGTGCGGCGTTTTTTGACCTGCGCATCCATCTGTCCGAGCGGATCTTTCCCTTCGACGATTCCCAGCAGCGCGTAGAGGTAGGGCAGCGTGTCTTCGAGCGACCGATCAAGTACTGCGATCTTTCCGGCGACCTTTTCTCGTCGAGAGCGTGCGTCATCATCCGAAGCGATCTTGAAATAAGGGTGCAGCAGGTCCAGTACCGGCAGATAGGCGCTCGCCTTGTCATGCGAGACTGAGAAGGCCTCAAGCACCATCCAACCAGACTGACTCTTGGCCTTGAACTCGAAGAACAGACGTGATTTGCCGACCCCGGGCTCTGCGACCGCCGCGACGATCTGGCCATGTCCCTCCTGCGCCAACTCAGCAGCATGCTTCAGCGTCTCCATCTCACGCTGGCGGCCTACGAACTTGGTGTAACCACGAGCCGCCTCGCGCTGCAGACGAGTGCGCAGCGGCCCGAACCCGGTCACTTCGTAGATTTCCAGGGGCTCGCTGACCCCTTTGATGCGAGCAGGTCCCAGCGACTTGAGTACGAAGTAGCCCTCAACCAGCTTGCGCAATGCTTCGCTGATCGCGATCGAGCCCGGCGCTGCCAACGCCTGGAGCCGGGCCGCGACACTGGTAGAGTGTCCAATCGGTAGGTACTCGGCGTGTTTCTCACCGGGGCGGATCTCACGCACCACCACCTCGCCGGTGTTAGCTCCCACTCGCACCCGGGGATTCACGCCCTTCTGGGCGCGCAGCTTGTCGGCGTACCCTCTTACTTCCGCCTGCATCCGGAGTGCTGCAAGCAATGCGCGTTGCGGATGGTCTTCGTGGGCGACCGGTGCGCCGAACAGTGCGAAGATGCCGTCGCCGGTGGATTGGGCGACGTAGCCGCCGTAGCGCTGCACCGCGCCCATCATCAGTTTAAGTGCCGGGTCGACGATGGCGCGGGCTTCCTCGGGGTCGAGGTCCTCTATCAGGTCCATCGATCCTTTGATGTCGGCGAACAGAACGGTAACCGTCTTGCGCTCGCCCTCGAGATTCTCGGCGACCGTGCTATCGATTACGCGAATCGATGAATCATTCGGCTTCCTTGGCGAGGCCGCCACAGATGGGCCGAGCGACGTGCCACATTCGTCGCAGAATTTTGCACCCGGATTGTTCTTGGAGCCGCACTTTAGGCATGAAGCTTTAATGGGTGCAGCACATTCGTTGCAAAACTTGGCGCCCTCACGATTCTCGGTTCCACATTTCGCGCACTTCATTGTCAGGCGCTCAACTCATCCAGGAGGCCCTTGGCGTCCTTCAGGTCGGCGGTGTCGAAGCCCTCGGTGAACCAGTTGTAGATCTCGGCGAGCCTCTGACGTGCTTCGGCATTCTTGCCCTGCCGCTTCCACAGTCGACACAAACTTGTCACCGCCCTTAGCTCAAACGATCTGGCTTCCTGCTGACGTGCAATCTCGATGGATTTCCGGAAGAATTCTTCCGCTTCCGTCTCGACGACACGCGACGGCTGGACGCCCGAGCTTCTGAGCATCAAATCGCCCTTAGTTCGGTGCAGTTCCGCTTCAATCTCCCGCTCGCCCGTTCTTTCTGTGATTGCGATCGCTTCTGCTATGGCGTCCAGCGCTTCCTTGAAGCGTCCCGCCGTTCCATAGGCCTCCCCGAGGTAGAGCAAATACCAAGGTCGGAACATGATTGCCCCGGTAGCGAATTGAGCGTCCAAACCTGCGCGCAGCTCAGCGATCCCTTCTTCAGTTTTTCCCTGCTGCGCAAGTGCGCACCCGCGAAAGGTGCTTGCCTGCGCAAGGATGGCTCCGAATCCTTGCTCCGTGCAGAGTGCGATCGCCGTCTCCGCCTGTTCCTGTAGCTTTTGCCAATCTCGGTGAAAGTGAGAGATTGTGATCATGTGTACGATGGCAACTGCCAAGCTATACGCGTGAGACTGTCTGTGACCCAATACAAGAGCCTCTTCCATCTTTTTTGAAGTCCGATCCGAATAGCCGAGAAACTCCAAGAGCCACGCCGACCTGACGAGGCAAAGAATCCCGGGATCCAGCGTGTAGGTCAAATGAACGTGATGTATCTTCGGGTGGTAGAGGCCGAGGGCTTGCTCAAAGTGCTCCAAGGCAGGCGCGAACTTTCCGAAGAGCAAGAGGGAAGTACCCAATGCCTGGTGAGCTTCCAGCAGAAGACCGGGGTCGCGCGCGTCTTCGGCCAAACTCAAGAGTTGCTGCCCCAACGCAAACGCCGGCTGCAGTTCGCCCCGTATGAGATGAAAGGACCTCAATCCAAGCAGCACCGGGAAGAGCCGGGCATCCTCGCCTGATTGCCGGCCCAGTTGCAGGGCTCGCTTGTAAACGGCTCCGACCTCGGGAGATCCATTACCCCTGGTCGCTATCAGCGCCGGGCCAAGCATCGTCTGCAGCGCCAATTCCTGGCGGTCGCGCTCGGAAGTTTCGGGAAGCGCGTTCAAGAACTGCATCGCAGCATTCAGGTGACTTATCGCCTCGGCGTTGGCAGATCGTTGAATCGCTTGCTGCGCAGCGAGTTGCAGGTATTCCAAGGCTTTCAGGCTGTTGCCGCTGCTACTGTAGTGATGGGCCAGCGCGCTGTAGTAATCCTCCAACCCGGCGGACCAGGTTCGCTCGATCGCCTCGGCGACTTCGAGGTGAAGTTTCTGCCGCAGGGCACTCGATAAACGGCTGATCACCGCTTGACGGACCAGTTCGTGAGAGAATTGAAACCGGGCCTTGGGAGACTCAGGGAGTGAGTAAACGAGGCCAGCCCCCTCAGCTTCCGCGATACACTCCATCAGTGAGTCCCCGTCGGTCCCGCTTGCAGCCTCCACCAACTCGAAACTAAAGAAACGGCCGATGGTAGCGGCGGTTGCTAACATCCTTCTGGTAGTTTCATCCAGGCGCTCCAGTCGGCGAGCTACTACCAGACGGACACTTTCCGGCACTTCGAACTCGGCTATCTTCAGAGAGGAGTGAAATTCGCCTGTGGAATCGTACAGCCGATTTTCTTCGTCAAGATGACGGAACAACTCCTCGACGAAAAAGGGGTTTCCTTCGGTTTCCGCGAAGATCTCTTCGACCACCTCGGCGGATGCTGATTTGCCACTGAGTCGACTGAGCATGGTCGCGACGTCGTCGCGCGGCAGCCCTTTGAGCTTCAAACGAGTCGCGATTCGCCCGCGGAGTAGATCTTCCAGGGTCTTGGCTAATCCGCGAGTGACGTCGATTTCCGCATCACGGTAGGTACCCAGGAGCATCACGGGAAGCTCCGCGATTCTTTGTGCCAGGTGATCGAGCAGCGCCAGGGTGGAGTCGTCAGCCCAGTGAAGATCTTCCACGATCATCAAGGTTGGTTGTTCGGTGGCGATCCGGGCCAGGAAGTCGAAGAAGCAATTGAACAGATGACGACGCGCTTGCAAAGGCGGCAGATCCAGAGCGGGTGGCAGATCGGGCAGAATACGCCTCAACTTTGGGAGCAGCCGCGCCAACTCCGATGCCTCTTGCGCCAGTTGCCGGCGCAACTGCTCGGGTTCTGCTATGCAATCGACGAACCGCTCGAGCATTTCGACGAAGGGCAGGAACGGAACGGCTTCCTGAAAACAGTGCCCGATCCGGACCGCGAACCCCTTGGCCTCGGCCACCGCCGCGAACTCGTCGGCAAGCCGCGTCTTACCGATGCCGGGTTCGCCGGAGACCAGAAACACCAGGCGGCCATGCCCCGCGAGCGTTTCGTCGAGCCCGCTAGTCAACGAACTGAGTTCCCGCTCGCGTCCGACCATCGCATCGAGACCGCGAGCACGAAAGCGTCCGGTGCTGCCGGTTTTCGGTCTGCGAATCTGGGCGACGAACCGGTAGCCCTTACCTGGCACGGTGACCACAAATCGCGGCGCGTCAGGGTCGTCGCCCACCGCGCGGCGGAGCTTGCGCACCGCTGAGTTGATAGCGTTATCAACATCCAAGAACACCCCTTTACCCCAGAGGCGCTCCAGAATCTCCTCGCGCGTTACGAGCTGTCCACGCCTCTCGATCAGCAGGAAAAGCAAGTCGAGAGGAATGCGTTCCAGTTTTCGCGGGCGGCCTT
>JAFAHS010000080.1 GCA_019237115.1 Deltaproteobacteria bacterium
GCAGCTGCTCCGCGCGATTCAGTGCAACTAGCGCGGCCACCGTTACGAGGCTGCGATCACGTTTTGATAACTCGTTCCCTTCCCAAACGTCACCGAAAAGGACGTTATCCGTCAACCTAACGAGTTTCGGCGCGAAATCGCCGAACATCTTCTGTGCTCCTGATGGTTCTTTACTCATGGTTACTCCTTCTTTACCTGCGATATTGTTTGTTCTGCGGCGTGACCTTGACGGTCGCGGCGCGCGCCCGTGCGCTGATCATCGGGCTGAGGTATTTCGCTGTCGCGGTATTTCGCCCGATAGGCGCCGTCGATTTGATCGTTGATCGGTCCTTCCAC
Source organism: Deltaproteobacteria bacterium (assembly GCA_019237115.1). Lineage (GTDB taxonomy): Bacteria > Desulfobacterota > Binatia > Binatales > Binataceae > JAFAHS01. The sequence continues at coordinate 337 of JAFAHS010000080.1, forward strand.
GGGTTCGAACGTTACCTCCCTGGTCATGCCGGCAGCGATGATTCGCCCCGCCTTTTGTCGCATCGCGGCTTTATACCAGCGCGAGCTCTTGCCGTTGTAGGCGCGGACGTAAAGCTCATGGTTTACTGCAACTGACCAAATCCATGTCGGCGTTCCATATGTCTTACCGTCTTCGCGGAAGGGTGCGATGTGCAGGTCATCGGCTTCAGCGATTTTGCTAAGTTCATTTTTCGACCATGCACTCATAGATATTCCTCTTGTCCCGTACCTCGGGCCCCATGCACGTGGATTTTCGAAGCGGCTTCGTCGATCTCACGCAGGTCGTCGGAAGTAATCTCGACGTCAACGGCACCTAGATTTTCCTTTAAGCGCTCCAGCTTCCGCGTGCCCGGAATGGGAACAATCCACGGCTTTTGCGTCAAGAGCCACGCGAGCGCGATCTGGGCCGGTGTGGCGTTCTTTCGGCGTGCGATCTCACGCACCAGATCGACGAGTGGCTGGTTGGCCTTGCGCGCTTCCTCCGTAAAACGCGGGAAGATGGACCGAATATCGCCCTTATCGAAGGTTTGCCGGGGATCAACCTTGCCCGTCAGGAAACCTTGCCCGAGAGGGCTCCAGGGAACGAAGCCGATTCCCAGCTCTTCGCATGTGGGCAGCACTTCCGCCTCCGGATCTCGCGCCCACAGCGAGTATTCGCTTTGGATCGCCGTCACACGCTGGACCGAGTGCGCCCGCCGGATTGTTTTGGCGGCGGCTTCCGACAAGCCGAAGTGCCTGACCTTGCCCTGCTGGATCAACTCCTTCACCGCTCCGGCCACGTCTTCGATGGGCACCTTCGGGTCGCCGCGGTGTTGATAGAAGAGATCGATCACGTCGGTTTTGAGGCGCTTGAGTGATGCCTCGGCAACCTGCTTGATGTGTTCCGGGCGGCTGTTGCGGCCGCGGCGCTCTCCAGTTTTCGGATCCAGATCGTGACCGAATTTGGTTGCGATCACGACTTGGTCGCGGACAGACGCAAGGGCTTCACCGACGAGGATCTCGTTAGTAAAGGGCCCATAAGACTCTGCCGTATCGAAAAAAGTTACCCCAAGGTCCACCGTCGTCCGAATGAGTGCGGTCATTTCGTTTCTGTCTGCAGGCGGACCATAATTCGCGCTCATGCCCATGCAGCCGAGTCCGATCGCCGAGACTTCAAGGTTGCTGTTTCCAAGTCTTCGCTTCTTCATTCTTTCCAGCTCCTGTGATGTTGATGGCCTTTGTCGAGGGACTGAACCATTCAGGCGCTACGGGAGTATCGAGCATCACCGGCCACGCTGCTCTCGGGATCATGCGGGGCCTGTCGTATTCTTGCCGAAAAGCGACTATTCAACCATCTGTAGGTTTCGATTCGGTGCGCGACGATCTGGTTTCGCATCACGTCGATACGCCGGAGAAGCCGATACGCCTCAGCCTTCGTGCGCCAACGAGGGAGAGTTTCGATTTGGGGCGCCGTCTGGAGACCAGTATTTCACTCCCCTTTCAGTCAGCTGCCATTTCGAGCCAGTCTAATTGCTCGACCTGTAAGGCACGCTAGGCCGTTTGCAGGACAAGCTTGCCAAGATAGTGCTCATCAAGCGCCCGATGCGCTTCGGCGGCCTGGTCAAGCGGAAAGCTCCGCGCGACATGAACTTCGAACATCCCAGTCCCTGGCACCCCCGAAGATTCCATAAGGCGATTGAGTTTCTCAATCGCCTGCGGGTCGGGCATTCCGTCGTAGGACTTGGCATCAATTCCAAACGGCGGCTTCGGTCTGGGTTCAACGCCGTTGGGATACGCGACGCGCCCTCCCGCGCGCATCGCGGTGAGGGCCTTGTCGGCCGTGGGTCCGCCGGCGGTGATCAGCGCCGCATCAAGTCCGTTGGGCGCGAACTGGTGCGCGGCGGCTGCGATGTCGTCTTTGCGCCCGTCGACCTCCGCGTCGGCACCCAGTCTCTTGACCAGCGCCACGCCGTCGCTGCCCGAAGCGATCGCGAACACGCGGGCACCCATGCGCTTGGCGAGCTGGACGGCGAGGTGGCCGATGCCGCCGCTGGCGCCGAAGATCACGACCGACTCGGCAGGCTTGAGCCCCAAAGTGTCATCCAAGCCGCGAAGAGCGGTCATCGCATCCACGGGCATCGCTCCCGCCTGCTGGGTCGTCAGCTCGCCGGGGATGCGCGAGACGTCGTCGGCCTTGACCGCGGCGTACTCGGCGTAGAAACCGCCCTTGGGATTCAGAAAGCTGAAAGCGTAGACGCGATCGCCTCGCTTGAACTCCTTAACGCGATCGCCCACAGCCGCAATGGTGCCCGCGCCATCGGAGCCAAGCACATAGGGGAACTTCGGCTCGATGCCGAATTCCCTGGCGAAGCCGCCCTCTCGTTCGAACGGGTCCCATTTGCCCACTCCGGCCCACTCGACATGGATCAGCACCTCATTGGAGCCGAGCTCGGGCACTGGAAGCATTTGCAGTTTCATCGTCTCAAGACCGCCGAAACGATCGAGCGCGATCGCCTTCATTGTGCTCTGCGTTGCCTGGATCATCGTGCGTAATTATAGCCCACGTTCCTATAAACTTAGCCCTCATATTGCTTGTCGTCATGCAGTCGTCTTGAGCGTAGCCATGTCGACTAGAACGAGTGCGTAGTCACTCAGAAAACCCGCTACTTTGGACGTTTCTCAAACACACCCTTAAAAACAGGTATTGCGGAAAAAACGTTGGGCCAACCGGCATAGAAAGCTCAACTGTGTGAGCATCTCAGAGGCTTGTGCTTTCGTCTCCATCGCCCGATTGAGGTTGAGCATGAGCCGAGTGGCAGCGAGATCAATCATAAGTTCGGAGGTCTGAACACGGTATTCATAGTCTTTGCTGAGGCGGCGATTACGGCCCAACCAGCCAAAGCTGCGCTCCACGACCCAGGTCAGTCCCGTGATCTTAAATGCGGGTTGATTTCGTTTCACGACCTTGAGCTTCCAGCCATTCCAGCGCAGGAGATCGCGCGCCAGCTTTCGGCTTTCGTGGCCCGCGTCGGCGAAGACATAGGCAATCTCACCTACGTCCTTACCGCGCGGAACTTTAATCCGGTGCATCGCCATGGCTGCGGATACTGTCATTGTCACCGCCGATCATGTTGTGCCGGTGGGAGTGATCGCGCCGGACCAGGTCGCGACGCCGGCGCCGGTCGTGGATTACATCGTCGCGTTTGCCTGATTTTGACTCTATGGATGCTCAAACCATTATCGCCCGGCGTATCGCCCAGGAACTTCGCTCAGGCATGTTGATTAACCTGGGCATTGGTATCCCAACGCTGGTCGCCAACTATGTTCCGGCGGGTGTTCACGTTTTCTTTCAGTCTGAAAACGGACTCATCGGAACCGGACC
>JAFAHS010000114.1 GCA_019237115.1 Deltaproteobacteria bacterium
CCACGTCGGAGTCGTGGGTGCCGTGAATCACGAGCGCGGGACATTCTACCTGCTCGAGCGGCAGCCGATCGATTCGCTCGAATTGGTCGAGGTCGTTCAGGAGGCCGACCTTGCGCAGACTCAGGGGATTGAGGGTCTGGAAGAGGCCGGTAACGAAAGCGGCCTTGGCCGGGTCGGCATTCACTTGAGATGAGAAAGCGCGCGCGGATCGGCGATCGAGGGTGCCCTCCACCCGGATCACCTGACGCGCAAGTGTGTCGGGAAACCGGTTTGCCAGCCAATCGAAAATCGGCACCGTCAGCCCGTTAACCGCTGCGCGCAGGAGCATCCTTTGCAGCGGGGAAAGATCGTCTCCGAAGCGCTTGCTAATCGCGCACTCGGTGACCATCGCCCAAGTCCGATCGGGATGGCGGGCGGCGAAAGTGTAGGTAGCCGGACCGCCGCCCGACGCGCCGTAGATGCAAACCCGATCGATCCCGAGCGTATCGAGCAGCGCTGCTGCAGCATCCGCCTGCTCCGCAGGGGTCCGGCCGACTTCGAGTGGAGTTCCAAGGTATCCCGGGCGGGACCACCCCACGATGCGGAATCCACGCGCCTCGACCGTCTCGCCAATCAGCGCAACCTGGTCAAAGCCACCCGGGGTTCCGTGCATCCCGAGAATCACCGGCCCCTCGCCGACACTGAAATATTCGATGGGACCGGCGGCCGTCTGCACTACCTCACTGTCCGCCCCGGAACCTGCCCTGCGAGATAAAACCGGGGTGTTACCGCTTTGCGGCAAAATAGCGTCAAACATCGTGTCTAAGATAGGATTGCTTCGCGGATCAGTAACCTACCGTTCATCCAAGCATAACAATCAAATCCTCGCTACCGCGAGCAGCGTTTTTTTTAACAGGCAGGAGCTAGCGATCGGAGATTTTTGCCACCACGCGCAGAAAGGATTGCAGCACCATCGATCGACTGCCGTGATGGTAGGCAATCGCCATTTCGGTTGCCGTGGTTGCCGGACGAAGGGGACGGTAGACGACGCGTTCGCGATGCAGCCGGCGGATGGACGCGGGCACGATTGCGACACCCAGCCCGGCGGAGACCAGGCTGACGATGGTCTGCATCTGGATGGCTTCTTGCGCGACCTGCGGTCGGAAACCCGCGCGCCGGCAGATCAAAGCGATTTGGTCGTAGAGCCCGGGCGCCGCGTGACGCGGAAACAGGATGAACGGCTCGCGCGCCAGCGCGCGCGGATTCACCGCACGCCGGACCCGCAGCGGATGGTCCTGCGGCAGGGCCAGCACCAGCGGCTCGCGAAGTATCGTTTTGACGGCCAGCGACTCGGGGGCATTTTCGATCGGACGGCGCACGAACCCAATATCGATCGTGCCGGCCGCCAGCAATTCGACCTGTTCCTCGGTACTGCGCTCGAAAAGGTTCAGCACCACCTGCGGAAATTGGCCGCGGAAGCTGCGAAGAATCGCCGGCAGCGTCGTGTAGGGGGCAGAGCTGGAAAAGCCGACCCGTAGGAGCCCGGCCGACCCCTGCGCGGCGTGGCGGGCGGCCTCGGCAACCCGCGCGGCCTGCGCGAGAGTGCGGCGAGCCTCTTCCACCACCAACCGTCCAGCGTCGGTCAGTTGCACGCGCCGCTTGGTACGATCGAACAGTCGCACTCCCAGCTCATCCTCGAGCTGGCGGATCTGCTGGCTCAACGGAGGTTGGGCGATCTCCAGGCGTTCGGCGGCGCGGCTGAAGTGTAGTTCTTCCGCGACCGCGATGAGATAACGCAGGTGTCTCAATTCCATATGCTACATATATCAACTTATCGGTTTATTATATTGGACAGATATGCATGGATCTCGTATCCTTCGACCCGCTGAAGGACGCAGAATGCCGTGAAGCCAAACCCCGAGTCGGCCCCCGCACGAGAAGTGCATGCGCGCGTACGTTCCCAGTTTGGTGCGGCCGCGAGCGCATACACCACCAGTGCCGGTCATAGCGATCCGACCCTGCTCCAGCGCGTGGTCGAGCTGGCGCAGCCCCGGCCCTCCGATCGCGCGCTCGATATCGCCACCGGTGCGGGACACACCGCCCTCGCTCTGGCTCCCCACGTTGCGGAAGTGGTTGCCTTCGATCTCACCCAGCAGATGCTGGACGAAACCGCGCGTAACGCGGCGTCGCGCGGCCTAAGCAACGTGGTGACCCGCCAGGGAGCCGCGGAACGGCTTCCGTTTGCCGACTCCACCTTCGAGATCGTCGCCGTGCGCCAGGCACCCCATCACTATGCCGACGTGCGTCTTGCGGTCCGCGAGATGGCCCGGGTCGTGAAGCGGGGCGGCCGCATAGTGATTGTCGACAGCCGGGCGCCCGAAGACGACGAGCTCGACCGGGCGTTCAACCATATCGAGAAGCTGCGCGACCCATCACACGTGCGAAATTGGCGGCCGAGTGAATGGCGCGCCATGATCCAGGGGGCGGGCCTCAGAATTCTCGCAGAGCATCTGGATTTCTATACGGAAAACGGCCACCCGATGGATTTCGATGCCTGGACGCGGCGCATGAAGACACCCGCCGCCGCGGTGGAGGAGCTTAGGCGGCTCTTCCGGACCGCAACCCCGGCGCTGGTCGAGGCGCTGAGAATCGAACTTGCTGGTGACCAAATCGGCTTTTGCGTGCCGCAGATCGCGATCGCAGCGACCAGGGACTAAAAGACTCTGACCTCAGGGTTCCTCGACCTCACCCGCGAGCAAGCAGGGAACCCCTGCTGGTTGTTCCGCGGGTCACCTGGTGGTGAAACTGCTGGCTTTGCCCAAGGTCGGAAGTTGACCAATAATACGGGATTCGCATCGCTTCGGAGGCGCGTCTAGATGGCGGCTCAGACACTGTTCGAGAAAATTTGGAACGATCACGTGGTCGTCGAGAAAGCAGGTGAACCCGCCCTGCTCTACGTCGACCTTCATCTCATCCATGAAGTAACCTCGCCGCAGGCCTTTGAAGCGCTGCGCGCAGCCGGCCGCAAGGTCCGCGACCTGCGGAGAACCTTCGCGACTCTCGATCACAATATTCCGACGATCGACCAGTTGAAGCCCATCGCCGACCCGGATTCCCGGCTCCAGGTCGAGATGATGCGCAAGAATTGCCGCGACTTCGACATCACGCTCTTCGATCTGGGCTCGCGCGAGCAGGGCATCGTGCACATCATCGGGCCCGAGTTGGGACTATCCCAGCCGGGTCTCACTATCGTGTGCGGCGACAGCCACACCTCAACCCACGGCGCCTTGGGTGCGCTCGCGTTCGGAATCGGCACCAGCGAGGTCGAGCACGTGCTAGCAACCCAGTGCCTGTGGCAGGCGAAACCGAAAACCTTCGAGATCCGGGTCGCTGGCGGGGTGGGGACCGGAGTGACGGCGAAGGACCTGATTCTGGGAATTATCGGACACCTCGGTACCGACGGCGCCACCGGAT
>JAFAHS010000138.1 GCA_019237115.1 Deltaproteobacteria bacterium
GGCGCAGAACGCCATCGGTGAAGTACTCGAGCGCTTCGACAAGTTCGAATTCTCGCGCGCACTGGAGACCATTTGGAGCGTAATCGCCGCCGCCGACAAATACCTCACCAGCGAACAACCCTGGTCGCTCGGCAATTCGCCCGATGAGCAAGCGCGCAAAGCCACCATTCTCTGGATCACGGCGGAGCTCCTGCGTATCGTGAGCGCGCTCGCGCATCCGGTGCTGCCCGACAGCAGCACCAAAATCTGGGCCCTGCTCGGACAGCCCGGTTCGCCCAGTGCTTTTGCGCTTGATGGTCTGCGCTGGGGACATCTTGTTCCTGGCACCAGTTTAGGTAAGTTCCAGGCGCTCTTTCCGCGAGTCGAGAAAAGCGAAGCAATCGAGAGGATCGAATCCATGGCAAACGAAGAACTTAACCAAACCCCTGGAGCGCCGCAGCCCGCGGCTCACACTCCGGCATCGGGTGCGGGAACTGCCGGCGCACCGGCCCCAGGCACCGGTGAAAAGATCGCCATCGAAGACTTTACCAAAGTCGAAATGCGCGTCGGTCAGGTGAAGACTGCCGAGCGTATCGTCGGGGCGGACAAATTGTTAAAGCTCACCGTTGATATCGGTTCGGAAATTCGGCAGATCTGCGCGGGCATCGCGCAATATTACGAGCCGGAATCGTTAATCGGCCGCAAAGTCGTGGTCGTGGTGAACCTCGCGCCCCGCAAGCTCCGCGGCGTCGAATCCAACGGCATGATCGTAGCGGCGTCTGTCGGTGCCGAAGGCCGCCCCGTCCTCGCCGGGTTTGCGGAAGACGTCGAGGTTGGCGCGCGTCTTAAGTAGGGACGGCCTTCTGAGGCCGTCCGCCCCCGATACGCGAGGATGTGTGCTGAAACCCGTTTCGATTATCGATGGCTGATTACTGATTACTTTCTTCTCCCATGGACCTCATCGACTCGCACGCGCACATCGACTTCCCGCAGTTCGACGACGACCGCGAGGCCGTGCTCGGACGTGCCAGGGCCGTCGGCGTAGGCACCCTGCTGGCCATCGGCGTCGGTCCGGGCCCGGAAAAGCTCGATGCGGCCATCCCCTACGCCGAAGCGCACGACTGGATCTACACCACGGTCGGTGTCCATCCCCATGAAGCTAAAAAAGTTACTCCTGCACATCTTGAGTCTCTCGCACGCCTCGCGCAGCACCCCAAAGTCATCGCCTGGGGTGAAATCGGCCTCGACTATTTCTACGACCATTCGCCCCGCGATGTCCAGAAACGCGTCTTCATCGATCAAATGAAGCTCGCCCATGCCGCCAAGCTTCCCCTCATCATCCATTGCCGCGACGCCTGGTCCGACTGCCTCGATCTCCTCGCCGAACACTGGAAGCCCACCGGTCTTGGCGGCATGTTGCACTGCTTTACCAGCACCCTCGAGGATGCCCGCCGCGGCTTGGACCTCGGGTTCATGATTTCCTTTACGGGCAATTTGACCTATCCAAAAGCCCAAAACATCCGCGACGTTGCGAAGGCTTTACCGCTTAAAAAGATCTTGATTGAAACGGACTCACCGTATCTTGCGCCGCAGTCTTTTCGTGGCAAACGCAATGAGCCCGCTTACGTAGCGGAAGTGGCCAAGGCCCTCGCGAATGTGAGAGACTTAGGAACCGAAGAAACCGCCTCGGCGACGGCAAATAATTTCCGCCGCTTTTTCGGGCTTGCGCCGCCGAGCGTGTCATCAGGGGTGGCGCCTCGCTGAACGGGTGGTATTAGGAGCACGATCATCGCTTTACTCACGGTCAAAGAAATTTTCGAACTGGTACGCGAAGACCTCGTCCGCGTCGAACAGGAACTTTCCCAGCAAAGCGCCGCCGCTTTCCAGCCCGTCTCCGAAATCACCAGCTATCTTCTGGGCGGGGGAGGGAAGCGCCTGCGCCCCGCGCTGCTGCTGCTCTGTCATGGTTATGCCGCCGGGCGGCAGGACAATCGTCGTAGCGCCACTAAACTCGCGGCCGTGGTCGAGCTTCTTCACAGCGCCACTTTGATTCACGACGATGTCATCGACAGCGCGGATACTCGCCGCGGCCGGCCTTCCGCCAATTCTCGCTGGGGCAATCATCGTAGCGTCCTGGCGGGCGACTGGCTTTACATGCAGTCCTTCCAGATTGCCCTGGCGGAGCGC
>JAFAHS010000173.1 GCA_019237115.1 Deltaproteobacteria bacterium
GAGCCGGGATCGCCGAGCAGCACGTCTACCCAAGCTTAATGTGCGTTAATTAGCCAGTAGCATTCGGCGCTGATACCTTCTGCGCATGACGCTTAACGCTGGTTGGCGGATCGCGCTTGGTGCAATTGCGTTTCTGGCGACGGGGCCTGGTCGCGCTGGAGCGACCCCGTTGACGCTCAGTGAAGCAATCGACCGTGCCCTCGCCTTCGCACCTTCGGTCTCGATGGTGGCCGCGGAAAGCGAGGTGAGCAGAGCCCGCACGCGCGAGCAGCGCGCGCCGTTGTTTCCGACCTTTAGTGCGGGGGTCGAGTACTACCAGGCACCGGGCTACAACACCACCGTCACCAACCGCGGCCTCTCGGCGGGTCTGGTTGCACTAAATTACACGGCGTGGGATTGGGGCCGCCGGGAAGCGCAATATCGCGCGGCACGCTACGTTAGCGAGGCCGCGCAACTCGGGATCGCGGCCGCTCGCGCCCAGATAGTTTTCGACACAAGCATAGCCTACTACGATTTGCTGCGGGCCCGTTCTTCCGAGCGCGAACTGGGGCTCAACCTGGAGCGGCTTTCGCGCTACGTAGCTACGGTCGAAGCACTGCAGGCGAGCGGGCGTGCGATTACCAACGACGTCCTCAAGATCCGCAGCGCGCGCAATGCAGCCGAGCTGTTACTCTCGTCGGCGCACAACGCCACGCTGCTGGCGACCGCTTCCCTGGGCTCGTTGCTGGGTGACATTGATGCCTCGGATATCGAGATTGTCGAGACCAGCGATATTCCGTCGCTGCCCAGCGGCGAACTGGCAGAAACGCCTGCAATGCAGGCGGCGTTGCGTGCCATTTCGTCAGCGGATCTGCAAGTGAAAGCGGAAAAAGCTGCCCGCCTGCCGACCTTCCAGGTTGCACTGACTACCGGAGCCCTGGGGATCGACCCCCCGGAGACCGCGACTCACAACTACGGCGCGTCGTATGACGGAGTTCTCTCCATGCCGCTTTTTGATGGTGGCGCAATCTCTTCTCGCATCGACCAGGCGAAGGCGAAGGCGAACGCCGCCACGGCCCAATACCGACAAACCCGCTACCTCCTCGAGCGCCGGCTGAAAGATGCCTCACTCAGGTACGAGGAAGCCAACCAGGCGCTTGCGATCCTGGCGCGGTCCCAGTCGACCGCGGACGACGCATTCGCGATCGCGTGGACGCGATTTCTCGGCGGTGGCAGCGCAACCTTGCTCGAGGTCCTTGACTCATATCAGCAAGCCGAGCAGCTCCGAATCGATCGCCCGAACCACCAGTTCGACGCGCGGGTTGCGGCGGCTCAGACTGGTCTGCTCTACGGTCGGACCCGATGATTCGACACCGAATCGTGTCGCTAGCAGTGGTGCTTATACTGGCCGCAGGCTGCCGCGCCCCAGGCCCCGGCGACGAGTCTCAGGAAGTCGCTCCGGTGATGGTGGTCGCCGCAGCTCCCGCCACCATCACACCAATGATCAGCACCCTGCGCGTACTTGGCGTCACGGTAGCAAATCATCACGTGACCATCCGCGCGCCCGCAGCCGGGCGCCTGACCGGAATAAGTCTCAAGAATGGTGACCAGGTTCGCAGGGGTGAGCGCATCGGCTATGTGGTCAATCGCGAGGTCGAGGCTGCCCAAGCCGGCCTCGCTATCGCGCGCAAGCTCGACCCCCAGGGAGCCAATGCGCTGGCCGAGTCGATCAATCGCTACGACAAAGGCGCCGGGATTCCAATCATCGCACCCGAGGCCGGCGTGGTGTCCCGCCCGCCAATAACCAGCGGACAGATGGTCGCCGATCTCGATCCGATCGTCGAACTGATCGACCCGTCCAGTATCTATGTCGAAGCATCGATTCCGGTCGACGAGCTTCATCTGGTCTCTCCCGGCATGCCCGCTACCGTCACCAGCGGCCTCAAACCCGGGGTCGCATTCGCCGCCCGGGTTGGTGCAATGATTCCGAGTTTTGATGCGAGCAGCGCGACCACCCCGGTCCGCCTCGATTTCACCGGCCCGGAAACCATCCAGGAAATCGGCGCGCCGGTAGAAGCGCGTATCGTTACCAGCGACATTCCCGATGCGCTCGCAATTCCCGCCACCGCGCTGTTTCAAGACGTGGGGCAAAACCACTACCACGTGTTCGTCGCAGGCCCCGACGGTCGCGCTCACCGGGTGAACGTGACCATTGGAGTTCATGACGGTCCAAGGGTCCAGGTGTTGGACGGAATCAAAGCAGGCGATCAGGTCATAACCTCGGGCGGGTACGCACTTTCCGACGGGCTTAAGATCCGGATCGCCGGCGCGCCATCGTGACACGGACCAACTACACGCTCGCAATTCTGACGGTTGTCGCAGCCAGCGTTCTCGGGACGATTCTCGCCCTGGGCATTCCGAGCGCGGTGTTTCCCGAGATGCAGTTCAATCGCATGATTGTTATGGCGGACAGCGGCGACCTCCCCGCTGAACAGATGCTGGTCTCGGTGACGCGGGTGCTGGAAAGCGCTGTCTATGGGGTCAACGGCGTGACGCTGGTGCGCTCGACCACAACCCGCGGCAGTGCCGAAATCGACGTGACGTTCGGACAAGCCGCCGACGTGACCAACACCTTTCAGCTCGTGAACGCGGTGGTCGCGGACGCCAAGAGCCGGCTGCCGGCGGGGACCACGGTCGAGGCGCGTCTTCTCACCTCGGCGACCTTTCCGATCATTGATACGAGCTTAAGCTCCAAGACCCGAAGTCTCGCGGAACTGACCGATATCGCATTCTATGACGTGGTCCCGAGCTTTCATCGAATCCCGGGCGCGCAAAGGGTCGAAGTGGTAGGCGGAAAATATCGCGAGTTCATCGTGCGGTTGGATCCGGCCCGCATGCTCGAGCATCAGCTCTCGCCCCAGGATGTTATCGACGGCCTCGCCAAGGCCAACGTAATCGCCTCGGCGGGCCGCGTGCTCGACTCCCATCGTATGCTGCTGACCGTGGTCACCACCGACCTCGGGGGCTCGCATACGCTCGCAGGCGTAACCGTCGCGACGTTGGGAGGCGCGCCCGTGCATGTGCGTGACATTGCCACCGTGGAACTCGGCATTCGAGAGGACTATATTCGCACCGCCTCCGAACATGGCCCCGCGATCCTCGTCAGCATTTCACGGCAGACCAGCGGCAACACCGCGCTCATCGCAGAACAGGCACGATCGCTGATATCGCAGCTGCGGCAGCGCTACCCGGACGTGGAATTTTCGCTGTCGTACGATCAATCGTTGCTGGTCGAAGAATCTTTTCGCAGCGTGCGCAACGCCATCGTGCTGGGCCTGGTACTCGCGGTGTTAATCGTGCTTGCCTTCACTCGCAGCTTTGCCAGCGCCGCGATCGCTGCGATCGTGGTTCCCTGCACGATCGCAATCACTTTCGCAGTCATGAGGGCAGCGGGTTTGACCTTCAACATGATGACGCTGGGTGGCCTGGCCGCGGGTATTGGCCTGTTCATCGATGACGCCATCGTAATGATCGAAGGGATCCATCGAGCGCGCTCCGCCGGCGCCTCCACTTTCGACGCGATCCCGGCCGCGCTCAAGGAACTGTCCCGGCCCTTAGTTGCCTCTACGCTGACCGTGATCGTGGTATTTGTTCCGCTGGCTTTCATGAGTGGCGTGACGGGAGTGTTCTTTCGCGCTCTCGCACTCACGCTGGGAGCCGGACTGGCAGTCTCGCTCGGTCTGGCCCTCTATTTCACTCCGGCGCTCGAGATGCTGCTCACGCGTCTTCGGGGTGCCAGCCGCCCGTCTGGACGCATCTTCCACCTGATCAGCGAGGTCTATCTGGCGATCTTGCGCCCGTTCGTGCGTGTGCCACCGCTCGCGATCCTGCTCGCCGCCGGCGCAACGGTGCTGGCGATTTTTTTCTACCGCCAGGTTGGAACCGACTACCTGCCCGAGCTGGACGAGGGCGCCTTCATCCTCGATTACATCGCGCCGCCGGAAGGGACACTCGCCGACAACGGCGCACTGATCGACCAGATCCAGCAGGTTCTGCTGACCACGCCCGAGGTCGCGGCTTTCTCCAGGCGCACCGGAACGCAACTCGGGTTTTTCCTGACCGAATCCAATCGTGGCGACATTTCGGTACGGCTCAAACCAGATCGCCGCCGTGGCATCGACCAGATTGTTGAGTCGGTCCGCCGGCGGATTGCCTCCTCCGTACCCGGCGTGAGCGTTGAATTTTCGCAGATGCTGCAGGATCTGATCGGGGATCTGTCGGGAGTTCCCGAGCCAATCGAGGTCAAAATCTTTGGCGCCGATCAGCAGGAAATCGAAGAAACGGCACGCGCGGTGGCAAGAGAGCTCCGTTCAATTCCGGGCCTCGTCGATGTTTTTGACGGCATCGTGTTAAGCCTTCCAGAGCAGGAAATGGTCGTTGATGGAACTTCGGCGGCACGCTTCGGTCTCACGCCCTCCGAGGTATATGCGACTCTCCACGCGGCCATTGAGGGTACCATAGCCACCAGCGTCAGAACTGGCGACCGGCTGGTCGGGGTGCGGGTTCGCTACCCGGAATCCTTTCACCGCGACCTGAGTTCGCTTTCAGAAGTGTTGCTCCGTGCCCCCAGCAATGGGCACGTGCCCCTGTCCGCGCTGACGCACATGAACTATCTCGGCCAGCGCGCCGAATTGAGCCGCGAACGTATGCGGCCGGTGGTGCACGTAACCGCGCGGCTGGCCGGCATCGACCTTGGCTCCGCGATGGCCAGCGTCCAGCGTCGCCTCGCAACAATGGCGCTGCCCCCGGGGGTATCGATTGAGTACGGCGGCCTCTACGCGCAACAGGAAGAGGCATTTGGGCAGCTGTTGCTGGTTCTGATCAGCGGGACGATCGCGATGTTCCTGATCCTGGTCTGGGAATTCCGCAGGCTCACACCCGCGATCGGATGCTTGGTAGCCGCCGTGGCCTGCCTGGCGGGAAGCTTTGCGGCGCTCAATCTCACCGACATAACGCTTAACATCTCGTCGTTTATGGGAATAATCATGGTCGCAGGCATCACCGCGAAGAACGGCATTTTGCTGCTCGACCATGCAGAGCATGACACGGCGTCCGGTGTACGGCCAAAAGACGCGCTCATGGCAGCGGCGCGGATCCGCCTCCGCCCCATCCTGATGACCACCCTGGCGACCGCCGCCGGTCTGTTCCCGCTCGCCTTGGGACTTGGTGCGGGAGCCAAGGTGCAGCAACCGCTCAGCGTCGCGGTAATCGGAGGGCTAGCCTTCGCGCTACTTCTGTCCACGCAGCTGGCAGGAGGCATCTATCTGCTCGGAACCCGCTCCCGGACTCAATAGTCGCGGACCGCTGGACCGGCGAAAGCGGCTTTAACCGTACCTCGATCGCGGGAAACAGTTTGGGCTCACGGCTCGAGTGGGTAATCGAGAGAAGAAAATTTTATTGGATCACGTCGGTGATCTGCTGCGAAAATAGAATGTCTGATGCTAGCGCGCACCGTCCGTTCCGTCTGTGTCCTTGTGATGGCCTCTTTGCTGGTCGGCGCAACCGTGCTTGCCGGGGACCCCTGGAATACCGGGAGCCTCTGGCATACCGGCAACCCCTGGAACGCACCGACAGCTTCTCCCACGCCGGAAACACTCTACGAGCCTTCGAGTTCGGTCTCGGCGGTTCCGTCCGTGGCAGCGGTTCCGAGCTCGGTCGACCCGGTGCCGACCGTATCCTATGGGGCCGTGCCCACGCCCATCCCGCTTCCCGCGTCGGTAACCACGCCGGTTCCACCGATTACGACCAATGGGATCGGACTGCGCGGTGACCCCTCGGCAGGCGCCCACATCGTGATGATGAAATGCGCGGGATGCCATGGCCAGGACGGTGCCGGCCAGGGCGTTCAGCTCGAGGGGCTCAACGTCAAACAACCGCCCATTCCATGGAACAGTGCGGCGGCAATGTCGGGATTGACCGATCAGCAGATCGCGGCGAAAATTTCGCAGAGCGATCGGCAGCAGAATCCTGATGCAGTAATGCCTTCATTCGGCGACCAGCTAAGCGCCGAGCAAATCGACGACGTGGTCGCGTACATACGGATGTTAGGGAAATAGGTTGGCGGCGGTTACCGGGCCATGCCGATTCGCCCGCAAGCTATGCGAAGCGCCAGGTCGGTTTCCCCGCGATATATCGCCAGGCAGATGCCGTGGAGGTGCTCACGGAAGGGCGCGAAACATTTAGTGGCGTTTCGACTGACTATGCGAATTCAATCAACTCTTTGCGATAACGCGGAGCGCTACCCGGACGAATCTGGCGGATAGCGGCGCCAAACGCGAGCAGCCACGCCTCGCGTCGAGAGCCGAACTGTATTCCAAATTCAGCGCTGTTACGGAGGTGGAAGACCTGTTTCCTGGCAAGACCGTGTTTCTGCTGGTGGATCGACCGTAATTCCTCGAGAGCGAACCCAAATACGATCTTGCGACCCTTGAAAAACTGCCCGAGGCCGAACGGCAATCGCGGTTTTCGACAAAACACGAAGCGGCGGGTGGTCAGATATCCGTCACCATGCGCCACGCTGACGCGTCCTCGCACGTACAGCACGTAGCCTTGCATCCGGAGGATTTCTCCGGCTCCCAAGGCGAACTTCTCACCCGCCAACTGCAGGTTGTTCATCTATGAAACCACGCTGCTCTGGATGATCTCAGTCCGCCGCCAACCGTCCTCACGACACCATCATGATCCTGTGTTTGTTTCATCAGATCGAATTTTCGATGAATTCTTTCCCTTGTTTGGATTTGCAAATGTTGACGTTTTAAAGATGGACGCAACACCGGGACAAAGGGCCAGCGGATCGCCGTCGGTCTTCTGATGGGCTATTCAACTACGAGTCAACCGCTGTGATGTTCTTTAGCGACGCCGGCCGTCGCGAGATTTAACCCGCGCGCGGACTGCCCGGCCCGGGCGCTCTGTTTTTGAAGAAACCGACAACATCCGAGCGGCAGTTCTGCGATGAGGGCCGGCGTTTCTCAGTGAACGAGATGTTACCAGATAATTCCCCTGGTCCCTGAAAACAGCGCAGTAACGCGGTCTACAACTGCCTAATATCTTCGAACCCTCTCTGGCCTCAGACTATTCGGTTGAACAGGTCTTTTGCAGTTTTTACAGTGACCGGCGCCCACCGCCAGACAACGACGTCTCCTTTTCGTTTTCTACTAAGGGAAATTTTCGTCAATTTCGTAGGTATGGGACTTGCTCGGTGTTTCCGAGGAAAGCTTTGCCCGGGTGTCGGTCATAAGCGACCAACCGGCGGGCGGGTCGGTTGAGGAAGGCGCCATGCAGATGCGGATTTTACCGATTATCGCTCTATCAATAGCCCTGATCACTCCAGTGGTCACTCAGGGATGTTCCAGTCAGAGCGAAACCACGACCACCACCACTTCGGAGGAGCCTCAATCTGGGCCCACGACGACGACCACGACCTCGACCACTACCACCAGCAATGAGCCCGACAGTGTACTCGGAGCGACTTTTCATGCCATCGGAACGATAATTCTGTTCCCGTTCAGACTGGTAGGCGACGCCATCGGGCTGATCGTCTGATTCTCGGGGGCCGAAAGATTGATCGATTCCATCCGATCGTCCTGATCGACCCAGCGATGCCAGGATTTGCCTGCGCGGCGTTGCTTTGGCGATGATAGAGGAACATTCTTCTACCAGTCGCCACGAGGACCGACCCGATGGAACAGGTCATTTCGCCAGCCGCAACTTTTGAAGCACGCCCCGACGTCGCACCCCGGACAGTCGTTACCATCCGCGGCGCGGTCCGATGGTACGTGTGGTGCCTTGCGGCAGCAGTTACTTTTGATGCATTCGGAGGCTACTGGGATATCTCGTGGCACATTTCAATCGGACGCGACACCTTCTGGACACCCGCCCACATGATGGTCTACCTGGCGGGAATTCTCGCTGGCGTAGCTAGTGGTTACACAATTCTCGCGACGACCTTCGGTTCCTCCAATGAGTACCGAGACACCGCTGTATCGGTGTGGGGTTTCCGCGGCCCGCTCGGGTGCTTCGTGGCGGCATGGGGCGGCCTCACCATGCTCATCTCTGCGCCGTTTGACAACTGGTGGCATGCGGCCTATGGCCTCGACGTCAAAATCCTGAGTCTGCCGCATTCGATACTCGCTTTGGGCGAGACGATGATTACCCTCGGCACCGTCATTCTGATCGTCGCACATCTAAACCGGGCATCGGGCATCGCCCGCACAAAACTGGACCGTCTTCTGCTTTACGTCGGAGGGATCGTGGTGTTCGGCTCCGCTCTCCTCATCCTCGAATCGACTCCGATGGAATTCATGCATAGTCCCCGCTTCTACGGTGCCGTAGCGCGCGCATTCCCGATCGTCCTTATCGCCATCTCTTGCGTTTCGTCATCGCGGTGGCCGGCCACGGTGATGGCTGCAATCTACACGGCGTTGTTTCTGGCCGCGCTTTGGCTTTTCCCGTTGTTTCCGGCCGAGCCCAAGCTCGGACCCGTCTATCAGCCCATTACGCACATGGTCCCGCTGTGGTTTCCGGCTCTGCTGATAGTTCCGGCCATCGCTCTTGACTTACTGCGTCGGGTGATGGGAGAGCGCTGGGGAAGATTGACGACCGGTGTGGTGGCCGGCTGCGTTTACTTGGCCGCATTCGTCGCCGCCCAATGGCCGTTCGCCGATTTTCTGCTATCACCGCAGGCGCGCAATCCCGTCTTTGGAACCATTTATTTCGGCTACTTCGATCCAGCCAATCTAACCTACGACCCCTATCGCTTCATCCCGCAGGGGACTTCAATTCAGTTCCTGTCCGGAATGGCCATCGCATTGCTGTCCTCGATTGTCTTCTGCTGCATCGGAATGGCGTTGGGCTCGTGGCTTAAAACCGTGCAGCGCTAGAGCGACCGATGATCGCACCGAGGTTGCGCCGTTTGGCGCGGGCTTTCCAGCTTGCGTTATTCCTGACCATCCTGTGTTTCGCGCGCCCTGCATGCGCGCATGTGGGCAGCCCCAACGTTTTCTACGCAGGCGACGCAGGCCCCTACCATCTCTTTGTAACCGTCATGGTGCCGCAGGTGATTCCGGGGATAGCCGAGGTCGAGGTGCGCACTTCTTCCAACCAGGTGCGTGAGGTCAGCACCGTAGTTACTCGCCTGAGCGGCGCCGGTTCCAAATATGCACCGGTGCCCGATCTCGCGCGTCGCTCGCCCCTCGACCCCCATCTCTTTACCTCCAGCGTCTGGCTCATGGAGTACGGCTCGCTCCGGGTCTTGCTCAAGGTAAGTGGGAGCCGTGGCGATGCCGAGTTGTCCGTACCGGTAGCATCGTTTGCGCGTCAGACCCTTCCGATGCCGCGTTGGCTCGGAGCGCTACTGTTGGCGGTGACCGCCGGACTCGCAGTCGGCGCGATTTCTATAGTGGGCGCGGCGGCACGTGATTCGGGACTTTCTCCCGGGGCGACTCCAAATGAACGTTCCCGTCACCGCGGGCGAGTGGCGATGGCCGTGACGGCGGTTATCGTGGCGGCGATCTTCTATCTGGCGTTTGCCTGGTGGGACTACGACGCACTCGATCACGCGCGCCTCACTCGGCTATTCAAGGCGCCACCGGTAGCTGTGACACAGGAGGAGGGCAGCCGACTCAAACTGACGGCAACCGACCCTCTCTGGGTGAAGTATCGGGTCATGGACAAATTACTGCCCGACCACGGTCACCTGATGCACTTGTTCCTGATACGTACGCCCGCATTCGACCGCCTCTGGCATCTCCACCCGGCGCGCACCGAGAATGGTAATTTCGAAGTGTCGTTGCCGCCGCTCGATGCCGGCCGTTACCAAGTCTTTGCGGATGTGGTCGATGAAAGCGGCTTCCCCTGGACCCTGGTTGGCACCGTCGAGCTGCCGCAGGTCACGGGAGCCGCTCTTGGCCCAGATGACTGCGGGGGCTCGTTCGCACCACTCGCAGAAAACGGGTCAGGCGGCGCTGCCGACGTCCTCCGCGATGGTACGCGTGTGGTCTGGGAGCACGACCCGCTTGTGAAGAACGTTCCTTTGAACCTGCATTTCAGCGTGGAGGACGGCGACGGATCGCCGGTCACCGACCTGGAGCCCTACATGGGTATGGCGGCGCATCTGGAAATAGTCAGAAGCGACCTCAAGGTTTTCGCGCATATACATCCGACCGGCTCCGCACCGATGGCGGCGGTGATGCTGGCGAACGGTGAGACCGGGACCAGCGATGCACCATCGCTTCACGGTATGAACATGACGAGCGACTCAAAAATGATCATGCCCGGCAAAGTAGAACCCGAATTTTCGATGCCCTACGGCTTTCCCGAGAGCGGCGCGTACCGAATCTTTGTTCAATTCAAGCGGGGCAACAAAATCGAAACCGCCGTGTTCGACACCCAAGTACGATAGGCCGGCACGCCTCGGTCCTGAGCAACTGGCCGCTTGGAAACCAAACGAATAGTCCGAGCCGGCTGCCTGCGGCTGCCGGGAGGATGGAGCGCCAGGCTTAGATCGTTTTGCGGAAAGCTAGCGCGGGAGCAACCCGCAGCGCGCCGGCGATAGGAATCAAACCGCTTGCGATGGCAACAAAGATCGCCGCGGCGAACCCTGCGATCGCCTGCTCGGGCATCACGTACAGCGCACCTACGCCATTGAGCACAGGGCCCAGGGTTGCGCCGCCGGACAACAGCCAATAGGCGAGCCCGGCTCCGACCCCTCCGCCAACCACTCCAACTATAGCGCATTCGCCGAACAGCAGGGTCCCAATCGAGCCCCGACCGAACCCGAGCGCGCGCATCACCGCAACTTCGCCGATCCGCTCGCGAACCATCATCGCAGTCGAATTCGCCGCGATCAGCATCACCGTAAGGATCACGATCGCGCAGAGGCTGAACACGATCCCTCTGACATCGCCGAGTTGCGAGAGCCCGGTCGATAGCGCATCGCTCTCGGTCTCGCTGCGTGTCTCGGCATCGGAGTTCGCGAAGCGCTCGTCGATCTCCTTGGCCAGCATTGCCAGGTGGTCGGCGTTGTCCGCACGGACGATCAACTGCCATGCGTAGTCCACCGAACCCATACCGTGCGCCTTGAAGGCTTCCATCAGGTAGCTGCGGTTGAAGATAAAGGTATTCGGATAGTGCTTCGACTGGATGGTACCCGCGATAACAAACGTCAAATCCATCGCCACTGGAGTTGTGGCGCGCAGGGTAATCTGCTGACCGAGCTTCCACCCGTACTTCTTCATCAGCAGTTCGCCAACCACCGCTGCGCGTCGCTCCCTTGCGATCGCGAGTTGATGCTCAGCGCTGAGCGCATAGTCGGGGAACACCGCGCCGATTTCCGGCCCGACTCCGGCGGCAAACACCGGCTCGCTGACGTCGTGCCAGACTGAGGGCCACCCGGTCATCGCAACGCAGGCGGCACATCCCGGGAGCTGGCGGATCGCATCGCAATAGCGCGCCGGCAGGTCGTACCAAGGCGCGGTCTTGTTGTTGACTATCAACCTGAGAGTCGTCGAGGCATCGCTGACTATCCGGTCCATCGAGGCAGGCACCGAAACCAGAACCGTAAAGATAAATGTGGCCAGTGCCACGGTGATCGTCGTGAGCACGGTACGACGCAAGTTGCGGCGTGCGTTGCGCTCGATCAGCTTAAACAGCTTACCGCTCACAAGTTCCTATACGGCTCGCAGCGAATCCACGACTCCGATTCGCGATGCCCGCCACGCCGGCAACAGACCGCCGATCGCGCCCAAGGTGGCGCCAGCCATCAGGGCTGACGTAAAGGCGGATGGCGTCAGGCGAAACGTGAAAATGTACGCTCCAACGCTCATCAATTGGCCGGCCAACCCGGTTGCGTGCGCGGTAATCAGCCCAAGCGCGACTCCCGCAACCCCGCCCGCAACTCCGAGCAGGGCACTTTCGATCAGGAAGCTCAGCAACACGTCGAAGCGGCTGAATCCCAGCACCCGCAGCATGCCGATTTCACCGGTCCGCCGCGCCACCGCTGAATACATGGTGTTCATTCCGCCGAAGATCGAGCCGACCGCGAGAATCAATGCGACCACCAGCCCGAGCGCGCGCAGTTGGTCGACAAATCCGGATTCCCGCGCATAGAACTCGGGCTCCGAGATCGCATCCAGACGCAGTCGTGCGTCGGTGGTCAAGGATTGCCGGAAGGCCTCTTCGGTTCCGGGCTTGAGCACCACATGCAGCGCAGCAAATCCCGCGTTGTAGCGCACATCCTGGGTCAGCACGTCGAGATCGGTCCACACTTCCGATTCACGGGTGCTGTTGTTGTCCGAAAAGATGCCCACGATCTTCCAGACTCGATGACCGAAGCGGATGTCCGAGCCGACCGCCAGGTTCGGGTACCGCGCGGCGAGCTTGCGTCCCACCACCATCTCCGAGGCACCGTGCTGCGGCCATCGGCCGCTGACCAGCTTCATGTCCCGATGCACCCTCAAAGCCACCGGTCTTACACCGCGGAGAAACGTGAACCCCACTTTCGTGGCGGGCGCATCCGGTGCGGGATAAAAGCCCGTAATCATCTCGGGGGAGACCAGGGCGGTTCCGTCGACGTCTGTGACAATTTGTGGACGCCCTCTTATGACCTGGTACTGCTCGAGCGAGACGTAGCTGGACGGCTCCGAATCGGCGGCGCGGCTGGTGACTATCCAGTTACCCCTCACCGCGGATTGCATCACGGTGCTGCGGATTCCGGTGATGAACCCCGACAGGATGAACAGCACCATCACCACCAGCGCGACTACCACCGCCGTCATCGCAGAAGTGGTGCGACGCACCATCAGGCTGCGCAGGTTGTAGCGGACCGGAATCATAGGGCTCCGCGTCAATTACCCTACGCGCACCAGTCATGCAATTACGTAGGTTCACTGCACCGCGCGAAGGCGGGGGCGGCGCCCCGCGAGGGGACCCGGGTCAGTTGAGATCGTTGGGAACTCGGCCCTGCAGATCACGCGGCCGTATCCGCCGCACCACCCCGCGCATTACGGTCACGGTCACGAATTTGTACAGTGGGTTGTCGAACCTTCGGCGGTAACGGAGAATCCCGTCTTCCAATAAAGTACGGTAGTAGAAGCGGCCATCAACGACCACGGCCTGCAGCGAGTCGAAAGCGTCCAGGTTCTTGGTGGGGTCGTTCTTGAAGATAAGGAAGTCGGCGGGTGCGCCGGGCTTGAGAAGCCCGAGGTCAGGCATTGGCAGCGAGGCACCGTTGCCCCGGGTGGCAGCCTGCCAGATCTCTTCCGGGGTATACCCCGCGTCGGCGAAATTCTGCATTTCCTCGTGCATGCTCTCACCCGGAACGATGAAGGGATTGAGTGTGTCGGTGCCCAGGTGCACCTTGACACCAGCTTGATGTAGCTGACGAACTACCTCCTTCATCTTCGGAACCTGAGCGTGCATCAGGCGCATAGCCTGCTGCAGTTCCCCGGGCAGCCCGCCGGTACCGGTGAGATATCTGGGCCACACGATATCGGGGTACCAACGTGGCAGGATCGCCGCCACCGGATCGACTAGTTGCTCGTTGAAGTCATAGAGACGGGAGATTCGATCGTTGGCCACCAGGGTGGGTGTGTGAGCGATGTGCTGCGCTACCGAAGTCTGGACGATGAAGCGGATGCGTTTGTCGTCCAGATCGCGCCACCCGTTGGCGCGCGCCTTGTAAAGAGAGGTAACGTCCTGGTACTTACGCAAGGGAATCACCGGAACCCCGGTGAGATGCTGAACGTCGTCTATATGGGCATTTTCGAAGGCGACCATCTCTGGCACATGTCCGACCACCGGCAGATTGTGGCGCTTGGCTGCGCTTTCGATTGCCGCGAGCGCCTCCGGGGTTAACCGATCGTAGACTTTGACAAAGTCGGCGCCGTGAGCGGCCAGCCGATCGACAAAGAAATCGGCGTCGGCCTGGTTCTTGATCGCGCGTGAAAATTCCCAGACCGGGGGCTCGCCATCGAGGTACGGACCACAGGTGAAAATGCGCGGCCCCGCGACCCTGCCCTCTGCCGTATTCATTCGGTAGTGCAGCAGGAATCCATCGTTGCCGGTGTCGCGTATTGTGGTCACCCCGTTGGCCAGATACTCGAGGTAAAAGAACAGCCGGTCGGCGTTCGCCGGTGGCGGCGGCGTGTGCACGTGCATGTCAATCAGACCCGGTAACGCGAAATAACCGGTATAGCGCGCGGCAACTATGCCCGCGTCTGCGGGCTCGACGGCACTTATCTTCGAGATCCGCCCGTCCTTTACGATGATGGTTTGACCGGGGCTCCGATCCAGACCCGGGTTTACAATGGTGAGGCCGGTAAGCACGAAATCTCGGCCCGGGGGAATCAGAGGACGCGGCGGACTGAGGGACACCCGGACCGTGATCCACCCGGCGATGAACAAGATAACGGCGAGCCCGATGATGTTACGCACGATCCGGCCGCGTCGGCTTAGGGTGGGCAGAAACGCGAACCAGCGCGCGAACCTGCCCGGGGCAGGTTTCTCATCCTCGTCATCGAATTCGTCGTAATCGTTCGCCATAGACTTCGCGCCGTAGGCGGCGGAGATTTTGCCGAATATGATTACCGGAAAGCCGCCTCCAATGCATACCGCATCAGCAGCTTCGCGCGCCTTTTTCGACGGCACATTTTTCGCCTAGGATCGGTAGGCCATGAAGGTCGATCACGAGGAGGTTATACGCCGCGTCGCTGAACTGTCACCCCGGCTGGCAGCCAACGCGCACGCCTGTGATCTGGCTCGCCAAGTTGTCCCCGAGAGCATGCGTGCGATGGTTTCGGCGGGCATGTTCCGTATTCCGCAACCCGCTCGGGTCGGCGGCTTCGAGTTGACGCTGCGCACCCTGGCGGGGGCCGTCACCGGGCTTTCCGAGGCCTGCCCCTCCAGTGGGTGGGTGGTGATGGTGATGGGCGCACATCATTGGTGTCTCGGATCCTTCCCCGAGGCCGCGCAGGACGAGGTTTTCGGCGAGGGCCGCGATGGCCTGGTTGCCGGAACACTGTCGTGGCAGGGAACCGCCACGCCGGCGGATGGCGGCTATCGGGTTGACGGCCGCTGGCAATTCGCAAGCGGCGTAGACCATGCGCAATGGGTAATGGTCGGTTGTGCAGACCCGCAGACCCGCGGGCCCGGCGTGCACGTAGTGATTCCGCGCGACGAAATCGAAATCGATGACACCTGGCACGTGCTCGGACTCAAGGGCACCGGAAGTAAAGATCTGATCGCGCGCGACCTTTTCGTACCGGCGCATCGTGCTATCGAAACCCGGGTTCTGTTCGGCGGCACCAGCCCGCACGCTCTCAATCATGGCAGCAACCTCTATCGTGTCTCGGCCGAGGCGATGCTGTCGCTGAGTGTCGCAACCGCCGTTCTCGGTTCCGGGAAATACGCGCTGGCGCAATTCATCCTGCGTACCAGGGAGCGCAAAGTAGTCCTCACAGGTGCGCACAAGGCTGATCACGCTCCGACTCAGGTTCGATTGGCGGAAGCTGCGGCGGAACTGCATTGCGCCGAGTTGCTGATCCAGGACGCGCTCGACGAACTCGACCGGGTGACCAAGCTCGGCACGGGGCAAACGCTCGAGAGCCGCCTCCAGGTTAAGTGGCAAGCGGCGTACGCAGCCGAACTCTGCCGGCGCTCGGTGACACGAATGTTCACCGGGTCCGGAGCTCACGCAGTCTATCAGCCCGGCGCTTTGCAGACAGCGTTCAGAAACATCAACGTGGGTGCGCAACACGCAAGCATCGACTTCGATACTACCGCCGAGCAATACGGCCGTCTCCGACTGACCCGCTGAGCGGCACGCCTCTCTGGCTCGTCTCCCGCTTGGTGAAGCTGCCAGGCTTCCAAAGGCTCACTGGTTCATGCACAAATCGACGATCCTGCGCCGGGAAGATGGCACGCAACCGAAAACCCAGCTCGCCCGTCTGTGCGAGAAGCGCGACCGGAGTTTCCGTGCGTGGAACCCACCGCATCGATGGAGTCTTTCAAACCGAGCAGCAGGCAAATAGGCCGGAGTTGTTGTCCCAGGTGGCCAAGTTCAGCTTGGGGTCTTTGTGAATGCCGCAGCTTGCCCGAACTGGTCGAGCGCCACCACTTCAGACAGAGGTTTGCGCTTGACCGGGCCGAAGTTGTTTATCGGATATCCGATCGGCAGCAATGCGAAGGTCCGAAACTCGGCCGGCAACCCAAGCACCTCCTTGACCTCCTCCTCAAACAGCAGATGGTTGGTCGTCAAGCACGTCCCAAGCCCGACCGCGCGGCAGGCGAGAATCAGGTTCTGAACCGCGGGATAGATGCTCGCGCCCGCCATCCACGGAACCGAATCGAACATCGCGAGTTGTGGTTCTCGCGGATGATCGGCGGCGACCGATGCCAAGCCCTCCAGACGCAAGCAGGCAACGACCAGCACCGGAGCGTCGGCGAGATGCTGGTGCAGGTGCAGGCCCGAGGTAAGGAATCTGCGGTACTCAGCCGTGCTCATGTGCCCCGGTTTGTCGACCTTCTCGTACCACGAAACCAGGATAGCGCCCGCCCGGCGATAGATATCGCCCAGCTTTCGACGCTGCTGTTCGCTTCTGACGACGACGAAGAGCCAATTTTGCTCGTTGCCGCCGCACGGCGCTTGAATCGCCGCCCCGAGAATTTTGGCGAGTAACTCATCGGGAACGGGATCCGGCTTGAAGCGCCGCAAGGATCGGCACGAATAGATCGCCTGGAAAACATCTAGCTCGTCCATGTACGACCTCCTCTTCGAGGATCGCTAGCCTCGCTGGTGGCAACGCTGCACCCCGCAATGTAGCTCACTCAATCACGCCGTTCGCACCGAGGCTCACCTGATGCGAGTAGCTTCGGCGGCCTGCTTCGGGCCGGTCGATCCTGGTTGTCGCCACGACATGCTCGTGCTCGCCCGCATTCGGTGCGCGAGTGTATGCGACGGTCGAAACCTTCGCGCACGCCCCACCCGCCATCACGGTCTGAAAGGTCCGGCCGAACGGACAGATAGCGATTCGCGCTTCCGCGACGGGGTGATCGCGGCAGACCTCAAAGATTGCCCGGGTCTTCCAGGCTTCGCCGTGGCGGTTGTAGTGGTCCGAACCGGCAATGTACGAAGGTACTTCAGTCCGAAGAAGCTTCCGACCCAGAGCCCGCCCTTAGCGGCGGTCGACTATTTCGGCCTCTGAAGAAACTGGGTGGTTTTCCACATCGACTTGCCTCAGGCGACGCTCAGCGCACTTGGAAGTACGAACCGGCCTTCGGCATCGCACGGGAATTCGTAAACCTCGCTGATTGCCTCGAGGTTCAAAGGTCCATAGATGTGCGGAAAGAGTGTCCCGGCTCGTTCGTCGCTAACTCGCAGCGCCGGTTCGTAGGTCAGCTGTGAGGTAAGACGTCCTTCGTCGAGGCACACGATCATTAGATCGCTCTGCCCGCGGTAGAAGAGGTTGGCAGTCTCCACCACCTGCGCCGCCGTCGAGCAGTGAATAAAGCCCTCGTTTTCGAGACTGGAGGGAGCATATGCTTTGTTCCGGATGGCATTTTCCCATTCGTCCCGCTTTACGATGTGCAGAATCATCGATCCGCGCTCATGCCGCGCGCTTCAGACCGCGCTCGGAGGCTTTGGCGACACATTCCGCGCAGGTCCCTGCAAGCCGCACCTGCACTTCGCCATCCCAAAACGTCGCCACTTCCATGCACTCGCTCTCGATACCTCGCCATCCCAAGTCCAAAGTGCTTCGCAGGAACTCGGCGATATTTACCGCGCCGCGTGCGATGCAAACCGTGAGTTCGCCGCAGAGGCAACGCAATTCTACGGTTTCGTAAGTAATGACCGGCGAGCTCATGCAACCTCCTCGAACTCGGTCTCGAACAGCCTGACACAGAACCGCTCACCGTCCAATCCGATCTTGATGACTGGATTTTGCGATCCGTCTCCGGGCGACCAGAGTATCTGCCAATCATTTGGCCGAACCACCAAAACCGGCTGGTGGAATCGCTTGCTGCGTATCCCGATCAGACGGCGGTGCAGCTTAACCCGCTTACGATGCCCATCGTGGATCGCAATGCTCTCGTTCATTCCGGACTCGATGTCGTCGCGCGCACATGTGCTTGCCAATCACCAGCAACGCGGCATCTCGCTTCGATGATTGTGCGAGCTTCCTTCGATTCTTTCTACCTCTAGTGCCGCCCAAGGTCGAACAGTGGATCATGTCCCCGCATCGTTGCCGTCACGTCCTCAATTCACAAGCGGCGCGTCCTCGGCGGCAAACTCAATCGCCGACGCGATATGCGCGCCTATGAGGATGGTCGCGGCCGCAGTCCGATTTCATGAAGCGGGGCCTGCGGGCCCGGATTGACTCCCGTCCACTAAAGGTCGGTCTGCAAATCACGCGCGCGGTCACATGGTAGCAAACCTGGATCTGCGCAAATCTCTACAAGTACAGGAAGGTGAGGCGCCCCCGGGTCGTGCGGTTTGCGACGCGGATCGCCTCAGCCCGGGAGATTCGCGGGGTGTGCGAGTCTAGAAGTCGAAAATCACGCGCATTTTGCCCAGCAGCCAGCGGCTGCGGCCGCTGCGGCCGTTGCCCTCGATGCTTTGGGCCAGCGCTTTCTGCCGCTCGTCGAGACGCGCGGAAACGATCTCGCTGATCGCGTTGGCGGTGTTCGGACTCTGCTTGAAGAGACGGGTAAGACCGTCGCGGCTTATTTCGATTACTTCAACGTCGTCAAGTGCGCGTATGGTGGCGGTTCGGGCTTCACCGGTAAACAGGGCGGCCTCTCCGACAACCTGCGAGCTGCCCATTGTCGCCAGATGGCGGTCCGATCCCGAGTCCCCGTGCGCGATCACTTCCACGTGCCCGTGGCGAATGATGTACATCGTCTCGCCTGCCTCACCCTGGCGCATCAACACTTCGCCAGCCCCGAACTCATGAACTTGCACGGAAGACAGCAGTAATCTGAGCGAGCTGTCGTCCAGCTCGCGCAAAAAGTCGACCTTGCGGAGTTCGTGGATGAGTTCTCTCTCGTACTCCGCCTCCGCACTACGATCCCGGCGCGCCCGGCGCAATTCGAGCGTGCGAATCGGGAACGGAATTTCCATCCGATGACGGCGAAGCGCGTACCAAAGACTCGACACCGCCTCGGCGCGCACCTGCTCCTGAAAAGTGTAGTCAGAGATCCAGTATTTGATTCGATACCGAATCGCCGAATCACCGTATTCCCAAGGGAGCACCACCGGCGTCCGCTGCGGCAGGACATGGGGCAGGTCGTGGAGTACCTTCACGACCACTTCCCGTACCCGGTTGGGTGGCACATTGTAGCTGATGCCGATTGAAATCTCGTCGCAGATTTCGTCTTCCGCGTAGTTGACCAGTACCTCCTTGCCAATCATCGTGTTGGGAATGTCGAGCCGTTCGTTGGCCCGCGTCATGACGATCGTGGAACGCCAGCCGATGCCCTTGACTCGGCCGATAAAATCGCCTGCCTTCACCCAGTCGCCCGGTTCGAATGGTTTGCTGAGCTGGAGCATCAGCCCGCTGAAGATATTGCTAAGCGTTTCCTGCAACGCGAGACCGACCACGGCTGCTACCACCGTGGTCGTGGTCAGGATCGAGAGCGGCTGTACCCCAAAATCGGTGTACAGCACGACACCAACCACGATGCCCCACAAGGAGAACATCACCAGGTCTTTGAAAATCGTGGTTTCCGAGCGGCCGCGCCGCGTGAACGCGTCGATCGCTTCCAGCACCAGGCGAATGAGACCGAACAGGAACAGGACTACAGCCGCCGCTGAGATCTTTTGTGCGGCGGCAGCATCTGCCGTGGGCATGCCAATCGCAAGCAGGTCGAGCAGCAGGCCGGCTGCGACGAGCACGAATGTGGTCGAGCTGAGCGCAAAGCGGCGCCGCCTGATCGCGATCGCGGTCAGCAGCGCGGCAAGCAGGATCAATCCCTGCACCACGATGCGCAGATCGATCGGAATCAGGTGAATGCCGAGAACGTGCTGAAGCGGAGTAGCGCCCTTCATCTACGTGAGCAACCCAAGGTGAGGCGTGGGTTGCCCTCGATGGCGAGTGATTCTACTGCGGGCGGCCGTGCATGAACAGGTGGCCGGCGCAACGTGCCGGCACCCACAGGCAAACCATCTCGTCTCTCGAAGCGGGGCCATGCGAACTGCGCCCAGGGGCCAGGTATTCGACTGGTCTATGGCCTCATTTGATCGCAACGGCGTTGGGCGGCGAGGCGATGCCGCCTTCCAGGTTCATCGGCACCGAGACCAGCAGGAACTCGTAGCGCTTGTCCTTGGCACAGTCTGCGGCCAGCTGGTCCAGAACAAATTGCTCTCCGAGCGGCAACCCCAGCATCGATAGGGCCCGGTAGTGTAACGCGCCTTCATCTCTGAAGTCCCACGGCCACGGCTCGACTGCGGGGCAGTCGGTGCCGATCGCCGCAAACCGATTGTCCCACAACCACTCCACCATCGCGCTGGTCGGTTCGATGCCGCACGACTTGAGCGCCTCGAGCGGCGCCATCTCCTGCTTCTGCTGGTCTGAGGCTTTCAGATAGGCGCCGAGCCAACCGGTGCGCACCAGCAGAATGGAGCCCGGCTTCACCTTGGTTCTTTGCGCCTTGAGCGCACCCTGGAGGTCCTCGAGTTTGTAAACCGCAGCGCTCAGCGGGTCGACTGCCCGCCTCTTTGCGCCAAGATACTTGCACACATCGATCAGCAGGCCGCGCCCCACGAACCGGTCTGCCCATTTGTGGATGCTAAGCCGGCCCCCGGGTCCATCCTTTATCTGATCATCAGTGACGCCGTTGTAGTAGGCACGATGGCGTACGTGGCCGACATGCCCGAGCCCGTCCCACTGACTTCCTTCCTGGGTGTTGTAGTTGTCGATCGAATCGTCGTGACCCAGCAATCCGTATTGTTCGAAACTGAGGATCGTGTGACGGGCCGGGTTACGATTGAACAGGGGCGGTTTCGCGTAGTTTATCGGCGTGTCGAGCCGGAACACCTTGCCCTTCTTCACCAGCTTTGCCGCATCGACGATACCCTTGGGAGTGAGAAAATTCAGGCATCCGAATTCATCCTTGTCTCCGAACACACCCCAGGATGATTCCGGTGGAGCGCCTTTCCGGATTGGCAGTTGCTTGAACCTGGGAATCTTCTTGAAGTCGATCGCTGCCATCGTGGTCTCCTCCTGCTTACTCGGTCTTCCTGAACCGGCCCCCATGCGCGCTCATCTGGAAGCCACTCACGCGTCCGTTTGAGTCCAACTCGATTGTGAGCGGCTCCCCCGCCCATCTGCCTGCCTCTATCACAAACACCTCCGGCTTGTCCGTAGCCAACAGGGCGGTGGGCGGCATCGGTATCATGAACGGATCCGCCGGCAACGCCAGCCGCAGCGCACCATCGCGCCATTCGATGTGGAAGATGACACCAAACGCCGGCATGCCGACGTAGCGTCCTACCAGCGGCTTGAGGTTTGCGGGGGTGGGCTGCGGAGATTCCGGCTTGGTTTCCTTCTTGGCCTCGGCGGTCAGCATCTCGAGGGCCTCGAACGCGATGGCCCCTGACGCGACGTTGCCCTGCTTGTTGGTCAGAACCACTACTCCCAATTTGTGTGGTTTGCTGAATGCAACCATCGAAAGAAATCCCGGCACCGAACCGCCATGATGATGATAGACATTCTCGCCAATACGCGACGCCATCCAGGTCAGCCCATAGCCGGCCAGCCAATCCGGTTCAACGAAGGTAATTCGATGCATCTCGCTCAACGACTTGCCGCTGAGCACCTGCGCGCCGGATCGCTTCGTCTGGCCGGTGCGAAATTGCAGGCTTACCCACTTGGCCAGGTCGGTCACGCAGGATCGGAGCCCGGCAGCCGCCAGGTAACCGTTGGTATGCGGATCGGGCGAAACTTCCGGCACGTCCTGGTAACGCTCCGGCATATAGCCGGTCGCCGCGCGCGGGTTGGCGAGGTCGAACCCCGAGGAGAGCATCTGCAGCGGTCGCAAGATCCGTCGGCGAATGTAGTTCCGGTAAGAACCGCCCGTTACTCGCGCGATGACCTCGCCCAGCAGAACGAAAGCGAGATTGTTGTATTTGAATATAGAGTCCGGCTCGACAACTATCTCGACGGCGGGAAGCAGCGCCAGGATCTGCGCGACCGAAGGAAACTTCATCTCCCACCAGTGGCCCGTCGGCGCTTCTCCGACCAGCCCCGAACGATGAGTCATCAGCCGCCGCAGGGTAAGATCCTTGAGGGTTCCGAAGCGACGACGGACCTTTCTGATTTCCGGAATGTAGCGGCTCACCGGGTCGTCGAGCGAAAGCCGTCCTTGGTCGCGCAGTTGCGTTATGGCGGTCGCGGTGAAGGTTTTGGTGATAGAGGCCACCCCGCAGATCGCGTCGGCGTCCATCGCCCGCCCCGAATCGACGTCCGCGTAACCGAATCCTCCCGACCACAGCACCTGCTGATCTTCGATCAACCCGACCGCCACACCTGGCACGCCCTGCTGTGCCATCACTTGATGAATGCGCGCGGTCAGCCTTGGCAGGACGGCATCGATCATTCTTTCCGACAACAGAATTCCTCCCATGGAAAGCGACGGGTCGGGCGCAACTATCGTCGAGTCCTGGAGCAAAGTCCATTGGCAACGGCTTCACGACACGGATTCATGGAGCTCTGCCTCCCGGACTCTCGTCCGGGTCGGAGAGGAAGGCGGCGCACTCGTCGGATCACGGAGCGCAGGGAGGCCGGGGACTGCGTGGCAGTCTTAAATCCTTTGCCGTGACGGGAGGGTCCTGTGCGGCTGAAACAGAATCGCCCCTGATACGTATAATCTTCACAGGGTAACGGTTGGCGAGCGCGTGGAGCTTTTATACACTGCTCGAATTCGACGGGGCGGAAGGA
>JAFAHS010000269.1 GCA_019237115.1 Deltaproteobacteria bacterium
TCGGCATCCTTCAGGATCAGCGTGTCGAAGCGGCCCATGAACTTGTAGTTCTTGACCGTGTGGTAGTCGGGCCGGATGTCGGCCAACTGCCTCGCCTCGTCGAGGTCCCAGTGATTGAAGTCCCAAGTCCCGCCCGTGTAGGAGGAGGCGAGTCCTATATGCGCGACTGTCGTGGTCGGGGTCGGATGGGTGAAGGTGGTAGGAGTTCCGTTTCCGGCGCTGCTGCCCTGACCCCAGCGTCCCTCTTCACGCGTTTCGAAGAACCCGAATACCGAGAAGTCACCCTGCGTGATGGTCGCTCGCGCCGCCGTCGACCACAGCGTGGCGATTGATGCCACCACGGTCACCAGCACGCTCCACCGCATGCTTCGACCACTTGCCGATTTCCCGTTCAGCATAGACACCCCCAAGCCAGTTGGAGCCCTCGTGGTTGCTCAAACTCTTCCCCACTAGCGGGGCCCGGAATGACACTTTTCCGGTCCGCTCGCTAGAAAACTACGAACGCGCGTTAGCTAACACCCGCCGTTCGGCAATGTCAAGCAGGGCGCCACGCTAAAGTAAGACTTCCAGAACACGACCGTAACTTCAGCGACCAAGTGTTTCGCAAAATTAACCAGAAGGCATTTTTTCCGACAGGTCTATATCCCGAGGCGGTTCACGATCTCCGTCTCAGCCTTGGGGGACGAGCTGCCTGCCCTTTTTGCGAGTCGCCTCAGGTGGTGGGAACTGGTCTGCCCTCGACTAATCGCGGAGATAAGTGATTGCTATCTGCTAGTGTTCATCGGTAAATTACGCAGGCGTTACGGCCTGCTTGAATTTGTTTCGGGATCAGTGTAGGTAAGGCGACCGAAACGCGCGTCTGGGAGGGCTTCCTTTTTAGGTCAGGGGAGGAGCTTCTTGCGCCGGCTTTCTTGGGGATTGGTCGGCCAAAAACGCGGAGGACGACAGGTTGAGTCTCGGGTTACGCACCTGCTGACTCAGCGGGGGTTACAACATGACTCAGGGAAGGATGCATACGATGACTCAGGTCAGAAATGGGTTCTCATTAGTGCACAGAGCCGCGCTGATGGTCGCACGCGCCCGGCGCACGTTAATGACGATAGCGAGCGCATTAGTCGTCGCCTCGCTGGTAGTCGTCGGAGTGGGCTACGCGGGACCTATTGATGAGCTGGCCGTAATGAATTTCGGTGGCGCAAGCGTCCTTCCCGGTGGCCTTTGCATCTTTTGCAACATCCCGGTGTTCACGCCTGGCGGAGGAACAAATAAGCTTCCTACCGTCAATATCACTGGCACCCCGATAGCGATCGCCGCAGGAATCAACGGGTCAACGCTCACCGGTGCTACATCGATAACGACCACTCCGGAGGGGGCACTCGCCGTATCCAGCGCGCTTCTGAGCGCAGTCACGGAATATGCGCCTAACGCGACGGGGGCATCCGGACCCGTCCTTTTCATCGCGCCCGGAACGCCGCCCTTGAGTAAAACGTTCGATATTTCGTTTCCCCAAGGTATAGCTTTCGTCCCAAAGAAGCCCCTCATGCTGCTGTCCGAGAGTTTCTACGTGGCGAACTTCACCGGTGACCCAAAACCCGCCGATGTGGGTAGCGTCATCATGTTCCCCGCCATCGCCGGCACTTCAAGCTGGACGGGCAACATCCTGGGCACCATTCATAACACGCTGGTTTGCAAGGGCCTGGGACTCAAAGACACCGCCCTTCTTCTGCCGGTCGGCCTTGCAACCGACGCTGCAGGCGACGTGTTCGTCGCGAACTCGGGGAATCCCGCCATGGGCATCCCCGCTTACGTAACCGAATACAGCATAACCGACGTTTCGACTTCAACGACGGGGTGCTTTGCTCCCGTCAACCTGGTCGGCCTGGGTACCCTTAAGTCAGCCAATGGAGTGGCCGTAGATCCCGCGGGAAACATCTTTGTTTCCGATCTTGACGCGAACTCGATTTTCGAGTTCAGCCCGGCCGGTGCGGTTCTTACTCAAATCGTCGGGAAGAGGACGAACCTGAGGTCTCCTATGGGCATCGCGCTAAGCCCGGCAGGGTTAACTGCTGGGGTCGATGATCTCTACGTCGCCAACAGCCTGCGTGGCTCAATAGTGTTGTTCCAGAACATCAACAGCATCGGAGTACAGAATCTCCGGGGAACCACTGTACTCAGAGGCCCAAGGACGAGAATGACACTTCCGATCGGAGTCGCGCCGCTTTAAGGCGAAAAGACACTAGTTCACGTAAAAAAGCCTCGGAGGGTATCCTTCGAGGCTTTTTTGCAACTGGTCGAAGTCACCGAGTCGCCAAAAGCAAGCCGCATATGCGGCGCGCCGTCTCTCGCTGCGCATTCGTAGTTTCAAAAATCTAAATGATAATAATTCTCATCCGATGATTTGCGTCGAGGTCTGAGCCACCTATGCCCGCTTGGGGTCCCCTCCCGTGATGGTTTAATCTCAACTGCGATGCTCAAAGTGGTGCTCAGTATCGCCGGTTCGGATTCGTCCGGCGGCGCCGGCGTCCAGGCCGATCTCAAGACCTTCTCCGCGTTCGGCGTGTTCGGTGCCACCGCGGTCACCGCGCTCACCGCACAAAACACGCTGGGGGTGCGCTCGGTTGCCAATCTCGATGCGCAGTTCGTGGCCGCGCAGATCCAGGCCGTGTTGGACGATCTGCCGGTGGCGGCGGCCAAGAGCGGAATGCTCTCCCGTACCGAGATCATCGAGGTGGTGGCGGCGGCGGTGCGCGAACGCTCGATTCCCAATCTGGTGGTCGACCCGGTGATGGTCGCGGCCCGCGGCGATTTGCTGCTTACCCCGGGCGCGGTGGCAGCACTGCGCGAGCACATGTTTCCGCTCGCGGTACTCGTCACGCCCAATCTGCGCGAGACCGAGATCCTGTTGGGACGCGAAGAGATCAACGGGCGCGACGCGATGCGAAGGGCCGCGCGTGAACTGGTTCACATCGGCGCGCGGGCCGCGCTGGTCACCGGCGGTGCGCTTGAGGGCGACGCGCTCGATGTCTTCTTCGACGGTCACGAGACCCACGAATACAGCATGCCCCGCTGCGGCACCGCCCGGGCGCACGGAGCCGGATGTACCTTGTCTGCGGCAATTGCGGCGCGGCTTGCGCTGGGTGACGTGCTTCCCGATGCGATCGGCGCGGCCAAGAGGTTCGTCACCAGCGCCATCGCGCGATCTCCCGCGCTGGGAGGCGGCGCGCGGCCGCTCAATCATCTGGCCCCTGACAAGACCTGATCGGCTGTGATGGACCCATTGAGCAGCACCCTGCGCGCCGGCGCCGCACAAATCTGGAAGCGCGAGCTTGCCCACCCGTTCGTGCGCGGGCTCGGCGACGGCACCCTGCCCGTCGATCGGTTTGGATTTTACCTGGAACAGGATTACCTGTTTCTGGTCGAGTATTGCCGCGTGTTCGCGCTGGCCTCCGCGAAAGCGCGCGAGCTTGCCGTCATGGGGCTATTTTCGGGCCTGCTCAATGACACCCTGGAGACCGAGATGCAGTTGCACCGCGACTACTGCAAGCGTCTGGGCATCGCGGACTCGGCTCTTAGCGGCGCTCGCGCGGCGCCGGTAACCCACGGCTATACCCGCCACCTTTTAAGCACTGCATACAGTGGCTCGATCGTCGAGATCGTAGCCGCTGTGCTGCCCTGCCAGCTCGGCTACGTGGAGATCGCAAGCGCGCTGGAACGCGAGGGTGGCGGCGGGCACAACTCCTTCTACCGCGAATGGATCAAAACCTACACGTCACCGGAATTCGTGGAGGGCGCGAACCGACTGGTAGCGCTGCTCGATCGACTCGCCCAAGGCATGCCACCACCCCAGACCGCCGGGCTGTCGGATCTGTTCCTGACCAGCAGCCGTTACGAATATCTGTTCTGGGAAATGTCCTGGACCAAGGCGACCTGGCCGGTGTGAACTTCCCGACCAAACCAGGCACAACACCCAAGTCCGTCAGGGCACTGTCTGCGCCTCGATTCTCCTCAGAATTCCCGGGGCGCTTCGATGCAGCGCACGGACCGCAACTATCCGGCGGTCACTCGATCCAGGAACTTCCGCACCACCGCATTGAATGCGGCCGGCTGGTCGATATTGGCGGCGTGACCCGCGTT
The DNA here is from genome assembly GCA_019237115.1 of Deltaproteobacteria bacterium. Taxonomy (GTDB): domain Bacteria; phylum Desulfobacterota; class Binatia; order Binatales; family Binataceae; genus JAFAHS01. Next base: position 4,132 of record JAFAHS010000269.1, read on the forward strand.
GGCCAGGATTGACTTCTCAGCGCCAGGTATCTTGGCCCCCATGTACTCGGCGGACGGGATGAACATCTTGTCTTCTGCACCCGCCAGCACCAG
>JAFAHS010000010.1 GCA_019237115.1 Deltaproteobacteria bacterium
CGGGGTGATAGCCGATGGCGGGCGACCCCTGGCGATTTGGGGCGATCCAATCAAATTGCCCTGGGTGATCACCAACCTGGTCGGCAATTCGCTGCGCTACACGCCCTCGGGCGGGCGAATCACCATCGAGCTTCGTCGCGAAGGAAAGGTCGCGCGCACCGTGGTGCACGACACCGGCACCGGCATCGCGCCGGAGATGATGCCGCGCATCTTCGAGCCGTACTCGCAGGCCCACGAAAGCTCCGCTGAAATGGGCTCTGCAGGATTGGGCCTTTATATCGCCAAGGAGATTGTCGAGGCCCACAACGGGCGCATTTTTGCCGAGAGCTCGCCTGGCGACGGGACTACATTTATTATCGACATTCCAATTCGGGAGGAACTGCTTGGCCAGGATTCTGGTCGTTGACGACGACCGCAACATTCGCCGGATGCTCGGCGCCACCCTGGAAGGGGCGGGGCATCGCGTCAGCGAAGCCGACAACGCCGAGCGCGCCCTGGAACTGGTCGCGCCGGGCGACACCGACGTGGTCCTGAGCGACATCCGGATGGCGGGCATGGATGGCTTTGGACTGCTGAAGACACTGAAGCAGAAGGGGCCCGCCGTGCAGGTCATCATGATGACCGCGTACGGTTCTATCCCGGACGCGGTCGAAGCGATGCGGTTTGGCGCCTACGATTATTTGCCCAAGCCGTTCAGCGCTGAACACATTCGGCGCGTGGTGTCCCGTGCGCTCGAGGTCAAGGAACTGCGCGCCGAGAATCGCCGCCTGAAAGCCGAGGTCGAGCTGCTCTCCGAACGGGAGGTTTTTCTTACCGCCAGCGGCGCCAGCCGCAAGCTGGCCGAGACGGCTGCGCAGGTGGCGGCGAGCGACGCCACAATTTTGCTGACCGGAGAGAGCGGCACCGGCAAGAGCATGCTCTCCTCGTACATTCACAGTAAAAGCCCGCGCAAGGACGGACCCTTCATCCAGGTTGCGTGCACCACGCTGAGCGAGCACCTGCTCGAGAGTGAGTTGTTCGGACATGTGCGTGGCGCGTTCACAGGCGCGATCAAGGACAAGCCGGGCCGCCTCGAAGCGGCCGCGGGCGGCACGGTGCTGCTCGATGAAATCGGCGATCTCTCGCCCGTGGTGCAATCGAAACTGTTGTACTTCCTGCAGGAGAAAACTTTTGAGCGAGTCGGCGGCGCCGCGACCATCAAGGTGGACGTGCGCATCATCGCCGCGACCAATCAGAATCTGGAACAGCTGGTCCAGCAGAAGCGCTTTCGCGAGGATCTCTACTACCGGATTAACGTCATCGAGATCCACGTGCCGGCGCTGCGCGAACGACCCGCGGAGATTCTGCGTCTGGCCGTCCATTTCATCGAGCGTGCCGCGCTGCGCCACAAGAAAAACCCACTCCCGTTATCGGCGGAGGCGCAAAAAACGCTGACCACCTATGCCTGGCCCGGCAACATCCGCGAACTGAAGAACGTGGTTGAGCGCGCGGTGGTCCTAAGCCGCGACGACAGCATAGCGTTGAGCGATCTTCCCGACCGCCTGCTGGCAGGTGCGCGCAGTTCGGACCAGAGTCAGACTCTGGAGGAGATCGAGCGGCGGCATATCGAACTGGTGTTGGAGCAGGCGGTGACGCTCGAGGAAGCCGCCGACATGCTGGGCATCAACGTCGCGACGCTGTGGCGTAAGCGGCGCAAATACGGGCTGGATTGAAGTTCCGCCTCGTTGGTCGGGCGGGCAACGGCAGGGCTGGTGGCAAACCCACCGGCCCGACGGCTTGACCGGCGGCGGTGGTGATGGAACTGTGCCATTTCCCAAGTGAAAGGATCCATCGCGATGGCTAAAGTTGCGCTCGCCTTCTCCACCCTTCCCGATTCTCCCCCAGCAACCCTGGTCGGCTGGGCAAAAGCCGCCGAGGACGCCGGGTTCGCCGGCGTATTCATGACCGAAGCCGGCAATGATTCGCTGGCCTGCGCGTTGGCGCTCGGCCTGCAAACCAAGCGCGTGACGCTGGGCACCGCGATCACCAACATTTACTTCCGCCATCCGCTGTTGCTGGCTAACGAAGCGGCAGCGGTGCAGGAGTTCACCGGCGGCCGCTTCATCCTCGGGCTGGGCACGGGCCATCGTGAAATGAACACGACGCTGAAGATCGACATGGGCGATCCGATGGCCAAGATGCGCGAGGTCGTCGCCGCGATCCGACAACCATTGGAGGGTGGAGGCACCGGGCCGCGGATCACGAAAAAACTGCCCATCTACCTGGCCGGGGTTTCCAAGCCGATGGTGAAGCTGGCCGGCGAAATCGGCGACGGCGTGATTTTCAATTTCTATCCGCTGCGGCGCGTGAAGGAAGCCCTCGGCGAATTGGCGGAGGGTGCGCGCGCGGCCGGGCGCGACCCGCAACAGGTCGAGCCGACGCTTTTTGCGACCGCGTTCATTTCAGACGATTTGGAGGCTGCGCGCCGACCCGCGCGCAAGTTGCTTTCGCGCTACGGTGGGCTGCGTTTCTACGGCAACATGATTGCGCGCGCAGGCTTTGAAAGTGAAATCGCCGGGATTCGAGCCGCCGGACGTGACGCCGAAGCGGCGATGCGGGCAGTCAGCGAGAACATGATCGATTCCACCCTGCTGGTCGGCCCCGAGTCGCGCGTCCGCGAGCGGCTCAAGGAGCTGGTCGCCCCCGGAATCGGCACCGTGATCGTGTTCACCAATCCGGTAAATGAAGACCGCAACAGCGCGGTCCGACGAACCATCACGGCACTGAAGAATTTCTAGTATCTCGGCTTGATCAGCATTCTGGGCAGGCGCGCCGCGCCGTCGAGGCGAGGAGGCGCCTGCCTGCAGGTCGCGGGCTTTGCGACGGGCGAATCCCGTCCGCGGGCGCTTGACAGGGAGCGTCTTCTGCGTGTTCTCTATATAGAGAAATCCTCTCGCAGTCGAGACGGTCCGAAACAGAGTTTCCGTGC
>JAFAHS010000059.1 GCA_019237115.1 Deltaproteobacteria bacterium
ACGATTGTGACTTTGCTACCGAAGCGGCGGAACATCTGTGCGAACTCGAGGCCGATGTAGCCACCTCCGAGGACGAGCAGGTGCTCGGGCATACTATCGAGCTCCATGATGGATTCGTTGTTGAGGAATGGGATGTCGCTGAGGCCAAGGATGTTGGGGACCGCGGCGCGAAGGCCGGTGTTGAGGAAGATCCATTCGGCTTCGAGCACTCGCGAGCCGCCGTCGCGGAGGTCGACGTGCAGGGTTTTGGGGCCGGTAAACTCGGCGAGTCCGTAGATAAGTTCAATGTTGTCGCCGCTCAGGCGCTTGATGTTGCCCGAGCGGAAACTCTCGACGATGTCGCGCTTACGCTGACGGACATTCACCATATCAATGGCGATGGGACCGGTGTTGACTCCATAATCGGAACCGCGACGGGCGAGGTAGGCGACCCGGGCGCTGGCGACCATGGTCTTGGTGGGCGTGCAGCCCTCGTTCACGCAGGTTCCACCGACGTGCTTCGTTTCGATAGCCGCGGTCTTCTTCCCTGCTTTTGCCAGAGCGACTGCGAGGGGCTTGGCCGCTTGTCCGGTGCCCACGATGATGGCGTCGAATCGTTCGGTCATATACAGGGCTCAGGGACCAGGGCTCGGACGATAGAAAGACCTTCTTGCTCGGCGAAAAACCATTTTCACCGCAAAGACGCCAAGGACGCAAAAACAGAGTGCAGTGCCTCTGAGAAGCAAGTCCCCAGGTTTATGGAATCAGCAGGAGCTTTCCGGTGGTTTTGCGGCCGGCAAGGTCGAGATGCGCCTGACGGGCCTCGCTGAGCGGATAGGTGTGCTCCATGCGGACTTTGAGCGTGCCTGCGTCGACGGCGGATAGCACCGCCCAGGCTCGGGCCAGCAAATCGTCGCGGGTGAGGATGTAGTGCTTGAGCGTAGGACGCGTGACATAGAGCGAGCCTTTAGTTGAGAGTTCGATGAGATCAAAGGGCGGGACAGCTCCGCTTGCGCCTCCGAAGAGCACCATCATGCCGCGCGGGCGGAGCGTGTTGAGCGATTTTTCGAAGGTCGTCTTGCCGACAGAATCGTAGACGACGTCGACTCCGCGGCCATCCGTGAGGCGCTTCGTTTCTGATTCAAAGTCGGTATGGGTGTAGAGGATGATTTCGGTGGCTCCGGCTGCTCGAGCGAGAGCAGCTTTTTCTTCGGTGGAGACGGTGGCAATGACGCGGGCACCGATCTGTGAGGCCATCTGGGTCAGGAGCAGTCCGGTGCCTCCCGCGGCGGCATGAACGAGGGCCGTCTCTCCGGATTTGAGCGGGAACGTGGAGTGGACAAGATAGTGAGCGGTCATTCCCTGCAGGAGCGCGGCCGCGGCAAGCTTGAGATCGAGGTGAGGCGGGACGGGGACAAGGCGATCGGCAGGGACAATGGCGTATTCGGCATAGGTGCCGAGGACCATGCACCAAGCCACGTGGTCTCCGAGAGCAAAGCCGGTAACACCGAGACCGAGGGACTCGACGGTTCCGGCACCTTCCTGTCCATCGACGAAGGGCAGGCTGGTTTTGTAGCGGCCCTCGCGGTAGTAGATGTCGATGAAGTTGACACCAGAGGCGACGACCTTGACGAGGACTTCTCCCGATTTCGGAACGGGGACGGGAACGTCGGTATAGTTCAGAACTTCAGGGCCGCCGGTCTGCTTGATGAGAATGGCTTTCATAGCGCCAAGAGTACATTGGGAAGGTTCGAGATGAGAAGCGAGGGCGTTCGGCGAGTCGGAGCAGTCATTCTGGCGGCGGGCAAATCGGCGCGGATGGGGGAGGCGAAGCAACTGTTGCAGCTGGGCGGGGCCACGGTGCTCGGGCGGACGATGGAAAATGTCCGCGCAGCCGACGTGGATGAGGTGGTCGTAGTGCTTGGGGCTTCGGCGGGGGCAATCCGTGAGCAGCTTGCGGCAGTTCTAGACGAGGCGAAAGTGGTGGTCAACCCCGAGTATGAAACAGGCATGGCGAGCTCGCTTCGGGCGGGAGTTGCGGTCCTTAGCCGTGACATTGAGGCTGCACTGATCGTGCTCGGGGATCAGCCTTTTGTGCGGCCCGATACCGTCAACAGGATTATCGAAGAGTATCGGCGGACGGGGGCGCAGATTGTGATTCCGAAGCATGAGGGAGCTCGCGGGAATCCTGTTCTGCTGGATCCTTCCTTGTTTGCCGAGGTAATGGCGCTGGAGGGCGACGTTGGCTGCCGAGCGATTTTCGGGAAGCATCCAGATGGGATTGTGTACGTGGAAGTGGATGATCCGGGGGTGCTGATGGATATCGACAGCAGAGAGGATTATGAGCGGTTGCGGCGAGCCCACTCAGGCCAAGATCAGGCTTGAATGGAATTGCCCCCCTCAGCCCAGAAATCAGGGCTTGAACGGGGTACCCTCGAATATCTCATGGTAATGGCTTGCCCCAGCCGCCGCCCCCCGGCGTTTCGAGATGCAGGAGGCTTCCTTTGGAGAGCATGCGGGTGCATTTGCCGGGAAGTTCCGTCTCGACCGCGCTGCCAGGGACCGATATTGAAGCGCGACCTGGCGCACCTTCTTCCCCGCCCTGTAATCCGTATGGCCGGAACTTTCCGCGCTCAGCGAGCAGCGTGACCTGAGCATCGGTCAGTAGCTCGATCTCACGGATGAGTCCACCGCCGCCGCGGAATCGGCCCGCGCCGCCTGAGTTCGGGCGATATCCGTAGCGACGGACGCGGAAAGGATAGGCGTATTCAAGGGCTTCAACAGGTGTGTTGAGGGAGTTGGTCATGTGCGTCTGGACGCCGGAGATGCCGTCGAACCCGGGCCGTGCGCCCATGCCTCCGGCGGTGGTCTCGTAGTAGGTAAAGGGGGCGTGAGTGCGGGGATCGATGCCTCCGATGGTGAGGTTGCTCATGGTGCCGGCGCTCGCCGCGGGCACGCGATCCGGAACGGCCTGGGCGAGAGCGCGCAGGAGCACATCGACGATACGCTGCGAGGTTTCGACGTTGCCCCCGGCGACGGGAGCAGGCGGCAGCGCGTCGACAATGGTGCCGGGGTTGGTGTGGAGGGTGAGCGGGCGGAGGATTCCAGCGGTTGCGGGGGCGTCTTCGGCGAGCAGGCAGCGGAGCACATAGAAGCAGGCCGAGAGCGTGATGGCTCGAACTGCGTTGATGCTGCCTGCAGCCTGCGGGGATGAGCCTGTGAAGTCGATGCGGAGGGAGGCTTCTTCGGGATCGAAGTGCAGTTCGACGGCGATTTTGCGAGGCACTTCGGTCACGCCGTCGTCGTCCATACAGTCTTGGGCGGTAAAGGTACCGGCGGGCATTTTGCGCAACTCGGCGCGAACGAGCCGCTCGGAATAGTCGAGGAGTTCGTCGATGAGGGCGTGCATTTTCGGCTCGCCGTAGCGCGCTGCCAGTTCGATCAGGCGCTGCTCGCCCACGCGGCAGGCTCCGATCTGGGATTCGAGGTCACCTTCGCGCTCACGTGGGGTGCGAACGTTGAGCAGGATCAGGTTGAGGATGTCGCGGTTGATTTCGCCCCCACGGACGATGCGAACGGGAGGGATGCGAATGCCCTCCTGAAAGATTTCGCGTGCGGGTCCCATGGATCCGGGGAATGCCCCGCCAACGTCCGCGTGGTGGGCGCGGTTCGCGACGTAGAAGGCAGGACGGTCAGCTCCGGGTAGAAAGACGGGCAGGACCATGGTGATGTCGGGGAGGTGGGTTCCGCCGGCGTAGGGATCATTGAGGATAACGACGTCGCCGGGCGCGAAGGCGATGGCGTCCACGGCTGCCTGTACGGACATGGGGATGGAGCCGAGGTGGACGGGCATGTGGTCGCCCATCGCGATGACGCGTGCGGCAGAGTCGAAGATGGCGCAGGAGTAGTCGCGACGCTCCTTGATATTGGGCGAGAGCGCTGTGCGGCGGAGCGCGGCGCCCATCTCCTCGGCGATGGAGTGGACGGCGCTTTGGAAGACGGCGAGGTCTATCGGATCCGGCTTGGCGGGATCTGGTTTAGCGGTCATGCCGTTTCCTCCGGGATAGAAATGATCAGGTTGCCGTAGCCATCGACACGTGCGGAGCAGCGTGGCGGAAGGATGGTTGCCGAGGTGTATTCGGTGATCATGGCAGGACCGCAGATCGAGTCGCCGGGTGTGAGTTTGCCACGGTGATAGAAGCGTGATGGCATTAAGTCTCCGTCGAAGAAAATTTCGCGCTCAGCATAAAGGGCGGAGCCGCCGTCTCCGGGGACGGGATGGCGGAAAGGTGGGGAATACGGTTCTGAAGGCGCAGACATGCGCAACCGGAGGTTGACGATCTCGATGGGCTTCTGCGGATCGCTGAAGCCGTACCGCCGCTGATGGAGATGATGGAAGGCTTGAATTGTGTGCTGCGGATAGCGCGGGTCGAAAGGGACGTTGAGTTCGTATCCCTGGCGGAGGTAGCGGAGGTCGATCGAATGACTGGGAATGCCCTCGATATCTTCGGCGCTGAAATCTTCGGCGGCGTGCAGTTCGAGGTCCGAGAAGATGCTTTCGAGCTGCTCGATTTCAGGGCCGGGCAGCATGATGGTACGGGAATAGTCGCGAACGGAGTCGGCGAGAAGGATTCCGACCGCGGAGAGTGCGCCAGGCATGGCGGGGACCAGTACCGTGGGCATGCGCAGGGCGCGGGCGAGCGAGCAGGCGTGGAGCGGTCCTCCGCCGCCGAATGCGACGAGGGTGAACTGGCGGGGATCGTGGCCGCGCTCGACGGATATGACGCGGATGGCCTTCTCCATATTTGTCTCGACGACGCGAAGAATTCCCGATGCGAAGTCTTCTGCGGTTTCAAGCGGGCCTTTTTGTTCTCGTAGGATTTTTTTGGCAACAGTGAAGTCAAGGTGGACGCCGCCGCCGAGAAAAGTGCCGGCATCGAGACGTCCGAGAAGGAGATTCGCGTCTGTGACGGTTGGCCTCGTTCCGCGGCCGAAGCAGATGGGACCGGGATCTGCGCCGGCAGATTCGGGGCCGACGCGCAGCATGTCTCCGACGTCGAAGCGGGCGATGGAGCCGCCGCCTGCTCCGATGGTGTGGATGTCGAGCATGGGAACGCTTACGGGAACGCCGGCCACGATAGATTCGCGGGTGCGCTGTGGGCCTCCGGAGGCCGCATCGGCGAGGAAGACGTCGGTCGAGGTGCCCCCCATATCGATGCCGATGATGCGCTCGAAGCCGGCCCAGCGCGCGACCTGGCAGGCTCCGATGACGCCGCCTGCGGGACCGGAGAGGATGGTTCGGACCGGCTCCCGAGCGGCGAGACGGGCGGGGATAATGCCGCCCGAGGATTGCATCACGTCCACGCGGGCGCCGCCGCCGTGCTGCTGCGATACACCCTGTTCGAGATGCGCGAGGTAGCTGCCCATACGCGGTGCGAGGTAAGCATTGACGACGGTGGTCGATGCTCGCTCGTACTCGCGGAACTCGGGCAGAATGCGGTGGGAGCTGGAGACGGTAAGTCCGAGAGAAAGCAAGGCTGCTTCGACGCGCCGCTCCGTTTCGGGACTCGCAAAGGAAAAGAGCAGGGAGATGGCAATAGCTTCGGCTTCGGAGGCGCGGATTTGACTTCTGAGAGCTGCCAGCTCTTCTTCGGTGGGGGAACGAAGGATTTTGCCTTCCGCGCTGACGCGCTCGGGGACACCGAAACGCAGATTGGGAGGAACGAGGCACTCGGGTGCGGGCGCGAACCAGTCGTAAAGGCGAGCGCGGGCCTGGCGGCCGATGGCGATTGTGTCTTCGAAACCGGCCGTGGTTACGAAGGCGACGCGCGCTCCCGTGTGCTCGAGCATGGTGTTGGTGCCAACGGTGGTGCCGTGGCGGACGTGGGGGTTTGCGCCAGCTTCGATGGAGGCTAGCGCCTGGGTAACGGCGAGTGAAGGGTCGGCGGGAGTGGAGAAAATCTTCAGGACGCAGAGTTCGCCTCCTGAGAGGTAGACGCAGTCGGTGAAGGTGCCTCCGGTGTCGATGGCTACGCGCAAAAGGCTTCGGCCTCGCAGGGCGATATATGGCAGCACTTCCGGTTTGCGGAGACTGTCCCTTGCACTGTAATGCAAGCCGGGCCGGCTTGAACGCGATCTGCGATTGCGGGTGACCCGGTTACCCCCTGAAAGAATTGACAGTAGCAGCCCGGCGAGAACCTATCGTATCTTTGGGGTCTGTGACAGCCGTCACAGTGCTTTAGCAGAGCAAACCCTATTCTTCGCATTAGTTCGTGGTGTGTTTTGGGGTGGAGCAAGAGCCTGGCACAAAAACCGGGCCAATGGCGTCAGACCCTGCTTTAGACAAAATCGGAAATTGCGTTGTCCCAGAGGGATCTCCGGGCACCAGGAATGCGAGGTTGCCCCTCCCTGACGATCGTGGATTCTCGACGTCTGGTTTTTGGGTACCGCGGTTCCGAGAGGGGCGTCGGAGAGGCTGATGGGACAGAAGCTGTTCGTTGCTGCGTGTCTCGTGTTGATATCGCTGGTCTGGCCGGGACGCTGGGCGAAAGCTGCGGGCCCGGAGCCGCAGCAGGCTGCGGTTTCCCCTCCAAACACGAGCACCGCCAATGCCGACCAGTTTGTCGGCGCGGATACATGTGAAACCTGCCACGGGGATATAGCGAAAAAATTCGCCGACAATCCCCATTCGCGTCTTGCGCTGGAACACGGCGGGGTGACGTGCGAAAGCTGCCACGGGCCAGGCAAGGCACACGTGGATGCGGGCGGAGACGCAACCAAGATTTTCCAGTTCAGCAAAGCCTCGCCCCGTGTGGTCACACAGAAGTGTCTAACCTGCCATGCCGGCGCGCATCCGAATTTTGAGCACACGGCGCACGGGGAAAACAATGTTGACTGCACGAGTTGCCACAGCATCCATAAGTCGGTTACCGAAACATCCCTCCTCATTCAGTCCCAGCCAAAACTCTGCTACGGCTGCCATACGGACATAAAGCCGGCGTTCGCGCAGCCCTTTCATCATAAGGTGGATGAAGGGTTGATGACCTGCAGCGATTGCCACGATCCTCACGGCACCTTCAAAGGCACCCTGCAGAAGCCCGGCACCATGCTGCACAACGGTCCGGGCGGCTATGAGGTCTGCGTGAAGTGCCACACCGAGGCCGCCGGACCGTTCGTCTATCCGCATCCTGTGATTCAGACCGAGGGCTGCGGGGGGTGCCATTACCCCCACGGGTCGCCAAACCCCCGGCTGCTGACTCGCAACAATGTGAACTCCTTGTGCCTGGAATGCCATACGGCTTCGATGAAGTTCACCGCTCCAGGCATTCCGTCGTTCCACAACCAGGCGACCCAATACCAGGCCTGCACGGTCTGCCACTCGCAAATACACGGCTCAAACAGCGATTTCGTGTTCTTTAAGTAAGGACGGCCACGTATGACGAGCAAATACTCATTCGGATCGCGAGCAATGAGCTATGGGCGTGGCGTCTGGCGGCCTGGCCTTTGCGTTCTGGCACTGGCGGCGTTTGCGGTGGCACACGCGCAGAACAATCCGCAGTGGACAGGGGTCTCGACGGATACGGGCCCGGGCAAGACTGTCGGCGGCTATGCGGTACACCAGTCGATCGATGTAGGCGGGCATATCCAAGAGCAGTCAGGAAGCTCACAGATGTGGTCCACTCTGGTCAACATTTACTCCGGGGCTCGCGTGCTCGATCAGTCGCTGACGATGCGCGCTGTGAATCCGTCGACCGCGATGGTCTTCGACCGGCTCTCGTCCTATAGCTATGGGTACGGGGGCGATCCGATCAATGTCACGTACCTCAACCTGTCAAAGGGAAAGCTCTACGACTTCCGCGGAAGTTACCGCAGGTATCGGCAATATTTCGACTACGATGTGCTGGCAAATCCGCTGATTCCGCCGACCTCGAACCCTTATCTGCCATGGCTGAATACTCCGCATCTTTACAACACGCTGCGTCAGATCACCGACCTGCAGTTGACGCTGTTTCCACTTTCGATGGTAAGCGTGAGGTTTGGGTTCAATCACAATATCAACCAGGGGCCATCGTACAGTTCGACCCATCTGGGAAATGACCCGTGGCTGTACCAGAACTGGAGGAATTCAACCAATACCTACACCGCGACTGTGAACTGGAAGCCGGACCCGAAAACGACGATCAGCTACGACCAATTTGTAACGTATTACAAGGGGAATACGATCTGGTCTCTTACAGGCTTGGATAACGTGTTGCCCAATGGGCAGCCGGTAGCCCTGGGAGTCGATGTGTCATCCGTGTGGAACGCTCCATGTTCGGCTCCGTTCAATTCCGATGGAACCGTCAACCCAAAGTGCAGCGCCGCCCTGGATTACCAGCGCGTTCAACCTACACGTACTACATTTCCGACGGAGCAAGTACGGCTCCAGAGTTCGGATATACCCCATCTGACGCTGAATGGCCGCCTGGCGTACACGGGCGCGAACAGCAAACTCACAGGCTACGACGAAATTTTCAACGGGTTCATCTCCAGAAGTTCGCAGCGCGGGTACGTCGAGACGGGCTCGGCAAAGGTGCAGCATATTAACGTCAATGGCGATTTTGCGCTGGAGTGGGAGATTACCCCCAAAGTCCGGGCATCGGATGTTTATGACTTTTGGTATTTCCGGGATCCGGGAATCAATACGTTTACTACTACCAGCTATACCGGAACTTCGATGCTGCTTCCGCCGACATCCTCGACCACGACGACCGCGCCAGACCAGCAATATCTCAACCAGAAAACCAGCACCAATACGGCCATGGTGTTCTGGGACGTCGCGCCGACGGCGACCCTTTCGGTGGGCTATCGCTACCGGGCACGTGAGATCAGGGACTCGGGAGGCGATGTCATACCGATCCACGAGAACTGGGGGCTATTCGGAGCGGCGCTTCGGCCGATGCCTGGGTTGCAGGTCAATTTCAACTTCGCCGGGATGTATGCAGACAACTCGTTTACGCGGATCGATCCTCGCCAGGCGTATCAGTATATCCTGCGGGCCTCTTACAGGCCGCGCACCTGGCTGACGGCTTCAGGAGCAATCAATATCTACAACTCCCAGGACAATGTTGAGACGGTCAATCATAAGGAACACAACCGGACATATTCGTTCGGCACGTCGATTATTCCGGGCGAGAAGTGGTCGATCGATCTGAATTACTCCTACAACAACGTGTACTCGACGACGCTGGAGTGTTATCCGTCGACGCCACCACCACCTACTGCCGGGACGGCTCCGCCCGTTTGCGTCGAGGCGGGGACGCCGTATTCGAGCAACGGCTACTACAACGCGCCGACGAACTTCGGATTTATCGGATTCAGTTTCAACCCGATACCCCGACTACAAGCAAAGGCGGGGTATCGGATGAGCTCTGTTAATGGCACGTCGCAGGCAATCAATATTCGCCAGGTACCCGGGTCACTGCAATCACAGTGGCAGTCGCCCTACGGCGGACTTTACTTCCAGATTGCGCCGAAGTGGACGTGGAAGGGTGACTGGAACTATTACAGCTACGGCGAAGGTACGCCGATCGGACCCACATTGCCGCGGAGCTTCCGCGGGAACGTGTATACGCTTGCGGTGAATTATTCCTTTTAGGCAATGGCTTTCCGCGCTATGATTGGCGCGCTTTATCAGGAGGAGCAACCCAGATGCTGAAACAAATCGT
>JAFAHS010000060.1 GCA_019237115.1 Deltaproteobacteria bacterium
GCTTATGAGCCGGGGTGCCAGGAGTGCCTCGGAAGATTGTGCCCTTCCGCATGCAAGAGCACCGCGCGATCGGTCTGTCTCGATCCCGCTCTCGAACGCCACGGAAGTGAGCTGCTAACCGATTGTGAAGTCACGCGTCTGATAGCCTCGGCAGACAGGCTCACCGGCGTAGAGTTTCGCCGCGGCGACTCTACAGCACTGGTCGCCGGACGCGTCGTCATTCTCGCGGCGGGAACCTATCGTAGCGCCACTCTACTTCTCCAATCTGCCGGCCCGGAGCACCCCAACGGCCTTGGCAACGGATCCGGGCTCGTCGGTCGCAACCTGATGTTTCACGCCTCTGAATGGATCGCGGTTTGGCCCCGCCATCGCGGTTCGTCGGACGGACCCCGCAAGACTATCGGCTTTCGCGATTTCTATTCGCACGACGGCAAGCGCCTCGGTTCGGTGCAATCCATGGGCCTTTCCGCTACCTACGGGAATATCCTCGTTTTCCTGTATGCATGGTTCGACACAAGCTGGTTCGCGAGGATGCGGCCGCTCCGGCCGTTCCTTCGCATTCCTGCGATGATTGCGTCCAAGCTGTTCGGTGCCGCCACGATCTTTGTAATGATACTTGAGGATTTTGGCGAGCCACAGAACTCTATTGTCCCGGATCCGGAGCGGCCGGAACGAATTCGCGTCCGCTATCGGGTTAACCCCGACTTAAGACAACGTGCGAATCTCGCGAGAAGGTTGCTACGCAAGCGGCTCTTGAAGTTCCGTATGCTCTATTTGCTGCCGAATATGATCAATTTCGGTCACCCGACCGGTACGTGCCGCTTTGGAGAGGACCCGACGACTAGTGTGCTGGATCCCAGCTGCCGCTCACACGAGGTCAAGAATCTCTACGTGGTGGACGGCTCGTTCATGCCGAGCTGCGGCGGCACCAACCCGGGCCTCACGATCGCAGCAAATGCCCTGCGGGTTGGAGACGCTATCGGAAGGAGGCTTCGGGAGGGAGAGATTTAGGCCCTTCCCATCTAGCAGCAAACAAGTCGACGTGCCCGTTTTCTGGCGCGCGAACCATTCAGCGGTAGGGCGCAACTCGACTTATCGGTGGCGCGCTTTTCAGGGTTTGGGCTCACGGTCCTTGATTGACGGGCGGGGCGTCTCCCTCGCGAAAACCGAAGGATCGGATACGTCGATCCGGCCTTTTCACGGTTGAATCAGTGCGTCGCCCGAACCATCCGTGAGCGGGCCAAGCCTGGAGCTCTTAGTTCTTCCACTGGAAAAGCTTATGTCCAAAAAATTGGCTGGCGAGACCTGGCTCGGAGCTTGCCGCAGGCAGAGCAGGTTCCCTTTTGCGGGTCGATGGACAGGATTCTGGAAAAAACAAAAAATGCGTTGTCGACAGGTCCACAGGCGGGGTTTTTTAGATGGCTCCCAAAGCCTGGGGGCTTGGCGGGCCACGCCTTCCTCTGAATTGCACTGAGCGACCGATACACTGCTGCGGTTACAACGCGGCCGCTTTTGCCGGGAGCGCCTTGCAACTCCTTGCGCCTGGAGAGGAGCTGCGCCCCGGCGAGGCCGGTCGTTGATGCAGGTCCAGTGGGGAGTCGCGCCGTGAGCGCCAGTACAGGGGCGATGAGGCATCAGCGGCGGCCGGGCAAGAACGGAGGTGGAGCGGTGGACAATGAGTACCGGTTGTATGTCGGCATTTACTGGGCAAGCGAAGCCCACCAGGTCTGCGCGCTCGATCCGGCGCGGCGAATTATCAGCGAACGATCGTTTGCGCACGCCGGGGATGCAGTCGCGGCATCTGCGGAGTGGCTCAATGAGCTGGCCGGAAACGATCCTGGCGGGACCGCCGTCGCGCTCGAGATTCCGCGCGGTGAAGTGGTCGAGACCCTGGTCGAGCGGGGCTTACACGTCTACGCCATTAATCCCAAACAGCTCGATCGCTTCTGTGATCGCTACAGCGTGGCCGGCGCCAAGGATGACCGGCGCGATGCTTTCGTATCTTAGTGATTCGTTGCGCACCGATTGAGACTGTTTTCGGCGCGTGCGTCTGGACGATCCACTGGTCATCCAGGCGCGGGAACCCTCGCGGGTGGACGGAGACCTCAGGGCGCGAGAGCAATCAGTTGACCAACCGCTTGCGCGAACAGCTCCACCGCTTTCATGTGCAGGCACCGAGCTGTGTCCCGCGGCTGACGAGCCCTGCTTGTGGAACTTGCTCGAGCTGGCGCCTTCGCCTCAAACCGCGCGCGGTTTGCGTACCAAAGCGCGTCGAGAGGCTCTTGCCCGGGCACCGCATTCGCCGCGTGAGCCCGCAGCAACTGCTTGCCGTGCTGGGAGCTCCCGCGCCCCAGCTCGCAGACGGCGTGGTCGAGCCGCCAGCGAACATATCGGCTTGTTGCTGCCACGCCTTCGTCTGGTCCACAGCCAAGTCAGCGTTGCGCCGAGCGTCTGGAGGCTTTGCCGACCAACTCCAAGCCACACCGGACCAGGCCCTAAGCACCGCAACGTCGCGATCCTCCGGTCTCTGCCAGGAGTGGGAAGACTCGTAGCCGCCACGGTTGCTGGCCGAGGCCCGGTGGGCCCTGCGGAGCGAGACTACTGCGCCCCACGCGCGCGCGCACGCAGAATCGAGCCGATCACCAAACAGAGCCGCAAGCACCGTGTGGTCCTGATGCGCTACGCCTGCAAGGTCCGTCCGCGGA
>JAFAHS010000345.1 GCA_019237115.1 Deltaproteobacteria bacterium
TCGATGTCGCGCGTCGCGCGGAGCTTAAGCCCGCGCTGGCGTCCATCGAGCGTGAACTCGGCCCGATCGATATCCTCGTCAACAATGCCGCGTTCGCGGTGCTCAAGAGTTTGCTCGAGCACACCGAGGAGGATTGGGACTCGGTCATCGAAACCGACCTCACCGCGTGCTTTCTGCTCTCGAAGTATGCGGCGCAATCGATGGTCCAGCGTCGCGCCGGCAAAATCATCAACGTCGCCAGCGTGGGCGGCTACAAGGGCACGCCCATCTACCCTTCATATGGAGTCAGCAAGGGCGGGCTGCTCCAGCTGACCCGGTGCCTCGCGATCGAACTGGCGTCTTACAATATCCAGGTCAACTCCCTGGCCCCCGGCTGGACCACCACTGACATGACCGACTGGATTCGCAATGATCCGCAATACGCCGCGGTGAAACAGGAAATGATTACCCGCACGCCGGCCGGTCGGTTCGCCGAGCCCGAAGAGATGGCCGGCGCGGCGGTGTTCCTGGCCGCGCAAGCGTCGGATTTCGTGACCGGCGCCGACATCATAGTCGACGGCGGATTTTTCATAAGATAAGGAAGCTGGAATCCGCAGTGTTCACCGCGGAGCTTGGCCAAGAGTTCAGGAGTTTTGCATGGCTGCACCGAAGATGTTCGACCTGGCCGGCAACGTCGCCGTGGTGACGGGCGGCAACGGTGGGATCGGCCGGGGCATCGCGCTGGGCTTCGCCGAGGCCGGCGCGGCGGTCGCGATTCTCGCCCGCAACGAGCAGAAAAACCGCTCGGTGCTGGCCGAACTTGAACGGCTTGGCGCCAGGGCGGTCGCAATTCGTCTCGATGTGACCGAACGCGCCGAACTGGAACCCGCGATGGCGGAGGTCGAACGCGCGCTCGGCCCGATTTCGATTCTGGTTAACAACGCGGGCATCTCGATTCAGAAGAGCGCCGCCAGGCACGACCCGGATTCGTGGGACCGCGTGATCGAGACCAACCTGAACTCCTGCTTCTTCCTTGCGCAAATCGCGGCGCGCTCGATGATTGCGTACAAGCGCGGCAAGATAATCAACATCGCCAGTGAGTATTCGCACTTCGGCAGCGGTGCAGTGATTTCCTATTCCGCCGCCAAGGGCGGATTGGTCCAACTGACCAAGTCGCTGGCAATCGACTGGGCTCGTTACAACATCCAGGTAAATGCGATCGTTCCCGGGTGGATCAAAACCGACATGACCGGACCCGTACAGTCCGGTCCCTTCTACGATGAAATAATCACCCGTACGCCCGCGGGCCGGTTCGGCGAGCCCGAGGAAATGGCCGGCACCGCGATCTTCCTTGCGTCCCATGCCTCCGACTTCGTGACCGGGGCAGTGATTAACGCCGACGGCGGCTTCGCGATCAGATAGCGCGTTGTCGGCGGCCCGCCGGTTGCGCCTGGGTGTGAGCCGCATCATCCGCGACGCGCGTTTGCCATTGCAGCGTTCGTGACGATACCGTCGCCTGATTTAAGGGACATCGCTTCCCAGGTCGAGGGAGCACGGGGGAGGTCACGCCATTATGGACCTGTCAATAAATAACGCCCGACTGTTCGATGGTTCGGCGGTCAGGGAAGGACTCTTCAGCGTCGGAATCATCGGAAACAAAATCACCTCCGTTGGGTCCTTGACGGCGCACGCAGGCAAGGAGATTAACGCTGCGGGAAGGTTTCTCATGCCGGGGCTAATCGATTGCCACATTCATCTGCTCAATATGTGGACCGTGAAAGACGAGCAGACGATGGCCGCCGACCTCGAGCACGAAGTGCCGCGGCGCCTCGACGATTTTCTTGCCGCTGGTGTCACCACCATCAAATCGGCGGGCGATTCCGAAGATGACATCCTGCGGGTGCGGGCCATGCTAGAGAGCGGCGAACTCCGTGGTCCTCGATTGTTCGCGACGGGAGCGGCGTTCGCGGCTCCCGGCAGTCATCCTTCAAGCACCGTCTATGCGCAAAATCCCTGGCTTGGCAGCCGCACGATAATCGAATCCGATTCGCCGACCGAAGTGAGAGATGCGGTGCGGCGCCTGGCAGAGAAGAAGGTGAATGCGATCAAGATCGTTCATCAGGGTGGATGCAAGCACGGAGAACCCTATTTTTTTCGGGCCGAGGGAATAAACATCCAGATACACCGACTCGAGCGCGCAGTTCTCGAGGCGATCGTTGATGAGGCGCATAAGCACGAACTGACAGCCACCGTTCATACCTTCGAGCAGGACGCCGCGATCGAGGCGCTCGAAGCCGGAGCCGACGGTCTCGAACATGGAATCATGGAACGCGAGTTAGATGGTGACCGGGTGATCGAGTTACTGCTTCGAAATCGAGCCTCCTACGTACCTACGCTTTGGTTGCTGGCTTTCGAGGAGCATGCGGCCGCGGTGAGATATGCCAATCTGAAACGCGTCGCCGACGCAGGCGTTAGAGTGGCACTCGGCAGCGACACCTTCTGCGGCTATGGAAAGTTCGGAGAAAGCACCCTCGTCGAGACGGAGCGGACGGTGGCCGCAGGAATCGCGCCAGAGAAGGTTCTGAAAATGGCGACCGGAGATGCTGCAGAGCATCTCGGCTCGGATGCTTTCGGCACCATCGCGAATATTCCCGGCGCGCGCCGCCTGATGACCGAGGTCGCGAAGCAGGGCGCGCCGTGGATTTTCGGCCTCGACCCCAGGAGCATCGGCGAATACCTGGAACCTTTTCACCTTGCGCTCAAAGCCGATGTCGGCGGCGCGGACTACAATGCGCGCTATCTCACGCCGATGAACCGGAAGCTGGCGGTTTCAGAGTGCGAGCGGATTGCTGAGGCGGTTGTGCGATAATCGCAATATCATAGGAACCAGAAATCAGTCGGCCGATCGCCAACCAAGGAGAGTCGACCATGAGCGCGAAACCCACCGGCGAAGAAAATCCCGCGATAAAGAGTCCCGCGCGGCTCTCGCACGCAGTGCTCCGCACTACGCACCTCAAGGAGATGGTCGAGTGGTATGGGAAGGTGCTCGGGGCCAAGGTGATGTACCAGAACGAATTCATCGCGTTCATGAGTTACGACGAAGAGCACCATCGAATCGCGTTCGCCGCGTTTCCCGGCCTCGAACAGAAACCGAAGCGCACGACGGGGCTCGACCATCTGGCGTTCTTTTACGACACGCTCGGTGGCTGGATAACCAATTACGAACGGCTGAGGGAAGCGGGAATCACGCCGAAGGCCTGCATCCACCACGGCATCACGATGTCGCTCTATTATCGCGACCCCGACGACAACGGCGTCGAGCTGTCGATCGACAGCGTGCCGAAGGCGGAGTGGCATTCGTGGATGCAAAACCGCCTCGGCGAGAATGTGATCGGCGGACCGCTCGACCCGGACGATATCGCGCGCAGATACCACGCGGGCACGCCGGACGAGGAACTTCGCCACTACGATCCGAAAAACCCGGTGGATATGGCGGTAATCCGCCGGTTGGCCGAATAGCCGAATGGTCGGTTCGTTCCGCTCTCGCCGGCGAAGGGAGAACGACTGGATGGAGAGCATCGAAAGCCGGCGCGCGGCGTTTGCGAAACTCCACGAGTCGGAATGCTTCGTCATTCCGAATCTGTGTTGAAATGACCAAGCTGCCGGCTGTAGAGCTGCTTCTCTCGCTCATTATGCTGGGCCTTGCGTCTCCCCGTCTTTTCGCTTCATCAAACTGCAGCGATGTGATGGTGCAATCGGCTGGCGATTCCGTGTTACCGGCTGAACTATGCATGCCCTCCGCGCAATCACCCCCGTTCCCCGCTGTGGTCGATTTACGCGCTCGGAGCTGCGAAGGACCGCCAGGCATTCCGCCCGGATGGGAACAGTCCGCCTTGCCATCATGGAGCTACGCCGTACTTTCGATCGATAGTCTCGCTGCACGCGGCCTCGCGATGAAATGCTCCGACTGGAACGCGCTCACACCCCGCCAAATTATCGGCGATGCGTACGCAGGACTCGATTATCT
>JAFAHS010000041.1 GCA_019237115.1 Deltaproteobacteria bacterium
CGACGCCGTTCTTGATTGTCAAATGCGCAGCCTTCATGGAAGGAGCGATCCAGCGAATGTTCCTGAACTTCAGTATCTGGCGCCTCCATGCACCCCCTCACGATTGTTCGCCCAGCCCTGCCGCCGGCGACATGTCGCGCTTCACGCTTCAGATCAAGGCGGCTGATCTCTATTGCCGGCTCCGGCGGTTCATCGGGAATCGATAGCCAATACGATCTTTCCAATTTGTGAATCGCTCAGCATGTAAGCGTGTGCGTCGGCGATCCGGTCGAATGGAAAGATCCGGTCAACGACAGGTTTCAAAGCACCGCGGTTGATTGCGCCGAGCAGATCGCTTGCGAATCGTTCGCTGCACGCGAGCGCTTCCTCGGTCGATCTGGTGCGAAAGGTAACTCCGATGAAACTTGCCCGCTTGAACGCGAGCTCATCAAGGTTGCATTCGCCGACATTGCCCGCGTTACGCCCCACGCTCACCAGCCGCCCGCGAACCGCAAGCGCGTGCAGATTGTCCTTAAGCATCGGTCCGCCGATGTTGTCGATGATCACATCCACGCCGCGACCGTGAGTCGCCGCTTTGACGCTTTCCACCCAGTCCGCCTTCGCAACGTCAATGGCCTGGGTCGCGCCGAGCGCGCGCAACGCGTCACCCTTTGCCGCCGAGCGAGTCGTTGCGAAAAGCGGGTGCGCCCCCAGGTAACGCGCGATCTGGATTGCGGCGCTACCGACCCCCGACGATCCCGCGGTAATCATCAACGACTCACCGGGATGCAGTTGGGCTGCCGTGACTATCGCATCGTGCGCGGTGACAAAGACGTTGGGAATTGCTGCCGCTTCAGCATAGGTCAGTGGGTCGGGGATGCGCATCAGCGCGCGCTGATTGACCGCGACCAACTCGGCGTAGGAACCCGGCGCGCGGCCCATCACACGGTCGCCCGCTTTCCACGAGGTGACGCCTGGGTCGAGTGCGACGATTTCGCCCGCGAACTCGATTCCACCGATGGTTGGCAGCAGCTTGGGGTTGCTGGAACGTATCAGCGGACGGGCCAGGAGCTCTCCGCGATTGGTACCGGTGGCGTGGACTCTGACCAGAACTTCACCAGCTTTGGGAGCAGGTGATGGAACCTCGCGGTATTCGTAGAGCGCACCTTCCGCTCCGGGCACCACCAATATCGCTTTCATCTCGAGGAGCCTCGTGTTGCCCGGGGTGTGGTGCGGGCTTGACAATCTGGGTGTAACGGTTCAACCATGGCAATGGTTGGACCAATGGAGCATCAGCCCACCAGCACTGTCAAGCACGGCGAATCGCGGCGCCCGCGGCTGGTCGCGTTTCGCCGCATCAAAACCACGCGGGCGTTCGAGGAAATCGCGGATCAGATTCGCAACGAACTATCGACCCGGCGGCTTCGCGCCGGCGACCGCCTGCCTCCCGAACGTGCGCTCGCCGCGCAGTTCGGGGTCTCGCGCAATACTTTGCGCGAGGCGCTGCGCTCGCTGGAGAACGCCGGCCTGCTGCGTCTTCAGAAGGGCGCCGCGGGGGGCGCTTTCGTCCGCGAGAGCACCGGAGAGGCGATCGTTACTGGACTGCGCGACATGTTTCACCTGGGCGCCATCCAGCCCGAACATCTGACCGAGGCGCGCGTGATGATCGAGTCGATCGTGGTACGCACCGCGTGCGAACGCGCGAATGGCGAAGACCTGGCCGCGCTTGATGCGAATATCGAAGCGGCCGAGCAGGCGGCTCGTGACAAGGTCTCCTTTTACGAACAGGCCGCCATCCATCTCGATTTCCATCGCGTGCTGGCCCGCGCGACCAAAAACCCGGTGATGGTCATCGTGATGGAAGCGCTTATCGACGTGATGCTGCACTTCATCCGCGATATCGGGCAGCAGCGCAACTCGTGGGTGCTGCCGTCGCGACGTAGATTTATGAAGCACTTCGCGGCCGGCGAGATTGACGCCGCGGTTACCGAGATGGGCCAGTTGCTGGAGCGTCTGAATCGCTATTACCTGTCACTGTGGAAAGAAAGGGACCGCGCGGAGGCCGCCAATGGGTGACGATATTCCGGCCGGCGTGCGGGGGCTTAAGTTCGCCACTCTGGTCGCAAAGCCTTCTTGCGGGCCGCCGCTTGCCGAGCTCGGAGCTGAACTGAACACGGTCGAACCGCCCAAAGGCGATTATATCCGGAGGGCCGCCTGACAACGGCGCACGGGCGCCGGGGAGAAAGTCACCGTGGGAGAAATTCTACTTGCTGGAATAACTCACTATCCGCCGCTCGCCGGTTCCGACGAGTCGATGGACTGGATTTTCAAGCGCATGCTTACCAATCCGCGCCTGCCCGAACAGTACCGCGGGCCCGCCGGATGGCCGGCGGCGATGCGCGAAGAGTGGGGCAGCGACGAAGGAACTTCTGCAGCCAGGCGTCACCGGGAGAAGCACCTGGTCTGGCTGCGCAAGGTTCGCGCGGCGCTGGATGCGTTCCAGCCAGACTTCATCGTCATCTGGGGCGATGACCAGTACGAGAATTTTCGCGAAGAGATCGTACCCGCCTACTGTATCAACGCCTTTGATTTCTTCGAGTTCGGCCCGCCCCCGAGGAATGTCTGGAACGAGCCCCCCGACAAGAAATTTCGCATCAAGGGCGACCGGAGCGCCGCGAAATACCTGGCCGGCCGCCTGATTGATGCGGGCTTCGATGCGGCCTATTCCTACAAGCCGCTCCATCATCCCCTCGGGCACGCGTTTACCAACGCGATTTTCTATCTCGACTACGATCGGAACGGATTTCCATTCACCATCATCCCGTTCGCGATCAATTGTTACGGCCGGCGCGTGATCGCACAGCGCGGCGGCCTGCCGGCGTTCGAGAACCCTCCCGCGGAGGCGGACCTGGACCCTCCGGCTCCCACTCCCGCGCGGCTCTTCGATCTCGGCGCGGCGACGGCCCGAATTCTCAAGACCAGTCCCTGGCGGGTGGCGCTGCTGGCGTCCTCGGGTTGGTCGCACGCATTCCTTACCCCGAAGAATTACTTCCTGTACCCGGACACCCCCGCCGATCGGCGAATGTATGACGCGCTGTGTGCGGGTCGCTACGACGAATGGCGGGGCTATTCGGCGGCGGCGGTGGAGGACAGCGGCCAGCAGGAACTGCTCAACTGGATGTGCCTGGCCGGGGCGCTGTCCGAGCTCGGCCGCAAACCGAAGGAAACCGAATTCATCGACACCTGGATCTTCAACTCCTCGAAGTGCTTCCTGGTCGCGTGAGCGGGACATGAGGCTTGGGGGTAAGGTCGCGATCGTAACCGGCACCAGCCCGAATATCGGCGGGGGAATCGCCGAGGGGTTGGCCGCCGAGGGGGCCGCCCTGCTCTGCGTCGATTCCCGCGCGGAGAATGCGCGGGATTGCGCGCACGCGATCACGGGCAACGGCGGGCGTTCGCTCGCCTGCACTTGCGACGTGACTGACGAGTCGCAGGTGAGCGGCGCGGTCGCAAAAGCTAAAGAGGCCTTCGGCGGAGTCGATGTGCTCGTGAACAGCGCGGCGTTCTTCAATCGCAAGGGCGTGCTGGATATGCCGTTCGACGAGTGGCAGAAGCAGCTTGCAGTCATCCTCGGCGGTGCGTTCCTCTTCACCAAGCACGTCGCCAGGCTGATGATCGAACAGGGGCGCGGGGGCAGCATCATCAACATCATTTCCACGGCGGGCCATCAGGGCGAGCCACGCAACATCGCCTACTGCACCGGCAAGAGCGGGCTTTTGAACTTCACCCGCTCCGCCGCCATGGAGCTGGTATCGCACCGCATCCGGGTGAACAGCCTGACCCCGACCGCCACCGATCCGTCCGAGTCGCTGGCACGCGCGGCGCGGTGGGGCCGCAAACCGCCGTCCGATGTAACCCGCGTGGTCCAGGCGTTCGAGCCGTTTCGGTCGCGTGTCGCGATGCAGAAATTGCCGGGCCCGAGTGACTACGCGCGGGCTGCGATTTTCCTGGCTTCGGAAGACGCCGGGATGATTACCGGGATGGACTTGCGCGTCGACGGTGGTGCGATCGCGCAATACTGGGCCTGGGACCCCTCGCGCAAGGAAGTGTGACCAGGCACAAGGAGACGCATCATGGATAGACCGCCCGAAAATTACGTGATGGATGACCAGGCTGCGGGCCTGTTCCGAGTCAACCGGCGGGTGTTTTACGACCCGGAGTGTCTGGAGCAGGAACGGCGGCGCATCTTTGAAAAGTGCTGGATCTACGTGGGTCATGAATCCGAAGTGCCCCACGCTGGCGACTATCGCTCGCGCAATGTTGCGGGACGGCCGATGGTCCTGGTGCGCGGCGACGACAATGTGATCCGCGTCCTGCTCAACACCTGCACCCATCGCGGCGCGATGGTGTGCCGCCAGAAATCCGGCAATGCCAAGACCTTTCAGTGTCCCTATCACGCGTGGACCTACAACGCGCGCGGACAACTGGTGGGCATACCAGGCGAGGACGCCTACAGCGATGCGTTCTCGCGCGAAGAGCGCGGACTTGCATCTCCCGCCGGGGTTGACAGCTATCGGGGGTTCATCTTTGCGTGTTTCGATCCGGCGGCGCAAAGCCTCTACGACTACCTGGCCGGCGCGCGCGAATACCTCGACCTGGTCGCCGACCAGTCCGAGGTCGGGATGAAGGTGGTCGCCGGGCAGCAGGCATACAGCGCGCGGGCGAACTGGAAACTGCTGGTCGAGAACAGCTACGACGGCTACCACGGGCTGCCTACTC
>JAFAHS010000069.1 GCA_019237115.1 Deltaproteobacteria bacterium
GCCGTAATCGACGTACCAGTTACAACCGACCGTCGAGAGCAGCACTCAGCGTCCGCCAGTCGTCCTCTCACCGCCGCCGCCCTCGGCCGCGCATATCGCTTCAGCGAAGGTGACAACGGCTCTCGGGTTGATCTTCGAAGTTGCAGCAAACCGCCCGGCTGCACTCCGGAATGAATTCCCGAGTTCGAGCGGTTCGCCGCGTTGCACTCGGGATCTACCGCGTTTGCTTTTGTTCGGTGATGGACAACGAGACGCTGCCAACGTTGTTGGTTGGAGAACCCTCAAGCTGCGTGACAACCTGAGAATCTTGCTTCCCGCCGTCAGTCACTACAAATTGCAGGGTGCCGAAGGAGGTTTCGGTCGCACCCTCTGAGTTGAAGTTTGCACCGCTGCACGAGCCACCCGAGTAGCGGGTAAACGAACTGGTGCCGATTCCGGTGGTAGGGTCATAGTTGGTTATTTCGGCAGTCCCGGTCGCACTGCTGACTATAGGCGGCGAGGCGTTGGGCGGCAGACCACTAACGACCAGGGTGATTTCTTCGCAGGCAATGCCGGATGAATAGGTAATATGACCGAGTTGCAGAACCGAGAAGGCGACGACCAGCGCCCCACTTGTGCTGCACGTCTCCGGAGCATGGGTGCTGGGATCGAAGCATTGTGCAACCGAGCCTTGTATCGTAGTTGAATACACTCCGCTCGGCTGTGGTATGTTTTCCGCTTCAGCCGGTGTTATTTGGCCGAGGATTGCCGCGAAAATCGGCGTTCCAGCCAACGCTGCATAGCGTTTCATGTCCTTACCCTCCCTGCGACGAGCGCACTGCGCTGCACTCGGATTTGTCTTCGTCGTTAAGGCAACCCACCTCGGTTGCACTATATTCGCAAGGTTGAACAGCATGATCCACTTCCTCCTCTGTCGTGTGTAGTTTGGTTAGGTCACGGCAGTGCCACTCGCCCTCCCACACAATCAGGACGCTGGGTTCTTCCAAGAACAGTGGTGTTCGTTAGTAAGGACCAGCCGCACCTGGCCCCTTGCGTGGCCCGCATGGCTCTGCGAGCGCTTCTCCACATGACCCATTCCTCCCTTCAGTCCGTGATACCGGTTGTCGAGTTGCGGTGTTTTTGACCTTTCGGTTGTGAGAAAGCGACAAATTAAGGCAAACTGTCAACGATAAGTTACGGTTAATTACGAAATGTTACCCTGGGGAGGCGCTGTCCGGGACCTTATTGATTAACCCGATCCTGGAGAGAGCGACGGCCTCGATCCGAATAAGATCGTCTAACGCCGAAATCCCGGTACACCGTCCCTATGGCGAAATCATCTCGCGCGCTCGACCCAAGCGGTTGCGGTGCGTTCGCGTTCTGCCGGGAGCTATGAATATGGCTTGCCATCCTTGTGGACATAGCCTTGTGCATTCACACGAAGATCGATATCGGGATATTCGGCATGGGGTTCGCTCGAACCTCTGGTGCCGATTTCCAGAATCAATGCGGTCGCCTCGCCGCGGTTCTGCAGGTGATGGCCATCACTCTTACCGGCTTTGAAGCCGGCGCAATCGCCCGTGTCGAGCATGGTTTCGCCACCATCGGTGACGAGCACGACCGGGCCCCGGACGACATAGACGAACTCGTCTTCGTGGGCGTGCCAATGGCGCTGACTGGACCAGGCGCCCGGCCCCAACTCCAACAGATTGACGCCGAATTGGGTAAGGCCAGCGGCCAGTCCGAGCCGACGCCGGGTCTTGTTCTGGCAGGGTTCGTCGAACGGCTTGGGGTAGCGCGATCCGGCGCGCGCACGGGCGGTAGCCACATCGATCTTCATGTTCCTATCTCTCGCAGTCCCGTTCCTAGTGTAGTGTCTCGCAAATAGCCACACATAAGTGACATAGTAAAACCCTCCCCCTTGATGGGGGAGGGTTGGGTGGGGGTGACCCCCGCTCAAACATTCGGACTCGTGACATGCGAACATCATAGACTTCGCCCATTGGCGAGCCGGAAAACAAAGATGGAGCACTGCTTATTAGTGCAAGGAGAATACCGATGCCCTCGTTTTCGAAGGTGATACTGTTCCGCTATCACCCCCACCCAGCCCTCCCCCATCCAGGGGGAGGGCTCTTCTTTTTAGAGCGGATCCGATCTCCCGAAGAATCTGTAGCAACTCGGGTTGCCGCAAGGACAGGCTCGGCCCCAAAAGGGGCCGTCTATGTTGGCGTCATTAGACGTGTCGGATGGTGATCTCTCTGGCTCAGACAATGCCGAGCTTAGCAGCACCCTCCTTTGAGAGCTCCAGCGCAACCTGCTTAAAGCTGGGATGTGTTAGCGAGACCCCCGCCACGATCGCCTGCAATGACTGATTGAGGACATCACGCAACGCAGTCGCCTCCGCTTCCAACAGGACCCGGCCGGTGACGGTCTTAAACGTCGCAAGCTCCTGCTCCACCTGGCCGACGAATGTTTCCCCGATCAGACCGCCTAACCCAAGGACGCCATCGAACGCTTCACTGATTTTCGCCGGGGTCATGCCGGCGGCCAAGCGCGCGGCTTCCAGGACATCCAATTTGACGTGCTGGCTCTCCTCGACCCAATGAGCTTTCAGGACGTCGATGTAGAGCGGGTCGCTGCCCGCGCCATTCCCTGCTTGTACCGATTCGACATAGTGGCGTTGCGTTCCAAATTCGAACGCCGTCAGCAGCAAAAACCTCGACATCAACGGATAACCGAGCACCCCCTTGGTGAACTCGGTCAACCGGAGTTTGTCGGGGTCAAAATACCGGCCGATACTGTGGCCACAGGAAGCTTCCAAAACCTCTTCGGTACGCTGAAACAATTGTTGATGCTTCATCTCCTCTTCGCCAAAGCGAAACAGTGCCCTCATTCGTGGTCGTTCGTCATGCCAATCCTGCCCGGCCACTTCGGACATTTGAACGGGAATG
This sequence comes from Deltaproteobacteria bacterium, assembly GCA_019237115.1. Lineage (GTDB taxonomy): Bacteria > Desulfobacterota > Binatia > Binatales > Binataceae > JAFAHS01. Next base: position 2,931 of record JAFAHS010000069.1, read on the forward strand.
AATTCCTCGTAGTTACCGAGCAGGTGAGCGTAACTGAATGCGCGAATGTGGTTGAGAGTCCGCTGCTCGCTATCGTCGAGAAATGCGAGGTGCTCGGCGCCCACCCAGGAATCCGGCACCGTTCGCCTGGTGGTATCGAAATGGCGGTTGGCGAAGATACCGTCTACGGTCCACGCGACCCGCTGCGATGCCTCGACGATCGTTGGATACTCTAAGCCCTTGCAGAACGCATAGTCGGTCATGGCCATCGCGGCCTCCCTTCGGCTTTTGATTATGGCGTCGGTGGGCACCGCGTCTGCAGCCGAGAGGTAAGCGGCGGCGTCGGCAGAAACCCAGCAATGGACGCGCTCAGCGTGCGCTCGCTGCGTCCAAGGCGCAACAACAAAAACGCACGCAGTTGCAGA
>JAFAHS010000139.1 GCA_019237115.1 Deltaproteobacteria bacterium
CGCACTAGGTCATGAGAGGATCAACCTTTGGCACCTTTTGACCCACACCAGCGGCATCTGCTCGGCATTTCCGCGGGTCCCGCCGGAGGTCGTTTGTAGCATCGGGCAACTTACCAATTTCGCCGCTTCTCAGCAGCTCGAGTCGCTTCCCGGCGAGCGCGTGAACTACTCGATCTGCGTGGTCCATTCGGTCATCGCCGCGCTCTGCCTGCGCGCCGACGGCCGCGGCCGCACCTACTCACAGATGCTCGAAGAGGAAATCCTCGCCCCTCTCAAGATGCGCGACACCAGTCTTGGGTTAAGAAAGGACTTGGAAGCCCGCTACTGTCCGGTCAAGGCAGCGTGGAGCGGCAGCGGTGTCCTGCCTCCTGAAACCGTCGAAGCAATGAATCTTTTGATGCGGATGCCGGGAGCCGAAATCCCGGGCGGCGGAGCGGTTTCCACCATGGAGGACCTGTTTCGCTTCGTCGAAATGTTACGCAACCGCGGCGAACTGGACGGAGCACGCATCCTCTCGCCCGCAATGATCGAATATGCGTCGCGCAACCAGACCGGCGATCTTCGCATGGTCCTCATGGATCCGCTCCTGAGTTCACGTAATTGGTTGCCAACCCCCGCTCATATCGGGCTCGGCTTCTTCGTCCGCGGCGAAGGAATCATTCCCGGACCATTCGGAGTGCTGAACTCGCCCCACAGCATCGCCGGCATGGGTGCCGGCGGGACCGCTTTCTGGGTCGATCCGCAAAGGAATCTGTCGTTCACGTTTCTTTCCACCGGCCTCATGGAGTCGAGCCGTAGTCAGGAACGCCTGGGAATTCTTTCCGATTTGGTGTTGAGCGCAATGGTCTAGAAGTCAAGGTGTCAAACGCCGATTGAAGGATTCGGAGCCCGCCACGGTGGGGTCATGACAAGGTCTGCGTCTTCGCGACGCGCGAATTGGAGCTCCAGGGCTGCCGCATTTGGTCGCTTGCCACGTGAGTCGAGAATAACGCTCGATGCGAGCGACGCGGCCAGCGGACTTCAGAGACTACCTGTTCGCGTCATCAAGGACCGTCGTGCGCGCCCACCGACAGACCATGGGAGACGTCAGGGGTTGTCTTCCAGAAAATCGGCTGCAGCTGGAGGTACCGCGCTACTGCTTTTCCACCGCCAATTCCGCCGCGTAAATCGCGGCAGCGGCCAGCGAAGCGCGGGGACGATTCAATCGAGTCTGGAGCGAGCTTCGACGGTCTCGTCGAGCAAATCGCAGAGGTACTCGTAGACTTCGTAGGGATGTTTGATAGTCACGCGGCGCTCGGCTCCTGCCCTGACGTTTTCACCCAGTATCTCGGCGGACTTCTCGAGCGCGTCCTGCAACACTCGTATCAGCTTGCTATATCGGTCCCGGTCTTTGATCGGATCGGACATCGTTTCTTCCCACCTTCTTCGGCCGCACGCGAGCAACAGCGCGCGCTCAGACTCTCTGCAGGCTAAGCGAGAATGGTTACGGATGTGTTACGGGCGGCGCTGAATCGGAGGTTTGTCCTGACCCTTCGAGAAACAACGGAAATCAGGAGCCGTTCTTGTTCATTTCCGTAATTGAGTGATTGTGGCTTTCGATGACCTTCCCGGACTCCTCGAATACACGGCGACCGCTGGGGTTTTCGAGACACCAGGATTTGCAATCCTCTGGTCCGCGCCCTTGGCCTGGCGGTGCGCATTGGTGCCAAACCTGACGGTGAGTCTCCGCGCCGAGCGGACCGGTCCACCCGTTCGGGGTGCCCTACCGGCTGTTCACCTAAATATGACAATTTGGGAGGGTTCAACATCTGGTTCGCGGTCCGAGGTGGCGGCGATGAGAAATCCGCGAGGGGAGAGTCACATGAGGATCTGGAATGCTGTCGTGCTCGCGCTCATTGTCGTGGCAGCGGGATACGAATCGCGGGCGGCGAAAGCCTACGGTGAGCAGCAGGCCATCCAAACAACGCCGGCAAGGCCGACGACAACAGTATCCTCGCTTATCTCATCCCGGCAGCCGGGTTCTAAGCCCGAATGGTTGTTGATCGTCCCGCCGGAGGAACCACGCCCGTTTGGCCAGACCAGAGCGGTGACCGAGGCACCACTTAGCCAGTGGATGGTCAAGGAGACCTATCCAACGGCGGCCGACTGCGATGGTGTGCTACACCCCAGACGTTCTCCCCAGGACACGCATTTCTTCTTTCGTAGCACTCGAACCACGCCAACGGGGCTGCAGTGCATCGCCAGCGACGATCCACGCCTCAAGCCATGAACCTTCGTCGCATAGTCGCACTCGTGCTGGTGGGCTGGTCTCTGATGCTAGGAGCTGCTTTGCGAACTTGGCCTCTAGTCGAGTTGAAGCTGGGAACCATTACGGGTCAAAAACAGGGGGTTTACCGGTGAGAATAATCACGCTCGAAGATCATTTCGCGACGCCAATGTTCCAGCAAATGTTCCCGCGTGGGAACGTGCCCGGGTACAATTTTCTCACCGACCGTGGCGGCTATCTCGGACACGACATTTCGATGGAATTGTTGAACCTCGGGGACTCGCGGCTGGCCGCGATGGACGCGACCGGAATCGACGTGCAAGTTGTGTCGCTGACGATGCCCGGCTGCGAGGGTTTCGACGGGGAGACCGCGATTACGCTGGCCCAGGACGCCAACGACAAGTTGTCCGAGGCGATACAGGCGCATCCGGATCGCTTGGCAGGTTTCGCTTCGATACCGACTGCCGTACCCAACGCGGCAGCGAAAGAGCTGGAACGCGCCGTTGAGAAGCTCGGCTTCAAGGGCGCCATGATCAACGGTCACGTTCGCGGCGAGTTCCTTGACGACAGGAAGTACTGGGTAGTTTTCGAATGTGCGCAGTCGTTAAACGTGCCCATTTACCTTCACCCGACCATTCCCCATCCGGATGTGTTCAAGACGTACTTCCGGGGCTATGAGGAGCTCGCCACCCCGGGGTGGGGCTTTGCGATGGATACCTGCACCCATTTCCTCAGATTGGTCTTGGCCGGGCTGTTCGACGCATATCCTGATCTCAAGATGATCCTGGGGCATCTCGGCGAGGGCTTACCGTTCTGGATTCACCGCTTGAACGACCATACTCAATTCGCCGCCAAACGACGGGGTTTGAAGAAGGCGCCGGCTCAATACATAAGGGAGAACCTGGTGGTCACGACCAGCGGAAACTTCTTTACGCCCGCCTTCCTGTGTACGCTGATGGCGCTGGGTGCGGATAACATTCTCTTTTCAGTTGACTGGCCGTATGAGTCCAATCGCACGGCTATCGATTGGCTGAGCCATCTGCAGCTCAGCGAACGAGACAAGGAAAAGATTTGCCATCTGAACGCTGAACGCATCCTGCATTTGTAGATTTCCGCCTCTGTGTTTGCGTGAGGCCTGAAAGATCCCGAGCACTTTACTTCTTTAATGGGTTTCAATTTGGCGTTTCGCTCTTCGCTTTGCTCTGTCTCGTGAAGGTCCCGGACAAAGGCGTCCGAACGCTTCAGATAGCCAGACGTATGGTCGGGGATAGTCGCCTCCATTTCAGCGACCATTTCCGCGATCAGTTTCAGCTCCATTCTGAAGACTTTCGCGGCTGGTGTTGGTCAGCGGTGTAGTCGAAAGGGTTCCGAAGGCGCTCCGGGCAAAGCGCCGGAGTTGTAACCGTAGTCTATCGGTCGCTCCATGCAATTCAGCGTTTACAAATCCTCGTCTTTGAGGATTCGTTTCATCAATTCATTCGAAGGTAACTCGTCGTCAAGCACCTTCCGCGCGGTTGCTACTCCGGCGACAGGAAGTTTTTCCGGGTCCAGCAGGCCTAACTGGACCAGCACTGAGGCCTGGTCCCAGTAAATACGCTCCGAGGCCATCTTGCCGTGCTGGAACTGGATAACCGTCACCAACGCGACTTCAATCGGCTTATTCGTCGGGGGAACTCCGGGCAGGAACCAATCCATTTGCAAGGTATGGGTAAGCTTCATCACGAACTCATCGACCAGGCGGTCGTGGCCAATCGTGCGAGAGACGGGGACGATCTGGGTGTCCGGAGGCATTTGCGAGATGAAGTACTTGAGGTAATAGTGGGTCAACTGCTTGCGCCCGACCCCGCCAGTCATGACCGGCACGTGGTTGACAGAGGGCCGTTCGACCATCGTGTTAATGGCGGCCTCAGCGTTCCTGGCTCTGAATTCGCTAGCCAAATGTTCTTCCCAGAGCTTCTCCATGGCCTCTTGTTCACGGGACAAGTGTGACTCGGCCCCCTTCAGCGCGTCGGGAGGATACACGCTGTTCTTTGGCATAGCCTAACCTCCTACTTATCTGGGATTTCCATTTTCAATTCTGATTCACAGTCGCACCGACATGAGAGGGCCTGCAAACGCGAAGTTCGAGCCCGAGTTTGAGCCCCAAGGTCCCTTCCATTAAGTCTCAACGGACCAGCTCTGCCCCGCATGGCCAAAAGCACCTGAGCACGGCGCCTTTCCGACCCAGTTATCGGACACTTATCCTTGTGCTCCCTATCCATCACCGAAATTTGCTGTGCTCTGCAAGCCGCCTATCCTGCTGGCGACGGCAGCATCTCGAGAAATCAAGGAGCGATTGGGCCAAATCGCCGTGCAGAACCAGATCGTTTCCTGTCGCTGTCCACAGAACGTTGGCAAAGCTTGCGCCTCGCCGTCGAAGATCAGTGATAATCGCGACCGGACGTCCGTGCTGCGCTACTTGCCATCAACGATCTCGGGCCCAAAAATATCGCGCGAGCGCGTTCATCCACGGGCAACTATGGAGCTCTTGGGACACTCCTCGATAACCGTCACGATGAACGTATACGGGCACGTCATGCCTGCGATGATGCGAGATGCCGCTAACGCGATGGACAGCGTCCTGGCGGCTGGTAAGTGGCGGAAACGAGATTTTTTAGACCTGTTGGCTGTCAAACGTGCTCAGACCAATGAAAAACCTTGGTGATCCCAGCGGGAACCTCTAGCGGATTTTGGGGCGGGGTAACAATCAAAATCTGTCCCCCTGGCCAAGCAGCGCTACGGCCGGGATGACAGGGGTTTAGTGCGATGGTTTATACGGAATAACCCTCGGCACCCATCGCGGCACGTTCTGACAGTAGGTGCGATACTCCTCGCCGAATTGCTGCCGCAGCGTGGGCTCTTCATAGATCACCACGACTGCAAACGTGAAGAGCCAGAAGAGCACGCCCCACGCCGCTACCCGTTCGTCGCCGAACACCAGCGCCTCGCCCAGCAGAATGATGAGCAGCGCGACATATATTGGGTTACGCACGCGGCGGTAGAAGCCGGTCACCACGAGATTCGTAGGTGGTGCGATCGGTGCGGGTGTGCCAAGCCCGTCCCAGGCAAAACGCGCAAATGAACTGAGGAGTGGCAACAGCCCCAACACGATGAGCGCGGCGCCAACCCATCGCAAAGGCTCGATGCCGAAGAACGGCGGGCCGATGCGCCAGCGCGTGAGTGACCACGGAACAAGCCCGTAATCGTCCCTGGCGCGAGAATGAAGAACACCAGCGATCCCAGCGAAGCCCAGAAACGGCGCATGGTTCATCCCCATTGAACGATCATGGTGCTGGAGTTAAATCCACCGCCCATCCTACCTTTGCAGCCCTGCTCCCTCCATGGCCGACCGGTGTCAGCTATGTGGTGAGCTATCTCTTCATCGCAATCGTCTGGGTGAA
>JAFAHS010000141.1 GCA_019237115.1 Deltaproteobacteria bacterium
GGCTGCTCACAATCCCGGCTCGACAGCACGACCCAGGATCAGCTCGCGAGCTGAACCGACGCCTGCCGCGCGCGTTTCCCAGTGACGACGCGGCCGACGACACTCTTTTCGCCCACGGCGTACACTGCGCCAACTTCGCGAACCCGGATGCTGAGGAAGCTCCGGGCCTCGGTGCCTGTCGCAAGGTACTGCTTGGCTGGCGACAGCACGGCCGCCTCTACCGGCACCTCCCGCCCTTAAGGCTCTGCAGTGACCCGCCCGGCCACATTGTCCCACAACGGCATTCCGTCTGCGGTCCGCCGGACACTAGCCTATGTTTGACTAATCGATCTATAACCCATTGATTTTGCTAGGGTGGGATTGGTGGTTTGTCACTACGCCACGCTTTGGTCTCGCGGTGGTGAGGTGGGCGGATCGAGATCGGTGATGCTGAGCGCTCGGAGCACAGCGGCGGCGCGGTGCGTTCCCCGTGTGACCGAACGTTTGGTGGCACCGCCACCGAGATTGATATCGACGACGCGCACGGTCTTGAGTGCAATCAGCGCTTGGGTGGCAGACAGATCAAGGCCGGCAGCTTTTAGCTTTTTTTCGATAGCGCGGTGGATCGTAAAAGCCAATGCCGCGACAAAAATGTGCGCCTGCACTCGATTGGCGGTCTGATGATAGATCGGCCGCATGTCGAGGACGTCTTTGAGATTGGCGAAGGCGCGTTCGACTTCCGAAAGCTCTTTATACAGAGCCACGGCCTGGAATGCGGACAGATTAGGTTCTTCGGTCTGGATAATGTATTTGCCTTCGTAGGCCTTCTCGCGGGCTAAGTGAACAGGGTGCTCGAAGAAGCGGAAGACCCTCTTTTCGTAGGACCAGCCATAATAGCGGTGGCCGTGATTGCGAGCCAGAATGACGGCTGCGGCAGCACCAATCTTCTCAGCGGCTTTGAGTCGTCCACTAGCAACGCGCCGCTCGAGGGCTTCCAGCTTGGTACGCACCCGACCCATGGACTTGGCGCGTTGTGCCTGCTCATAGGTAAGTCGCTCGTCGGAGTGGACGACGAACACCCGCACGCCCGGCTTGTTGGAGCTGACCTCCTGAACCAGTGTCTTGGGAGAGATCGTCTTCTCGCGCGCTGTAATGCCGACCGGGCATTCGATCCAAGGGCCGGTCGCACGTTGGATATAGTCGAACACCTCTTCGCTGCGCCGCCGGTTGCGGCCAACGATGTAGCCGTGCCCTCCGCTGCGTAAGTCTTCGAGGTTCCGGCTGGTGACCATGCCGCGATCACCCACGAAAACGATGCTCTTGAGCCCGAAGCGTTGCTCCAGATCGCTCAGAACATCGGGTACGGTCATGGCATCGCGTCGATTGCCCTCGAACACATGATGAGCGATCGGCCAGCCGTCGACCATCACCAAGCCGACCAACACCTGCGGATTGCGAGGCTTCTCGTCTCGACTATGGCCATAGGCGCCAAGTCTCGGCGGGCCGTGACCCTCAAAATAAGTTGAGGTCAAGTCATAAAACACCATGTCAACTTGCAACGAGAATAGGTCGCGGAGGCGCAAAAACAGCGCATGCTCGATCTCTGCTTTACGAGCCAGCAGTTGATCGAGTGTACGATACCAGCGTTGCAATTGATCGGCGGCAATGCGCACGCGTGGGCTTCGACTGGCTTTTCGCTCCACGTCATCGCGCCAGGCAGCCGTCCAGCGTCGGCCGCGCTGGTCACAAACGAAGTCGGTCTCCAGCCAACGCGCCAGCCCGTGCTCGCTACTGGGGCTGACGAGGCGATTGGCAACCAAAACCAGAGCGCGCTCTTTGAGCGCGACCCCATCGCCACGGCCGCGCCCACCCAGTTCGGCCACGACGTCATCAAGGCCGAGTTCGCTCCACATATGACGGGTCGCTAACGTCGGCCCCCAATCCCAAGCTCCGATAGCGGCAACATCCTCGGATCGCGCCGGCTCGTCATCGCTCGCATCGCCGTGAAGCAGGCGTTGCAGTTTGGCGAGATCAAGATGTTGGGCCAGTAGATCTTTGCGGCCCAAATTGATCACGGTGTGATGCCGGGTCTTGCCGTCGTGATCACGATAGGCCTCGACCACGCGCACGTATTCGTGCTTCACGCCTTGACCGCCGGCAGCTCGAACCACCCGTAGGAACATGGAGCCTCGCAAAATCTGCTCCTGCGAGGATGCCACACCTGGCGGCGATTCGCTACCTTCGGATTGCCAAAAGCAAAATATCTCTGTCCCTACAAATCGCGGAAAGTTCTAAGTCAGGCCTCGCAATTTCAAACACTTACAGCTGAATCCCCCATCGGATATGTCAAACATGGGCTAGTACGGGTGTTTGCCTTGAAGCCGCCGCGACAGGGGCGACGGATGCTTCGGCCGGCTCATCTCGC
>JAFAHS010000156.1 GCA_019237115.1 Deltaproteobacteria bacterium
ATCCCGATGCCGCCGCCCCCCGCCGCACGCACGTAGTCGTTGGCCAGGCCCACCGCCTGCGAGGTGTCCACCGCCTGCGGCGAATCCATCTGCTGCGGCGCGGTGTCCGGCATCGGCACCTCGGGCATGTCGAGATCCTGCATCTCGCTGCCCCCGCCTCCACCGCCGCCCGCTTCCAGGTTCACCATGATTAGCTCGCGTCCCCGCTGCTCGTGCACCGTGATAATCAAAAACAGCAGCGCGAGCACGTGCAAAGCCACCGAGAGCGGGAATGGGCCGAGCATGAAGCGAAAGCCGCGGCGAAGAGCGGCGAAGATGGTTTCACCTTCGCCGTGCGGGCCTTGGTCTTCGTCCGCTACAAGGGACCCGGAGGCAGCTTCGCTGGCAGCCGCTGCTGCCGCCGGCGGTTGCGCCTCGGTGGCAGGTCCGACCGCGCCAGCGCGCACGAGGGCGGCCAGCGCACGCTGGCATAACTCGCATCGTGCTACGTGCTGGTCCCAGCGCGGCGGCTCCGCGGGGTCGAGCGACCGCGATGCGTATGCGGCGAGCACGTCGGCATCCGGACAGTCTCGTCCCGAGTTCTCTCGTGTCCCTCGCATCGTCGATGCGATCAGCGCATCGAATTTGTCTTTGCCATCGGTACTCACTACTTAGCCGGTTCCAAAGCCCGTGCGAGATCGAACGGCCAATCGCCCAGGGCGTATTCAAAGCATCTGCCTATTTGATCGTCGCTCAGCCGATAATCTTTCCGAAGCGCGCCCTCGAGGTTGCACCGAATTTCAGCCCGGGTGCGTGCAAGACCGCGTGAGACCGTTGACTCATGCTCGCCCAGCAGGGCGCCGGTCTCGGCGAGAGTCAGTTCCTGAACATAATAATACGAGAGGCGTAATCGGTCGTGTGGCGTGAGCGCATCGATGGCTTTGTGGAGTTCACACGCCACCATCGCAAGGTACCGGCCCCTATCGGGATCCCCCGGTTCGGATGGAGCCGCATCGGCGAGTGCGACCGCGGCAGCGAGTTTGCCATCGGGATGAGCCCGGTGCTCCGCGCGCCACGCCTCCGCTTCGCGCTGCGCCATCACCGCCCGCAGCCATGCAACCAGCAGACTGCGGCCGTGGTAGTGGTCAAGCGGCGACCGCCGCGTGCCATCGCTGCGCGCGCCGCCGAACAGATCACCGTACAGCGAGTCGGCAACCTCACGCGCCCGGTCGACATCTCGGGTTATCTGAAGGGCAATCTTTTCTATCGCCGGTCGAAACTTCGCGTCAAACTCGCGCCAGGCGGAATCGTTGCCCGAACGGCACCCGATCGCGAGCGCAAGATCTTCTACGTGCAGGGACTCCAGAAACGCGGCGATGACGGAGTCGTCCCTGATCTCATTGGAATTTGCGAAGCGCCGTTCCACCGCACGGCCAAGCGCGCTCTCAAATTCTGCCCGCGAAACATTCCAGCGCGGCGCACCGCTGCGTGCATACAGTCGCGTGGCAATGGCGTCGAATTCGCGTGTAAGATCGGGTGGGCACATCGCCTAGTATATCCATCTTCTGCCCTGTTCCGTCGTTCCTCAAGTACCCGAGATCTTTGCCCGGTTAGCCACTTGGAATTGGACCTCGCACGATGAGAACCCGGTCCATCCGATGGATGAGATCTCAGGGAAACCAGCCGGCGCATGCCGTAGCCGACGTTTCGAGTCTGATGCGACTAGGGTGGTGGCGAGACGGTAGCCGTGGCGGGAGACCTCGGCTTTTTGAAGAGCATGCAGAAATGCTTGACGTCACCGCTGACCGGCCAGTCGGTGGTCGCTACCGGGACAAATCCGGCCTGAGTCAGCTCTCGAGTTACAATCGGCTTGGGAGCCCCATGCCCGCCGCGGTTGGCGGGGACGCCAGGAGGAGGTGGTTCGCCGGGACGCTGGGATGGCTCGAAATCAATGATCGCCAGGCGGCCTCCCGGTCGCATCGCCAGATAAAGAGAGCGATCCATGTCGACTGGGTCGGTCAGATGATGGTACACGCGGCGCAGGAAGATCGCGTCGCAACAGTTGGGTGGTAAGCGTGTGTCGTTGTTTGCGCCGGCGATGACGACCAGGTTGTGGATTCCTGCCTTCTGTACCGCCTGGCGAATTTTGTCGAGTTTCTTGGGCTCGATCTCGGTTGAGTACACCGTACCGTTGGGGGCCACGCGCTTGGCGACCGAAATCGATAATTCGCCGGATCCGGCACCCACATCAGCAACGGCAACGCCTGGCTTGAGATCGAGTACCTGAGTGAGCCGATCGATTTCGGAGTCCGTGGACTGCGCCATCAAGGAGAACGCTAACAGGACGCTCGCCAGGAGGGTCGCTGCGAACCGACGAAAGTGAGCTTTCCTTACCACGGAGGGCTAGCTCCGGTTATGATTCCCGACTTCTTTCCATAAACATCAAAAGGAGAACGCACAGCAGTAGAGCCTCCGATGGTTTTCGCTTAAATCATATTACTACGTTCGGTCGGACCGTCGTCGGTGTCGACTCCTCCCGTAGTGAGAGGGCACTTACCCCAGAGATTGGCTAATCAAAGGGGTCTGTACCTATATTGCGTAGCAGACCCATTATTGACTAATGCATATCACCATCCAAACAGAATATACATTCAGCCGCATTGAAGAGTTTCGTCTCGTGACGGTCGACAACCACCAAGCTTAGACAGCCTCGTGCGAACTGTATGTCTCATGGATGTAAGGGGTGACACTACTGTTTGCGAGTCATGTTCATTGAGTCGGGAAGCGTTAACCCGGTTCCAGACTGGAAGTCGTCGGTGAACGTGAAGTAGGTCGTCGTTTCCGAGCACGACGATTTTGCACAGCCGTCCCCTGAAATCCCGCGAGCACTATGGGCGCCCGGCCATGAAACTGAGCAACCATTTGAAGGTGTCCACCCATGGCCTCGATGCTTTTTCGCAACGTTGAAAGCAGCAGATCGGTGCGCTGTTCGATTCGCGACACACCGTCCTGGGTAATGTTAAGCGACTTTGCCAAACGCGCCTGAGTGATTTTCCGGGCCTTCCTCAAATCCTTGAGGCTCATTTCCTCTGCAAAGACTTGAGCCGCTCGCGCGTCGACCCTCGCTCGACGAGCGGGACCTAGCTCATTCATCCGGTCTCGTAGAGTTTTCATCGCGGTTCCTTTTAGCGCGCTTTTCTTCCTCAATGGTTTGATGTGCCTGGCGTTGTCAGCCCTCGCGAGAAGATCCCTGTAGAGCCTTCTCTGGCTACCTCCCGATTTCTCTCCACCGCATAGAACGATCGCGCGACGTTTCGAACTGCGGTTCGATGCTGGGGCGCGGCGTTTGGCGCTACGCATTACTCCCACTTCATGAGCCCACGGTAGAATATGTCTCAGAAAACATATGCGGTCAAGACCATGTTTCGGCCCCCTTTTCAAGCATTTCGCTGCAATCGAAGGATCTGTCGGATCGAGGGCAGGTGTCTACAGTTCTGTTTCACCAAGAAAGAAAACTGAATTTGGGAAAGGAGGCCGACCACACTGGTAGCTCGTCATGATGAAAACCTGCCTCCATATTGGGGCGTCTTTGCGGACCCCACGATTTAGCCAATGGCTGAAATCTCCGGTCCTTTGCGGGAGGGGTGATGCTTTCCTGCGGTGCCGTTCTTGACTAGGCTTGCGCTCACTGTTGTGGTCGATTGATGGGCGCCACCCTAGCTCAGCTGGTAGAGCAGCTGATTCGTAATCAGCAGGTCGTCGGTTCGAATCCGACGGGTGGCTCCAGAAAACCCTTATAAATACGCCTCTTTTCGGATTAAGCGCACCGGCGAGCCTTTGAGTCGACGCCCGGAATATACGTGGAATATACGTTTGGGCCGTTGCCTCCCCATTTTTCGGGTTGGATCGTCCCTTGGGATAGGGACCTCGAGAGCGCAAATTTCGGCGGCCGATGCCCAAGGTCGGGTTGCCGCCGGAAAACGCGCCAGAAGGCATCCTTGGCTCGAGCACGGGTATTCTGAACACGCTCGCGAGCGAATCCAGCCGTGATGTAGAAGCGACCGATCTGCGCAAACCGGCGCGTGTGAGTAATCCGTCGAGTAAACATCAACAGTTTATTCGATGAAGCCGCAACCGCGGATTACTAAAAACCGGCGGTGAGCTGCTAGCAGAACTAGCCGCCACTAGCGGCGACACCAGGAGAGGATGCCGTTAGTAGAGCATTCCATGGGGGGCCCGTCTGCGGGATCCCTTAGGGTAGGGCTCTCTTTCGGGGCTCGGGGGTCCAATTCGCCACCGGCATTCCCCGCGTCGGCATATGCCGCGGTTGTTTAGGTAGTTGGGGTGTACTAGCTACCAGCCATTGCTCTGGAGTACTAGCTATTTCGCCCCGCTACTAGCTAGTACTCCTCTGGGCTAGTAGCTATCCCTTTCTGAGGTGCATGCACTAGCTATTTCTCGGCAGCAGCGGCTCGGGGATGGTGGTGCAATCGCGCAGCGCTGCACTCGAGCGGGGGTTTTACGGGTCCTTTTGGCGGGGCAGGCTTCGGGGGTTTGCTCGACGTGGTAAACCACGGCGATGCGGTCCGACAGGGGCGTCCAGACGCCCCTGTATACAAGCGGGGAGCTGGTTACCCGAATTTGAACCGTCAAAGCGTCAGAACCACACGGAGAGTGAGGCGAAATGACGATTTCACCAGGCGAATTTTTCAGGTGGGAAAAAGTGCATTTCCGCTTAGGCAGAGAATGGGTCTGACGGTTCGCCACTTCAAAATCGGGTAATCAGGAACAAGAAGGGTATATATGGGGGGATCCCTGCCTTTGGCGCGGGGGGTCGAGCGCCGAATCCAACCAGCGGTCGAGTGAGCACAGCGGTGGACTTCCAGGCCGGGCCGGCAAGACCGGCCGGGGAGAGCCCCGCCGCATGGACCAGCGCCGCCAGTCCAGGCGCAAATCACTTCTGTGGCGGGTGTGTCGTCGTAAGCGCGCGACCACGTGGGCGAGCCTCTCAACCTTGCCACCCTCTTGCAGGGCTGGAGCACAGTGACCCGGAGTGCCTGACCGATACCCGAAAAATGGGCTCTAG
>JAFAHS010000030.1 GCA_019237115.1 Deltaproteobacteria bacterium
AGTCATTCTTGCACTTCCTGAACTCCTGCTCGCTTATCTGCCGCATGCGGTACTTGCGGGCAAGCGCCGCCCGCGTTTCGGCGTAGGCCACCATGGTACTTGCCACCCGCTTTGCCGCGGCGACCAATCGCTTGGTCTGGGCCGTGCCCGATTCAGCAGCGTAGAGCTTCACGATCGCCGAGGTGTCGAGATACAGGATCAACGGCGATCTTCCAGGACGATCTGGGAAAGCGTCTTCTCACCTTTGCGGATGCGCATCGGGTGCTTCGAGCCACGCGGCTTCGGGCCGGTTGGCAGGATTATCCCAGGCATGGCCGCGAGCCGTCGGCGGACCTCCGCCTCGCTCGGTTGCCGTCCCCCTTGCGGTGCGACCCGCACCAGCCGGGCGATCGGCCGCCCGCGAGAGGTCACCGTTACTTCCTCACCCGCTGCCGCTCGCTTCAGATAGCGGGATAGCTTTGTCTTAAACTCGCGAACCGATGCCGTCATGAGACCACAATTTACATGATGTGGTCACAAGCGGCAACCACGATTAGATCGACCTTCGACAGCTTTTTCCCATCACAATTTTCGAGGAGACATCCCGGCCCAGATGACCCACGATTGTTTGTTCTGTGCCGGACAAATCCTACTTCGATGGACACTCATGAATTCGGCCGACGACAGTCGGCAGAGGCTTCCGGAATCGCCAAGACAAATCCCAGCAGCCAGCTCGCCTAGAGGCGCCAGTTGCGCGCGGCCGCCATGGCTGACAGCCGTTAGAGGGCGGTTTTCGTCTGTATGGCTGGATGGCGGACCGGGCGCTCCAAAAGGACGTAAGAGCGCAAGAAGTTGTGCGGCTTGCGTTATCGAAAGGAATGAATTCCTGGGCAACGCGATGGGATTGCGCGACGCGCAAGTGGCACAGCGACGACGGCTTGGTTAGATGCCGGACAATGTCTTGCTGCACCTGCTCTTACTCGACCCGGAAGCTTGGCCGCGCGCAATGTCCATGTCCTCAACATCGGCGGAACGCCGACTCGCGAGCTGCTGCTAGCCGCAGTCATTGTCCGTCGTTGTCCGATTTTCGGATATTGGCCTTTGGTGCGATCCCTGCGAGAGCGACCTGACAAGAACCAGAGTGGAATGAGCGTTCCACCAAGCAGGCGGGAAGACTTTGCCGATCGAGTGACGCGAGGACGAACGGAGACATCTAGGATGACGGGCTAGCGTCGCGGCCGGTAGTTTGCTGAAAACAGACCTTTGAGAGGAAAAGCCCGGGCTTTCACCTTTGCTCCGTCTTGCGTCCCGCATGGTATTTGAACACCATCAAATACACATTTTCACCAGATCCAAGTTTGGCAATTTTCAATAGGTCAATTACACCAAGAAAGCCGGAGCGTCTGGCCAATTCGGGCGTGACTTCGGCAAGGCTGATCCGCCGTATCGAGGTAACCTCGATAAACCCTTCCCCTCTAGTCAGTAGCATCCACCGACCTTGACGTGAGGACGTTGCCAGATCCTGACGGTGCAAGTGACTTCTCCTCGAGTGATTAGTGCGTGCAGACATTTGGTAAACTCCATGACGGCAAACCTACCAGACTGCTCCGTCATCGATGGCCGCAGCAGTCGTCCGCAGAGTCATCGTCGAACGATGCAGAGGTAGGTCGAAGAAACCAGCGCTGCTGGGGATGCCAAAGTCATCTACTTCGCCATCTTGAAGTGCGCGAATAGGAAGGCCAGGAAAGACGACGCTATCCGATTCGCACTGCCTGCGGTGCTCAGTCTCCGATGCCTCACACAGTATGGGCCATTCCGGCAGTAACCTAATTCCCCGCGACGCTTGCGGTCACAGGGAGTGAAAATTCCATGGTAACGCCTCGATCGGGATTGCGCGCTGCCCATAAGCGCCCGCCGTGGTTCTCGATGATTGAACGCACGATCGATAAGCCCATTCCCATTCCGTTGGGCTTGGTGGTGAAAAAAGCATCAAACAGCAAAGGCATAATCGCGGGGTCTACCCCCGAACCGGTATCCCGAACCGCGACATTCAGCAATCCTGCTTGGCGATGACTAACAATCAGATCCACCTCACGCGGGCTGCCGTCGTTCTGGCAGACGGCATCGAACGCGTTCAGTATCAGATTAATCAACGCCTGAATTAGTTGCGTCCTGTTACCGACGATCGGCGGCAGAGAGTGCGGAAGCTCGAGCC
>JAFAHS010000299.1 GCA_019237115.1 Deltaproteobacteria bacterium
TCCTCGTCATGTACATCAACATCTTGCGCTCGCTGCGCTCGGGGGCGAAGGCTCCCGCGGACCCGTGGGACGGCCGCAGCCTTGAATGGTCGGTCGCATCGCCGCCTCCAGCCTACAACTTCGCGCGAGTACCTGAAGTCCGGGGGCGCGACGCTCTGTGGGTGATGAAGTACGGGCGCGCAGGCTCACGCGGCGTCGCGATGTTCATGGCGGGGCAGGCCCCGCCGGTACCGGAGAGCCAGCTCGCGCCGCCGAGCGAGCCGATTCACATGCCCGCCCCGTCGATTCTTCCGTTGGCCATCGCGCTCGCGATCGGAGTGGCGGGCCTCGGGCTGGTGATCGGCCAGTGGCGCGTCATCATCATCGGCGCATTCGCGCTGTTCGTCGCGGTGGTCGCGCTGGGATTCGAGTATCCGGAGCACGGCCAGGAATCGCACGACCCGGATTCCGCCCCTTCGAGTGGCGGCGTTGATCCGCGCAAGGTCGGGTTGTGGGCGTTCCTGGGCAACGAGTGTGTATTCTTCGCCAGCCTCATTTCGACCTACATCATCTACAAGAGCCGCAACACCACCCCTCCGGGCGCGGACCTCCTGGAGATTCCGCTGACCTCGATCAGCACCTTCGCGCTGTTGATGTCGAGCCTGGCGATGGTGCTGGCGCTTGCGGCGATTCAGCGCAACGACAAGCGCTGGATGCGCGGGTGGCTGGGCTGCACGATCGCACTGGGCCTGGTGTTTCTGGGAGTGGAAGCTTACGAGTTCACGCACTTCTACCACCAGGGGCTGGCGCTCCAGACCAACCTGTTCGGGCAGTCGTTCTACACGCTGGTCGGATTCCACGGCTTCCACGTGAGTATCGGGGTGCTGTGGCTCACAACCCTGTGGTGCGCATCGCTCAGCGACCGATTCGACAAGTTGCGGGCACTGTCGGTCGAGCTTGCGGGACTGTACTGGCATTTCGTCGACGTCGTGTGGGTGGTCATTTTCACGCTGGTTTACTTGATGCAGCAGGTGAAGGGCGCATGAGCGAAGCAACCCAGACTATTGAGCCTCACGCGCAGGCCGGCGCGGTGCATCACCCGGGGGTCGGTATCTACCTGATGGTCGCGGTGTTCCTGGTCGTGCTGACCGCGATGGAGATCACGGTGTTCTACGTGCCGGCTCTGAAAACGGTCATCGTGCCGGTCCTGCTCATCCTGGCGGCGGCGAAGTTCGCGCTGATCGCGATGTTCTTCATGCATCTAAGGTACGACAGCTGGACGCTCAGCGGGATCTTCATTTTTCCGCTGGTGATTGCGACGCTGCTGCTGGTGTCGCTGCTGATGCTGTTCGCCTACCTGTCGCATCATTTGGCCTAGAGGGCTCTCGGCAGGGAAGATTCGCGATGAACATTGATTTTCTCGGCGAGCATCCAAGCGTACCCATCGGATGTGCCTTGCTTGCCATACTGTACTGCGGCGCGGGCTGGATCGCGCGCCGGCGTCCGAGCCGCCGCCAGGCAGCCTGGTTTGCGCTCGCGCTCGGCGTGATTCTCTTTACTCATACCGCGATCGACGAGTTCGCCGACGACCGGATCTTCTTCATGCACATGTTGCAGCACCTGCTGCAGACCTTCGTCATTCCGCCGCTGCTACTGCTCGGCACGCCCGGCTGGATGCTCAGACCGTGGGTGATGAGCCGGCCGGTCCGTCCGTTCGCGCGCTTTTTAACCAGGCCCTTGGTGGCGTTTTTTCTTTTTTCGGCGGTCTTTGTTACTGCGCACTTTCCGGCCGTATTTGATCTGATGTGTCGCAATGAAGACTTCCACATCTTTTTGCACGTCTGCTTCATGGCAAGCGGGGTACTGATGTGGTGGCCGCTCTTAAGCCCGCTGCCCGAGATGCCGCGGCTCTCGTACCCGGCGCAGGTCATGTACGTGTTCCTGCTGCTGATCCCGATGACCGCGGTGGCCGCGCCAATCACCCTGGCAAGCCAGGTTATCTATCCCTGGTACCTCGAGGGCCCCCACGGATGGGGTCTAAAGCCGATGGATGATCAAATCCTGGGCGGCCTGTTGATGTGGATAGGGCAGGGCACCTATCTGATGGGGGTATTCACTGCGATCTTCTATAAGTGGTCGCGCCAGGACGACCAGGATACTCCAGTGCTGTCTGAATCTGTGAGTCCACCTCTTCGGGTGGTGCGTCAAGGTCGGCCGGCGAGCGCCTGAGTTTCCGGCCGGCGCGCGAGACCTCATTATCGGCTCATTTAAGGGAGTCGTGGCGGGTGGCAAACGAATCCGGGGCTCACTCTGGCAGGATCCGCAGGGTAGTCTCGCGGGCTGCCCGCGGGATCGAGTCGCGAAAGGCAAAGCTCAGCGTCCACAGCGTGACCGCTGAATAAACCAGGCCCGCCACCGTAATCATCGCGGCACCCAACTGTGCGACATGGACCGCGTTCTTAACAAATCCGCCGGCCAGCAGCAGCACGCCGCCGTTTAAAGTGACGAACACCAGGAGTCGGGTCCTGGTTATCGAAATTTCCGCGATCGTCACCGAAGCCCGCCCGGCGCTGGTCCGAGCCCGAGCCACGAATCCGGGGAAGAGCTGGTAGGACATTCCGACGATAAAGTTGGAGAAGAATCCCAGCAACCCCATCGCTCCGTATGCCGGCGCAAGCCGGGCGCCGAGGGCACTGTCGCCGCCGACAAAAGACAGCGCGATTCCCAGTCCCGCTGCCGTCGCCAGGCCGATGACTCCAGCCAGGGCGTGCAGCGGAGTCCAATCAAGCGGCATCCGCCGCGTTCGCACCAGCCTCGCGACGATCAGGAGATACCAGACCATGCTGAGGCTGATAGCTATCGCGAAGGTTGACGCCATGCCGGAGCGCAGCAGCAGCGCCGCGACCAGTCCCACCACCGTCGTCGCAAGCGCGTAAAGCTGCCACTTTGCGGCTGCGGGCAGCCGAATCGTCGGCAGGAGAAACGCCGGCAGCATTCGATAGGAAACCGCGCAGATCGATAAGGTGACCCATCCAACTGCCGCCAGGTGCACGTGGGCCGCGAGGTTGCTAAGCAGACTTCCGCCCAGGAAGTCGTAGCTCTTGTCCAAGCCAAGCAACGTTCCCAGCAGCGCAGCGGCGACGAGAAAGCACAGCGACAGGAACATCCCGGTCTCGGCGACCCCGCGGCCCACCTGGCTCATCACACCCGGCAGGATATTCCACGCAAACATCAGGATGCTTGCGAACACGATGATCGCGGCGAGCCACAGGCCGGGCCAGATTCCGATCGCGAAATGGGTGATCATTCCCGAGGCGCCGATCACGTACAACGCGAGCTGAATCCACGCCAGCCGTGGAGACGGCAATGCGGTGCGGGTCAACGCGGGTACGTAGCGATACATGACGCCCATGATGACCGCGGTGATCCAACCGAGCGTGAATACGTGAACCACCGCGAGCGGGATGGCCTGGTAGAAATACTGGTCGATCCTGTTCACCGCAAAGGGCAGGAGCGAAACCCCCAGGACGAAGAACAATACGCCGACGGCGAAGAACCCGACCGGAGTTCGCGCGTCCAATGAAACTTCCGCGGGTTGATGCGGAGCCCGTGACGGAGCTGGAGGACCGGCGGCGGCTGAATGAGTCGATTTCGCTTGCGGCATGGCCTGTCCCGATTGTACTCGTCACCCCCCGTCTGTCTGAAACCCGGCCACGCCCAAATCAGGGTCGATCATCGCGCGCTGAGCGGTGTTCAGTAGCTTTTTTTCTCCGTACTTGCTGATTGAAGTTGTAAAGGAGTAGACCTTTGCTTGGAGGACCTCGGTCGGACCATTTTACGAGCCCGAGCGGTTGGGATGCAGCATTCGAGGACCCGGATCATCATCGACGGCGCGATAGCGGGCCTGATCGGCGCCGTGGTGGTAGCGCTCTGGTTTTTGCTGTTCGATCTAGCGCGCGGGCGGGCGCTGGAAACCCCGGCGCTGCTGGCGGCATCGATCCTGCACGGAGTGCGCGACCCGAATCTTCTGCGCCACGGGATGCTGCGGCTCTCCGCCGAATACTCGGTGTTCCACTTTGGCGCTTTCATCATCGTGGGGGTAGTCGGTGCGCTGCTGCTGGAAGCGGCGGAGAGTGAGCCGCCCTTTCTGATCTCGGTGCTTATCTTCTTTGGCGCGTTCGAAGTGTTCTTCATCGCGGTGGTCCTGTTTCTTGGACCGTCGGTGATGGCGGCGCTGACCTGGTGGGGAATCATAGTCGGAAATTTGCTCGCGACCGCCGCGATGTTGAGCTATTTCTTCGCGCAACATCCGTTACTCGCGCGCAACCTGTTGGGCTCGGGTTGGTTGCGGGTCGGGCGTGAAGGCGTGATGGCCGGAGTGGTGGGTGGAGTGGTGGTCGCGCTCTGGTTCCTCGGTTACGACCTCGCCGCGGGCGAGATCTTCAAGACGCCGGCGATGCTCGGCGCAATGATCTTTCAGAGCGGGACCGATCTGGCGGGGGCCAGGGTGACCCCGGCGCTGGTGCTGGGGTACACGGTGTTGCACTTCTTCGCCTTTATCGGCTTCGGATTGGCCATTGCGGTGCTGCTGGCGGCGTCGGAATGGGAACCGTTCCTGGCCCTGGGAGTGTTTTTGCTGTTCGCCGTTTTTGAGGTTTTCTTCGTCGGCTTTGTGACCCTGCTCGATCAATCGGTGGTGTCAGCGCTGGGATGGTGGAAGATCGTCGCGGGCAACATTCTGGCCCTGCTGGCCATGACCGCGTATTTCCTGCGCGGGCATCGTGGATTGCGCCTGAAGCTGGTCGAGCGATGGGCCACCCTGGATACGGAAGGCGAGGGAGTATTTCTGCAACCTCGCGAGCCCGATCGATCCGCCAACGGCCACAGCGACCGCACCTGAATAAAGGCGGATCTTAAAATTCGCTTCCCGGCCCCGGGGAGCGAGCTACGATTTCTGGCTTGGGCGGATTGCGGGGCCTTCTTCAGACACGCCGAGCGGCAGGCAAAAAAACGCAAGGAGACCAAGACGGCCCGGTTCCGGACCTGTTCCGCCCTTGTTGCCTGGCGCTAGAGTCCCAGCACGTCGCGCATCGAGTAGAGGCCGGGCTTCTGCTTCTCGAGCCAGGCCGCCGCGCGCAGCGCCCCCCGAGCCAGCGAGTCGCGGCTTTGCGCGCGATGGATAAGTTCCAGGCGTTCGCCCTGGCCGCCGAAGATCACGGTGTGGTCGCCAACCGCATCGCCGGCCCGCAGTCCGATCACTGAAATCTGATCGCCGGGGCGCACGCCGGTAATTCCTTCCCGGCCGAACACCGAGTGACTTTTGAAATCAACTTTCCGCGCCGCTGCGATGGTGCGGCCGAGCGCGAGCGCGGTGCCGCTGGGTGCATCGACCTTGGTGCGATGGTGAATCTCGACTACTTCCGCATCGAAGTCCGGGAGAATCGCGGCGACCTGCTCGACGAGTTTGCTCAGCACATTCACGCCGATACTCAGGTTTGGGGAGATAACCGTGCGCGTGCGCGGTGCAATCGCGGCTGCGCGCTTCTCTTGATCCGCGTTGAACCCGGTCGAGGCGACCACGATGGCCGCGCCGTTGTTGGCTGCGAGGTTAAGATGTTCCAGCGACGCGGCTGCGTTGGTGAAGTCAAGGGTCACGGTGTCGGGCCGCGCGAGCGCCGCGTAGTCATCGGTAATGCGAAGGCCGAGCGGACCGACGCCCGCCACCTCGCCCGCGTCGGAACCGACCGCGGCAACGCCTTTGGCTTCCACGGCTCCTGCCAACTTATGCACGGGATCGCGCGCGATCATTCCGACGAGAACGCGTCCCATCCTGCCGGCCGCCCCTGCGACAATAAGATTTGCCATCGCCAGTCGTGTGCACACCCGCTCCGGTGGCGCGCGGTTCGAATACGGTAAGACTAGGCAGCGGGTGCTTGCGCGGTCGCTGCTTCTCCGGCCGGCGCGGCTGCGGGGGCCGCGGCGCCCTTGCCGGTCTTGGCCTTGTAGTGCTCTTCGCAGAGGCTCAATCGAAAACGCCGCTTGCGGCACTTTTCAAAGGTACAAGTCTTGTACCGCGACTTGGGCATTTCGCCGGCCTTCCAGAGCCGGTAATGTTTGCGGCAATAGTGCTTCGCTATCGCCTCGCGTCCGCAGTCCTTTGCCTTGCAGTTTCCCTTGCTTGCCATCACACCTTTTTTTCGGAGGCCGCAACTAGAACTCGGCCTTAAGTCCTCGAGTCAGCAGTGCCTCGACCATAGCGTTTGGCGCCTGTCCTTCATAGAGGCCGCGATAGACGGCGGAGACGATCGGCATCTCCACCCCAAGCTTGCGCGCCAGCGCCAGTACCGAGCGCGAATTGGCAACCCCCTCGGCGATCGCTTTCCCGGTCGTTGCGGAACTCCCAGCGTCGGTAGGTACAGGTTCGCCACGCGCCAGCGCCAGACCGATGGCGCGATTTCGCGACAAATCTCCCGTACAGGTCAATACCAGGTCTCCGAGTCCCGCCAGGCCGGCGGCAGTCTCGCGCCGGCCTCCGGCCGCATCGACCAGCCGCATTATCTCGGCCAGTCCTCGCGTGATGACCGCCGCCCGCGCGCTTGACCCGAGTCCAAGCCCATCGCTGACGCCCGCCGCGATGGCCACCACGTTCTTCACCGCTCCACAAATCTCCACGCCCAAAACATCGGTGCTCGAATACACGCGGAGGGTTCGCGCCGCGAATAACTCTTGCACGCGCCGGGCCACCGTCTCGTCCTGCGCCGCGGCGACCAGCGCCGCCGGTTTGCCCCGCGCGACTTCGGCCGCAAATCCGGGTCCGGATAGCGCGGCTAACCTCACCTGACGCGGAACGATTTCGGACAGCATCTGGGTCATGGTTTGCAGCCGCGCGTGATCGATGCCTTTGGTTGCGCTGACGATGATCGCATCGGGGCGGATAGCATCCGCCATTGGCGTGAGGGCTGCCCGAACATGAGCTGAAGGA
>JAFAHS010000304.1 GCA_019237115.1 Deltaproteobacteria bacterium
CACGTGCTGTGGAAGACGCCAGACGGTGAGCACCCCCGTGCATACCTGGAGTCGCGTGGCATCAGCCGAGAGACCGCGCAGGCGTTCCGCATCGGGTTTGCACCCGCGCGTATCCTGGCCCTCACCAAGGCGCTCGAGCGGCGGGGATTGCGCGAGGCGGGCGTACGGCTTGGGCTGGTCAAGAACGACGCCGACGGATCGCGCGATATGTTCCGCGCGCGCCTGATGTTTCCCATTCGCGACGTGCAGGGCAGGGTGGTCGCATTCGACGGCCGGGTCCTTGACGATCGCCAACCCAAGTATCTGAATTCGCCGGAGTCTCCGCTCTACTCGAAGACGCGAACCATCTACGGATTGTACGAAGCCCGAGCGACCATCGCTGCGAAAGATCGCGCGATCCTCGTCGAAGGCTACATCGATGCGATCGCCCTGGCGCAGGCCGACTGTAAGGAAGCGGTGGCGGGCTGCGGCACGGCCTTGACGGTCGAGCAGTTGCGTCTGCTGGGACGACACACCAGGAACGTATTCGCCTGCTTCGACGGCGATGATGCGGGCCGTAAAGCCTCGCTGCGCGCGCTTGGAATCTTTCTACAAGCAGGGCTGCTCGGCCGCGGCATTTTCATCCCGGCGGGGTATGACCCGGATACCTTCGTTCGCGAGCGCGGCGCTCGGGCATTCAACGATCTGGCGGATTCGGCCGAACTGCTGATCGATTACTTTCTGGCCGAGCAGTCGCGCCACGCGACCCGCTCGCTGGAGGCGCGGGCGCGGGCCGCGGAGCGGGTGGCCGAAATGCTTAAACTGGTCACCAACAGATTTGAATTCGAGCTGCTGGTCGGTCGCGCGGCATCGATACTCGGGATCGGGGAGGAAGTATTGCGGCGGGAGGGACGTGGCGGCATCCGTGGCGGCCTTCAACAGGCCGTCACTCCGCCGCGGGCCCGGACCCAGGCCGCCGACGCAGGCACGCGCGCCGAGATCGGGTTGGTCTCGATCGCGCTGCTCCATCCCCAGTTACGACTCCAGATTGCGGAGAGTGAGGTCGCGAAGGATTTCGCGGAGTCCGAGCTCGCCGCCGCGCTGCGCGAAATTTGCGCGAGTGACAAACCGCACGCGGCGATGGAGTCCTGGATTGCGGAACACCTCACGGCCGAGCAGCTGTCGCAATTCTCTGCCGCGGCGGTTGGCCCGCTGATCGAAGATCTCGACCACGCGCGCGTGCTGGTTGCCGACTACGTCACTGCTCTCGAACGCAGGCGCCACCAGCGCGAAGTGGACTCGCTGAAGCGCGATGTTGCCGAGGCATCCGCGGGCGGTGCGAGCGACGACCAGGCCTGGGAGAAGACGCAGGCTCTGATTGCGTTGCGGCGCGCATCCGATCCGCGGCGATGATCGTGCACACGCAATACGGTCGTTTAAGACACCCCCTTAAACAGATGCGCTCAAATTGGTACCATGGGATGATTGCCCGATGGATCGCAAAGGGCCCATAGCTCAGCCCGGTCAGAGCTGCCGGCTCATAACCGGCTGGTCCCAGGTTCAAATCCTGGTGGGCCCACACCCGTACGGATCGGAGTTCATCCAACACACACGAGAGGTCACGCCTTCCTGATGCGGTTGTGCGTGCATAGGGGAGGTTGCATTGCCTGAAGAGATAGCCCGGCTCATGGGGTTGCAGGGTATCGATCGCCAGCTCCAGGAACTGGAACAAACGCTGGCCACAATCGCCGGAAACGTGGAAGGGTTGCGCGAGGAGAACGAACGGAATCAAGCCGAACTGCAGCGCCTGGTCGAGGAAGATCAGCAGAACAGTGCCGCCCGCAAGAAAGCTGAAAAGGAGCTGGCTGAAGGAGAGGCGAGAATACGCAACAAGCGGATGCGCCTTAACCTGGTGCGCACCGACAAGGAACTGCAGGCCCTAACCCACGAGGTCGAAGCCCTCAAGGACACCAATCTCCGGCTCGAATCCGAAGTGCTTGCGCTGACCGAGGCCGGCGACCCGCGCTCCGCTCGAATCAAGGAACTAGGAGAAGCGATCGCAAAAGGGCGTGCCGCCCTCGCGGAAGGCGAAAAGGAAATCGCGACGCAGGTCGAAAGTCTCAAGAGTTCGATCGCCGAGAAGCGTCGCGAGCGCGATGAAGCCGCCGCCCAGATTCAGCCAACCCTGCTGCAGCGCTACAACACCCTGTTCACCCGCCGCCAGGGAACCGCCGTCGCACTGGCAAAAGGCGGAACCTGCATGGGCTGTCGGCGCCTGTTGCCGCCGCAGTTGTTCAACGAAGTCCAGAAGCATCTTCAAATCCACTTCTGCCCCAACTGCCAGCGAATCCTCTATTACGAAGACAAACCGGCCCCCGAAACCACCTGAGGCGCACCGAACTCCCAAGCGTCCAGGTCCAAAGTTGTTCCGGGTTTAGGTCGTCCCTGACCAGTGAACGATCTCGCGCGCTGCTCGCGTCCGATGGGTCGGGCCTCCCCCATCGCCGCCACTTGAGCAGCATCACCGTCAATAGTTGATCGGGGTTTCTTTGCGGCAGTTCTACACCCGGCAGGTGCGCCTTGCCGCGCGCGCGATGATATTATCTATGTCTGCCGGAGTGAGCTTGGCGATCGCTTTCCGCAAGGAGAGAGGAAAGTCCGGGCTCCATAAGGGCAGGGTGGCCGTTAACGACGGCGCGGAGCGATCCGCGGAAAGTGGCACAGAAAACAGACCGCCCGAAAGGGTAAGGGTGAAACGGCGGGGTAAGAGCCCACCGGCGCGCGAGTGATCGTGCGCGCATGCCAAACCCCACCCGGAGCAAGACCAAATAGGAGGGTGAGCGGCCCGCTCATATCCCTCGGGTATGGTCGCTAGAGCCGGCGAGCAATCGCTCGGCCCAGAGGAATGATCGCCGCCCGCAAGGGTACAGAACCCGGCTTACGGGCTCACTCCGGCCCTGCGAAAATCGACTGCTCGTGCGCGCGAGCTCGACTGACACACAGGCGGGTGTCGTCTGCGCCAAACAGCTTCGCCTGTAACGGACCGTGCAAGCTTGCAAAGGCGGAAACGGATTTCAATCAGCCGCCGCGGCGGGCGCGCACTCGCGGGCCTGGAGCGCGTTGATGCGACGAGACCGCTGCCAGTTCCGGCCCCGCGCCTTTTCCGGCCGGAGTTTTGGGAGTTGGGCGAAGCGGCGCTTTCTTGGTGCCCATCGCAACCACAGCCGTGCGCATGTAGTCTGCGAGTTTTCGGTACGCTCCCATCCCTTCGGCATTTTCGCTTACCGAGCGAAGTTTGGCGGCGCTGATTACACTGCCAATTCTTACTTCGACTTCGTGGTAGTGCGGAAGCAGGCTGCCCTTGCCGAGAACCTTGTGCGTCCCCCGAATCAGGATAGGCAGCACGTCGCATCCACTGCGCAGCGCCAGATACCCGGCACCGCTTTTGAATTCGTGGACGGTGCCGTCGGGTGAGCGCGTCCCTTCGGGGAACATCAACACGCTTTTTCCAGCCGCGAGTTCCGCAAGCGCATCGTCGAGCGATTCCAGTTGCGCGCGTTCCCGATCGAAGGGGATCAGCGTGGTGAAGTTCGATGCCAGAAAGCGGCGCGCTCCAGTGTTGAAGAAGTAGTCCTTTGCGGCGAGCACGATGAGATCGTCGCCCATCGCGCCCAGCGCATAGCCGACCAAACCAAAATCCACGTGGCTTGAATGATTGGCGACTACCAATACGTTGCGATTGGCGGGAATATTGCCCCGTCCGAGTAGTTTTGGCTTGAGCCAGCCGGCGAAGATCGCGCGCTGCGCGGTGCGGGTCGCCCTCCGCGCGAGCCTGCGAAACGGATCGGGCAGCCGGGGCGTGAACGGTTCTGCAAAGCGCGCATAAGACGGCAGTCGCGCGCGGCCGTTCGAAGTCTCGGTCGATCCCAGTCGCTGCAGGTCGGCAACCGTCCTTAGGTCGGTAGTTTCCTGGGGGCCGATCTCGCGCCCGGCGTGCTCGGCGATATGCTCGGCGAGCTCGGCCATCGCCAGCGAATCAAGTCCGAGGTCCTCGATCAGCCGGGTTGCCGGGGTGAGATTGACCGCATCGCTAGAAACCTGGGCGAGCGCCTGGGCAAGCCACGGCTCGATTTCCGCGCTGCCCGCCACGAATGGCTGGTCTGCGGTGCTTTGAAGCATCTGGCGCAGGGTTGCCACGACCTCATTGCGTTTGATCTTGCGGGTCCGGGTGCGTGGTAGTTCCGCGTCGGTGAAGCGGAGAATCCGGATGTGCTTGTGCGGGCTGAGGCCCGCGGCAATCTTTTCGAAGTCCGCGCGCAGGCGATCTTCGACCGAGCGCCGGCTTTCGCCGCGCGCGTAGGCCGGGACCGCCAGCGCCGCGACCTGCTCGCCTTCGGCAACCTTGAGTCCTACGACCGCCAACTCCTTGAGATACTGCGAATGTCCATAGGCCTCTTCGAGCTCATCGATGTAGATATTGTTGCCGCCCGAATCGACGATGACTTCCTTGGCGCGTCCGACGATATAGAGCATGCCCTGCTCATCGAATCGTCCGAGGTCTCCGGTGAGCAGCCATCCGTCGCGCAGTACTTCGTCGGTCGCGGCCTGGTTGCGGTAGTAACCTGCCATGACGTTGGGGCCGCGCGCCGCAATTTCTCCGATGCCGCCTGACTCGCCGTGGAGTTTCACCTCAATGCCGTTGAGCGGCCGCCCAACCGAGCCGACCCTGAGAGGTTCGTCCGGACGGGCCGCGCTCAAAACCGGCGCCGCCTCGGTTAGCCCGTAGCCCTCGAGCAAGCGAATTCCGATGTCGTTGAAAAACCGCGCGACGCGCTGGGGCAGGGCGGAGCCGCCGCTGACCGCCAGTCGCAGCCTTCCGCCCAACGCCTGATGCGCTTGCCGGAACAGAACCGAGCCGAGGTTGATTCCCGCCTCGTCATCCAGGCGCCGATTGAGATTGCGCAATTGCCCGAAGGCGGCGGCGAAAAACGGCCCGCGCCCTTCTACCTCATCCATGATCCGGCGATGGACTGCCTCCCACAGCGCTGGCACCCCGATGAGCGCGGTGGGCCGGAGGTCGGCCATGATGCGAGAGAGATCCTTGGAATCGAAGTGTAGTGGGTAGGCGATGGTGGCGCCGCTTGCCAGGGGAAGCAGCAAGCCGCAGGTGAATTCGAAGGCGTGATGAAGCGGCAGCAGCGAGAGCAGCGTGTCCTCACCGGAGAGCGAGAAGACTCGCCCGATCATGCCCACTTCGGCGCCAAAGTTTCCGTGTGTGAGCATTACGCCCTTGGGGGTCCCGGTACTTCCCGACGTAAAAACGATCGACGCGAGGCTCTTGCGATCCGGCGGGGAGGGGGTGGCGACTTTGCGACCCAGGATAAACGGCCGGGACAGCTCGGCCAGGTCGAGCTCGGTGATCGCGGGGGCGGCATCGCGAATCCCGCTGCCCAATCGCTGCGCGACTTCGGCGGAAACCAGGGCGGCTCGCGGTTGCGCGATCTTGCAAATTGGCACCAGCTCCTCGGCAGAGACCAGATGGTCCAACGGCACCGCCACCGCTCCGGCGAACAGAATTGCGAAATAGGCCAGCACCCAGTCCGGAGAATTCTCGGAAATCAGGAGGACGCGATCGCCCGGCTTGATCCCACGCTGCGCTAGCAGGATTCCGGCGCGATGGGCGCGATCGCGGAGCTCTCGATAGGTGACCGATGTTCGGGTCCCGGAGGCGGTTCGCGCAATTAGCGCCGCGGAGGAGCCGTAGCGTTCGGCCGCGCGATCGATGAGATCGATCAGGTGACGAAAGCGCGGCATCGGTGCGCGCACGCGGGTGTGCAGATCGAGTTGCGGGTAGATATGGCGGCGCAATCCCGGCATGTGGACGTCAATCCAGTAGTGGCGCCAATCGATTTGGTCGGGCCGGAACGGATGCTGCGCCGCGTCTTGCGCGCGCAGCGAGGAGTAGAGCGCGCGGATGTTGGTGCCGTGGAAAGTGTAGCAGAGTTCCAGGATGTAGGGCCGATAGACGTCGACCAGTCCGCGCGCCAGGTCGGTGTTTTCCTTGAGCGAATCGATACGGTTCTCGATTTTGCGCAACCGCCGCGGAGTGTTCTTACCCACCGTGCCTACCAGGTCGATGGTCTGCTTGAGGAGGCGGGGCAGAGTCTCACTGGCAAGAAGGTAGGTGCCTTCCGATACCGCGGTTGCCTCGAGGTGGCGCGCGAGCCAGCCCATCTCTCCCTTGTCCCTGCCGTGCTCGCGACGATTGGCGAGTCCGGTCAGCTCGACCAGGCGGCGCATCGACATCGGATTCCGGTCCGAGGTGCAGAGCTGATAGATGGGCTTTTGGCGTCTAAGAAGCAGCGCCGCGAGAATTGGGATCATCGCGTGGGCCGCCAGGTCGACCGGGATTACATCGAGCACCAGCTCCTT
This sequence comes from Deltaproteobacteria bacterium, assembly GCA_019237115.1. Classification (GTDB taxonomy): domain Bacteria; phylum Desulfobacterota; class Binatia; order Binatales; family Binataceae; genus JAFAHS01. Next base: position 6,412 of record JAFAHS010000304.1, read on the forward strand.
CTTGGCCGGGTAGAAGCGGTAACCGCGCCCTGCCAGATAGGTTAGGGGTGCGCTGGTGTTGACGCCCTGGTTCCATCCCGGGAATGGATCCGCCAGCGCGCCCTCGATCACGGCGGGACGTACTACGGTGACATCGAGGCGGTCGCGCGCGGCGAGCACCAACTGCTCGCCGAGACTCTTGGTGTAGCTGTAGGTATTTGGCCATCCCCAACCCAGGGAGCGCTGTTTGCCAACTTCCTTGAGGCGATCTTCCACCCATCGCTTGCGCCGGTGCTCGATGGTGCGCGGCTCCTCGCCGCCGGTGTCGTCCTCCTCGTCGACCGCGCCGCGCAGTTCCGCGTTGCGGACCTGATCGCGCGATTCGGCCTCAACTCGAGCAATCGCTCCGAGCGCATCGCGAATTTCGTGCTCGAGGTTGAAATTTTTCTTGCCGATTGGGCACCAGTTCTCCGGGATGTCGTCTTCGTACCGATGCCCATCCGCCGCTCCCGCGACATAGCAGGTGGAGATGTGCAGCATCGCGGCGCCGGACTTGCGGCAAAAGTCGAGCACGTTGGCAACGCCGGTGGTATTCACGTCCATCGCCTTGGCGAGCGAGGCCTCGAAGTTGACCAGCCCGGCACTGTGCACGACCGCGTCGAGGCTATCGCGCTTGAACGGCTCGGCGCCCTGGCTGAGAAGGCCGGGATCGGTGATATCTCCGGGCACCACGGCAATCTTGTCTTCGATATAGCGGTCAAAGCGCGAGCCCAGTTGTTCGCGCAGCGGGGCCATGACCGGAGAGTCGAGAATCTCGCGCCGAAATCGATTAAGGCTGCTCCGCTTGTCGCCACGGATCAGCAGGTAGATTCGCTCCACCTCGGGGTGATGCCGCAGCATCAGCATGAGGAACACTTTGCCGAGAAACCCGGTAGCGCCGGTGAGCAGAATTCGCCGATGCCGGAAGATCTGATCGAGCGGAGGCATCGCAGCGGCGGCCGCGTGCCCGTTGTTGCGGCTATTCGACATCAGCAATCACTATCGGCGGCAAATGCAGGTATGTGATGGTCGCCGAGCGTCCCAGCTCGGAGGTCGCCATCGCGATCGCTTCATCCAGCGTGTCGGCCGCATCCCAGCCTAGGCGCGCGGCGACTTCGGGTTCTTCGCACCCGGCCGCGATCACCCGGCCGACATGCTGGCGGGCGGGCTCGCCCCAGTACCACATGTAGAACGGATGGACGCCATGGTAGGCGTGGCCGTAACGATACATGTGAATGTAAGTCGGGTTGCGCGCGAATTCGTCTTCGAATTGCTTCTCGAGCTCGGTGGCTTCTGTCGTTTCGGCCAGGCACCGATGGAAAAACTCGATGTAACTCGGATGATGCTCGGGCTGGAACTCGTCGCGCAGCGGATGGCACAAGATCACGGTACCGCCTTCCCGCACCAGCGGCTTGCCTCGATACATATTGAAGAGGTAGCCGAGGCCGGTGCACTGGACCAGGACTGGGTTCATAATCGAGTTGACGTTGTACGGGCAGATGAAGGGGACGCCGAGGATCAGGATGTCGCTCTGGCCCTTGACTGGAACCGCGTATTGCTGAAACACCCGCGCCAGCGCCTTCTGATGGACCGCTTCGGTCTCGCCGGCCCACACGCCCGTCATTCCATACGGCGAGCTGTAGTTGTACATGGCCTGGCGGCGGAAATCGTTGGTCATGTTGCCGAGCGCCCACCGGAAACCCTTCAGACGGGCGCGATCCCAGTCCGTGAAGCGGTCCTCGTTCTTGTGCAGAAAATCCAGCGTGGGACCGAACATGCGGGTGTTCACCGCCGACTCGACCGTGAAAACCCTCAGGTGCTCGTTGACAATTCGGCCCATTCGATTCGTGCTGCGGTGCATCCCCGAACGGGTCGGGTCCATATATGAGTGCGAGTCGCGCAAAGTCGCGGCGTTGTGGTGATGACGCAGGCTCTGGTAGGGCGCGAGTCCGACCGCAACCGACTTGTGACCACCATCCATCGGGACCAGGTTAATGTTGACGTAGATGACCAGATCGGATTCGGCAGCGCGTCGCGAGAGCCAGACATCCTCGTTATGATCGGTCTTCCCGAGCATGACCAGCTCGGACTTGTTCTCGCCGTCAAAGTTGTAAAGCCGATCGGGCCAGAACTGCTTGAAAACCTTCTCGCCGACCATCCGGCGTATTTC
>JAFAHS010000567.1 GCA_019237115.1 Deltaproteobacteria bacterium
ATCCTTGCGGCTGAGGACGAGGATGTGGCCGCAGCGATCGCCACAGCGTTCCGAGCGCGCGGCATCGTGGTCCATGAAGACTTCGGGACTATTGAGTCTTTCGAAAAGACCTCCGCTGGAATCCGGATGAATTTCTCAAAAGACGGCAAACGGCACCGTGCCGAAGCTGTAGTGGCAGTCGTGGCTGCCGGTTGGGTCGGAAATACCAGCAGCCTTAATCTCGCGGCCGCCGGTGTGCTCGTCGACGATCGAGGTTTTGTGAAGGTGGACGACCACCTCAGAACCTCCGCAGCCCATATCTTCGCCGCCGGCGACGTCACGGGTCACCTGATGCTTGTTCCGCCTGCCATCCAGGAGGGTTTCCTGGCGGCTACCAATGCCGTTCTGGGCCCGACCAAAAGGCCTAAACCGGGCGTGAATACCAGTGCCGGATTCACCCAACCGGAGTACGCGAGCGCGGGCCTGACCGAGGCAAAAGCTCGTGAGACACACGATACTGTCACAGCGGTGATCCATTTCGACTCGACCATCCGCACAATCATCGACGGGCGCAAGGCAGGCTTTTGCAAGCTCATCGTGGATCGCAATACCGCAAGAATATTAGGATGCCATGTTGTTGGTGAAAGGGCGGTGGAAATTGCACAAGTCGCGGCGATCGCGATGTCAAGTGGAATGCGGGTGGATAATTTGGCTCGGGTTCCGCTCGCATTTCCGACCTATACAGGTAACCTGGCGTACGCAGCTGCGGCGGCGGCCCGGCAGCTTGACTTGGGCATCGGGTGGGAAGCAACCGCGATCACAGGCGAACATTTTGACCTGCACCCGGTTTCGCGGACACATGGTTTAGGTGTCATGATGAAGCCGGAGGTGACAAATGGAGCGACGACGACACGAGCGGGAGTTCAAGCCTGAGGCCATCGGCCGGTTTAAGGACCGGAGGGCCACCGTGGCGGCAACCGGCCGCCTCACGCAAGACTCGCTTGAGTGATGGCTGTCGGCAGAGTTGTGCAGCATTCCAGTCGTTTTGCAATCAAATCGACCATTGAGCACTGCAAGGCCTGTGGTGTTTCCGTCGGGTCGATTCATGCTGTCCACGAGCCCAAGCTCAAAAGGGTCGCCACCAATCTGAATCACCTCTGTTGCTCGAGCGGGTCTTGCTGCACTGCAAGATTTCGACCCTGCTTACAGCCGCTTCGGGTCATCTGCGACCGAGGCGGTCAAAGGCGCACGGTACTTATGTCCGCTTCGTCCAAAAGATGGGGTAATCGGCCGGCAGCTTGTGGATAGCTGAAGATTTTGGGTGCTGCGCTTCAGGCTGATGGTGAAAACGAGGTCCGTGGTCACGGCCTCAAGCATCAGAAGGAGAAGCGCAGCATGGACCATTTTGCTGGACTGGACGTTTCGGTCAAGGAGACGAGCATCTGCATTGTGGATGACACAGGCAAGATCGTTCGGGAAGTGAAGGTTGCAAGCGAACCTGACGCGTTGTTGGCGGTTTTGCAGAACCCCGCCTACAACTTCAAGCGAATTGGATTGGAGGCTGGACCGCTGTCGCAGTGGCTGTTCGGCGCTCTCGCCGAAGCAGAGCTGCCGGTGGTCTGTGCTGAAACGCGGCACATGCAGGCGGTGCTGAAGGCGCAGATCAACAAGACGGACCGCAATGATGCGCGCGGGATGGCGCAGATGATGCGGGTGGGGCTTTACCGTCCGGTGCACGTGAAGACGATACGCAGTCAGAAACTGCGGATGCTGCTGACCCATCGCCAGCTTCTGCAGTCGAAGGCGATCGCCATCGAGAACGATCTGCGGGCCACGTTGCGCAACTTCGGCCTTAAGGTTGGCATGGTCGGAAAGGTGAGGTTCGAGGCGCGCATCAAGGAACTTGTCGAGAATCTCCCCGACCTGGCGGCACTGGTCGAACCGTTGCTCATTGTCCGGCGGGTGCTCCGCGAACAGATGGTCATCCTGCATCGCCGCTTGCTGGCCGTCGTCCGGGATGATGAGGTGTGTCGGCGCTTGATGACGGTCCCTGGCGTTGGCCCGGTGGTGTCGCTGACCTATCGCGCCACCGTCGATGTGCCCGCTCGCTTCCGCAAATCCAAGGCAGTCGGAGCCGTGTTCGGCCTGACGTGCTCCAAGTATCAATCGGGCGAGATCGATCGGAGCGGTAGAATATCGCGCTGCGGAGATGAGATGATGCGGGTCATGCTCTACGAGGCCGCTCAGAGCATGTTGCGGTCGAAGAAATGGTCGTGGCTCAAGGCCTGGGCGATGCAGATTGCCAGGCGCCGCGGGATGAAGAAGGCGATCGTAGCCCTGGCCCGTCGCTTGGCCGTGATTATGCACCGCATCTGGGTTGACGGCACCGAGTTCCGCTGGACTCGGGAACAGGTCCCGGCAGCAGCATGAAAACCGGGCAGGATCAAACGCGATAGGAGGAAACTCGAGCTCCACCGAGCGGTGGAATGATGTCCCTCGCGGGACGATGGATGAGGTGAGTTCGCATGTCCGCTTGGACCTGCCGTCGCCTGACAGCAAGGCCGCGCAAAAGATCGTTCCATCTCATCCTCGGATCCCATGATGGAAGGGCCCTAGTGCCGATTCCGAAGAGAAGCGCGAGCCCGTGAGCGACATCGACACTGCAAGTGGTGGACAGTCTGAAAGCGCTTGACCCCAACCGGCCGATTAGAGAAGCGGACATATCGCAAGGACCGCACGCCAACGCACGGGTACGCCGGGACGCGCGCGGCGGCGATGGCGGCTTTCGCTAAGAGTTGGCGGCGAGAAATGATGGGACAGGGAGAACAGCATGCGCGCGATCGGTCTTGTTTTGTTCAGTATCGCAATAATGGCTTTGCTGCTCACCGACGCTGACGCCAAGCGCCGCCGGTCGAGCGCGCAAGGGAGCCAGGCGGCGGGGGCCAGCAGAAGCTGGTGCGCGACGTATGGAAGGAAGGGCATCAGCGACAACTGCAGCTATGCCACGCAACAACAGTGTCTGGCCCAGGTGTGGGGGCTCGGTGGCTTTTGCCGACCGAATCCGTTTCCGGGCACGCCTTACGGGACCGGCTACACCTGGTCAACTCCGATGCGCTAGAGCTGCGGCGGGTTCGCCGC
>JAFAHS010000569.1 GCA_019237115.1 Deltaproteobacteria bacterium
GGGACGAAGCGATCGGATATGCGGCCCGGCGTCTGCGGGAAGTGCAAACCCTTTACGGCCGCGGCGCGATCGGCGGTATCACCTCGTCGCGCTGCACCAACGAGGAGACCTACCTGGTGCAGAAAATGGTGCGCGCAGCCTTCGGCAACAACAATGTCGATACCTGCGCGCGCGTCTGCCATTCGCCTACCGGATATGGGCTCAAGACCACGCTTGGCACTTCGGCCGGCACGCAGGACTTCGATTCCGTGCTGCAGGCCGACGTTATCCTGGTAATCGGCTGCAACCCCACCGACGGCCATCCGGTGTTCGCCTCGCTGATGAAGCGGCGGCTGCGCCAGGGAGCGAAGCTGATTGTCGCCGATCCGCGCGCAATCGACCTGGTGCGCACACCGCATACCGAGGCCGCGTACCATCTGCAACTCCTGCCCGGTACGAATGTCGCGCTAATCAACGCGTTCGCGCACGTCGCGCTGAGGGAGGGGCTGGGCAACGAGGACTTCGTTCGCGAACGCTGCGAATGGCCGGCATACGAATTGTGGAAGAAGTTCATCCTTGAAGAACGCAACTCTCCCGAAGCCGCCGCCAGGGCGACCGGCGTTGCGGCCGAGGAGATCCGCGCCGCCGCCAGGCTCTATGCGACCGGCGGCAACGCCGTCATCTATTACGGCCTCGGCGTAACCGAACATAGCCAGGGCAGCACCATGGTGCTCGGGATGGCGAACCTGGCGATGGCGACCGGCAATCTCGGCCGCCCGGGCGTCGGCGTGAATCCGCTGCGCGGCCAGAACAACGTGCAGGGATCGTGCGACATGGGATCGTTCCCGCACGAGTTGACCGGCTATCGCCATATTTCGGACACGACCATGCGCTCGAGCTTCGACGATGCATGGAAAGTCAGGCTTGATGCCGAACCCGGCCTGCGCATCCCGAACATGTTCGACGCGGCGCTCGACGGAAGTTTCCGCGGACTTTACATCCAGGGCGAGGATATCGCGCAGTCCGACCCAAATACGCATCACGTGACGGCCGCGTTGAGCGCTATGGATTGCGTGATTGTGCACGACATCTTCTTCAATGAGACGGCGAAGTACGCGCACGTTTTTCTCCCGGGCTCCTCGTTCCTTGAAAAGGATGGCACCTTCACCAACTCGGAACGGCGTATCTCGCGCGTGCGCAAGGTGATGCCGCCGCTGGCGGGCAAGGCCGACTGGGAAGTCACCTGTGAACTCTCGACCGCCTTCGGCTATCCGATGCACTATGGCCATCCGTCGGAGATCATGGACGAGATTGCACGCCTGACCCCGACCTTTGCTGGGGTCAATTACGAGAAGCTCGATCGGCTAGGCTCGGTGCAATGGCCATGCAACGACAAGGCACCCGCGGGCACGCCGGTGATGCACGTCGGCACGTTCGTGCGCGGCAAGGGCCGCTTCGTGATAACCGAGTACATTCCGACTGACGAGCGAACCGGCCCGCGCTTTCCGCTGCTCCTTACCACCGGGCGCATCCTCTCGCAGTACAACGTCGGCACCCAGACCAGGCGCACTCCCAACGTCGTGTGGCATCATGAAGACCTGCTGGAAATTCATCCGCACGATGCAGAGCAGCGCGGGGTGAAGGACGGTGGGTGGGTCAAGGTCAGCAGCCGCGTTGGCGAAACCACGATGCGCGCGCAGGTGACCGAGCGTGTGCCGCCCGGCGTGGTCTATACGACGTTCCATCATCCGTTGTCCGGCACGAATATCGTGACGACCGAGAACTCGGACTGGGCAACCAACTGTCCCGAGTACAAGGTGACCGCGGTGCAGGTGATGCCGGCCGGAGAAGCGATCGGGCCGATTGCGGCCCGGCAGGGCGCGCCAGCCCATCCGGCGGCCGACCGCTAGGCTTCGGTAGCGGCAAATTCGGAGCAACCTCGTGCGATGGACATTCATCACCTGGTGACGATGGCAAACCAGATCGCCGAATTTTTTCGCGGCTCGAATCCCGATCGCGCGGAAGCGGTTGCTGCCACTGCACAGCATCTGCGGAGCTTCTGGGATCCGCGGATGCGCTGCGAGATCATCGCGCGCCTTAACGAAGGAGCGGATGTATCGGCGCTCAACGAGATCGCGCGCGACGCTTTCCGTCGGCTCGCACAAGACAGTGCCGCGAAGACGGTTGCGTGAATACGCGCAGTAGCTATCACGATGCGTGAACAACGTGAAAATCCGCTAGCGCTTTTTCTGGGTCGAGATTCTGGCTCCCGGAAGATCGCGATCCCCGCGTTCAGCTGCCGCGCCGTGGGAAACCGACAAAATGCTCCAGCAGTGAACCCCCTCCTCCAAACTTAAAGGATTGCTTAAGGGCCGCGGTCACGTAGCGCTTGGCCGCGCTGACCGCCGCTTCCAACTCGACCCCGCGCGCCAGGTATGCGGCGATCGCCGCCGAAAATGCGCATCCAGTCCCGTGCGCCGTGGCTCCGGCGATTCTCCGCCCGCGCAGCCAACGCATGCGCTGGCCATCAAACAAGAGGTCCGATGACTCGCTGCCCCCGCGATGCCCACCCTTGACAACCACCGCCCGCGCACCCATCTGGACCAGTCGCTGCGCCGCAGCACGCATCTGCCCATCGTTGGTAATGCGAATTCCGGTCAGTGCTTGCGCTTCGGGAACATTGGGGGTGACTACTTTCGCGAGCGGAATCAGGTACTTCACCAGCGCGGCCTCACCGGCACGATCGAGCAGCCTGACCCCCGCACTCGATAGGATGACCGGGTCGACAACCGGAGCTTCAAGGCGCAGATTCTCGATCACTTTTGCGACGCTGCGCACCGCCGCGCCGCCGCCCAGCGCTCCAACCTTGATCTCATCGGGACGGCGTTCTTGCACAAGCAACTCGACCTGGCGCGCTATCATTCGAGCAGAGACCCGCTCGATATCTCGCACCGTCGAACTGTTCTGGGCGATAACCTGGGTGATGGCCGAATATCCGTAGACCCCGAGCGCAGCAAAGGTCTTCAAGTCGGCCTGAATTCCCGCTCCCCCACCCGGGTCGCTCCCCGCGATGGTGAGGACTACGTTCCTGGCTTGACTGTTAACCATAACTGCGCCTGTGTGACCCGCCGCTAGCAGAACCTAGTCGACCAGAAAAGCGTTCGAAAGCGCGCATTTTTCCGAGCCCGCATTGCGCGATCCGCGGGTCGCGAGGTATTGATCCGAGACGACGGGTCATCGCCAGGCCCGCGTGTTATGCCGAGCCGGGATCAATCAGAATTTCTCAATCTGCCTTTCCAGGCAAAGCTGGAATTCCTGTACGGGCTTCCGGCCCGGCAGAAGCGCGACCTGATTCTCTCGGCTCCCGAAGCCGAGCGACTGGTCCAGTCCTTCTCGCCCGAGACTCTGTTCTACACGCTCAAGGAAATCGGCTCCGCCGACGCGAGCGATCTGCTGAGCCTCGCACTCCCCGAGCAGGTGAAGTCCCTGTTCGATCTGGACTGCTGGAACAAGGATCGTCCCAACTTTCGCCGAATGCGTGAATGGATCGAGTCGCTGGCCGAGGCCGGACGCAAGCGGATGGCCGACGGCCTGATGGAACTCGACATGGAGATCGTCGCGCTGCTGCTGCGCAGCTACATCAAGGTGCATCGCCTCGAGGATCCCTCGCTGTCGGCGGACCCGCCCTCGAATCGCTACGTGCAGTTCGACGAGCACTACCTGATCGAGTTCATCCGCAACGACGAGATCACCTCCGCGATCGGCGATTTTCTCGAAGAGGCGTTTGAACGCGAATACAAGTACTTTGCCGGACTGATGGAGGAGGTCTATTGGGGCGTGGAAGCGGAACTCGAGGAACAGGCCTACCAGTTCCGCCGCGCGCGGCTCAGCGACCGGGGATTCCCCGACTACTTCGAAGCGCAGGATGTCTTCGCCTACCTGAATCCCCGCGACTTCATGACGATACGCGATCGCTACGAAAAACCAAGCCGCGCGGACCTGCTTGGGGACCAGGAGGTGGTCCCTCCCGATGCTGCTCCGGCGATCGCAGACGGTGACAATTCGCTGCTCAACGCGGCCCTTACCGCAGGTTTTGCGGCGGAGGGCAAGCGACAGCTGCGCAGCGAAATGGCGATGGTCTCAAACCAGGTGCTGGTTGCACGCGCCGTCGATTTCGGTGACCTCGATGCGGTCCGTGAAGCGATCGCAACTACCCATCACTACCTGAATCTCGGTCTGGAAAATCTTGCGGGTGGAGACCTGCCCAATGCCATCGAGCATCTTCGCGACACGCACCTCAAGCATCTGTTCCGCCTCGGTGTGAGCCTCACGATCGATCTGCGCAAGCGCACCGAACACACCATCGAGCTGCTCGGCCTCAAGCCGCAATACACCCGGCAGGTTTTCCATTTGGACACCCCCTACCGCGAAGCAATTGGCGGGTTCCTGGCACGGTTTCCACGCTTTTATTCGGCGCTCGATGGGACCGGTGCGGTGGCAATGCGCGATTTCCGCACCATGCGCGATCTCCACCTGAGCTACGCAATTCTCGACCAGGTCGACGCGATGCCGACCCTGTTCCGCAGCTTACTCGACGTCGATATTGCATCGGCTGCGTTCCGCGCGGAGGTCGCCGCGCGTGAGGTTCGCCTGAGCCAGATCCTGTTGACGGCCCTGGGGCGCCACGCGCTCGACGGCCGCCTGGTTGCGGAACCGATCGAATCATCGCGGCTCTTTGCGCTGCGCAGTGCGATCGTCGTGCGCAACGGCAAACCGGGAAGACTCAGCGAGTCGTTCCGTGCGTCGGTTGGGCAGCTCATACGCGAGCACCTGGACGATGCTACTCGCCTGGCCAGCGCGGACTTCGTGAACTCCTGTCTGAACGTGCTCGAGGAAGACTTCGCCGAACTGGGCAAGGAAATTGACCCGCGGTTCCTGCGGTCGGTGCTGATTCGGCGCATGTGACTTTCGGCGGCCCGGTTGACCCATAACCTGGCATTTCCTCACCGTTTCTTCGGGACCCGCGCCGCCGAGCTTGTCTTGCGCCGCAGCCTAAACCACAATTCAACGCCCCAAGAGAACCCGTGAACCGCCACCTCAAGCGAACCGGCCACCGGGACGCGCACCGAACCAAATGGTCTGCTTTTCGATGACGTCCGCGACTCCCGCCACTGCGAATTCATCGACCGCCGAGCACGGGCGACGCCGGCATGTGTGGCAAAGTTTCAATTTTTGGCTGGTGGCATTCACCGCGGTCTATTCGCTGATCTCACTGGCCGCCTTGCGGGTGGCCATCCTGTCTGCCCGCCTGGCGCAGCAAAGCGCCGACGCCAGCATCGCTACGGTTCGCGCGTGGCTCGACATCCCTACGGTCAAGTTCGTCTACCCGCTTCCCAACGCGCACCAGCCGGCGGCTCCGGAATTCTCGCTAACTGTGGAAAATCTGGGCAGGACCCCGGCCAAAGCTCTGGCGGTCACGGTTGAGTTTGCCTTTGACCAGCAGGCAACCGACAAACAATTCACCGGTTGCCCGGCGACGAATTTGCTGCGCAATCCCTTCCTGGTGGCAGGACCTCCAGGCGAGCCGTTCACTTTCCCGATTGGCCGAGACCTCGCGGGCAAGTTTGCGCAGCTTAGCGGCACCGAGGACAGCGGCCCCAGCATCTACGCGCACGGTTGCGTCCGCTACTACGACGTGATGACCAATCTGCAGCGAGTCACCGAATTCTGCGTGCGGTATTGGGGCGGCGAAAACTACCAAATGTGCGACAATTCCAACCTGATGGAGTGATTAGCGGGCAAACGAGACGTTGTGTTCAGCGCCGTCGTGGCTGACCCTCAGCACCACCGTGCTTCCCGGTTGGAGGTTGGCCTCTCTTGCGAACTCCGCCGGACTGCCGACCGCTTGCACCCCCACCTGGGTAATGATGTCGCCGCGCTCTATCCCGTTTTTGGCCGCGCTCGCGTCCAGATCCGCTATCAGCACGCCCCGGGAAGCGTGAAAGTATTGCGCCAGGGGCGGGGTAAGTTCTTCAACCGTGATTCCCAGCGCCGTAACCGTGCGCGGCGCCGACCTGGCGCCGATTGCGGGCGGCGCCTGGTTCTCGAACAGCTTCGAAGCGACGAAGATGGGGGCGCCGAGGTTGGTCGCGAGCGCGATCGCATCGCTGGGCCGGCTGTCGATTTTGGTCTTCCCACCATTCATATAAATGGTCGCATAGTAGACCTCATCGCGCAGGTCCGAGATCGAGATGCAATCGACCCGCTCGCCGTTCGCCTGGATGATCGCCTTCATCAGATCGTGGGTAAACGGGCGCTCCAGTTGTATCCCCTGCAGCGCTCGCATAATCGCGTCGGCCTCACGGTCACCGACTAAAATAGGCAGTTGATGCTGATGGTCCGCGCTGCCGAGCATTACGAAATGTGCCTGGGTGAAATCGTCGAGGCCGACCGAGAGCACTTTCACTTCGATTTCGTCAGGTCCCACTTCGGCGGCGGGGTCGGGCCGCGTGTGGCGGGCACACGAGCACGCGGTACAGACTGCCGCCAGCATCAGCACACAGAGGCGCCGTGCACTCGCGCGCTCCATGTCCTGAATCTACGCGCGCACTGGAAGTAAGCCAAACGCAACCGCCGGTCCGCACAGCCTTCGCGACAGCGGCCTGAGGTTCGGCCGCACCTCAGGTGTCTTTGCTTTTGCGCCCGCGTGCGACGATGTACAACTCCGATGAGCCCGGGCGGGTCGCGGCCGTGCGGGTCACTTCGACTTGCTCAAAGTCGTGCGCGAAGTCCGCAACTATCTGTTTGAAATCACCGCCCATGAAAACCTTGGCGACCATCGCCCCGCCGGGCTTCAATGCCCGTCCTGCAAAAGCGCGGGCCGCCGATAACAGGTGCTCGGACTGAGCTTGATCGCGCGCGGTGATTCCGCTCAGTTTCGGTGCCAGATCGCTCGTCACCAGGTCAGCCGGACCACCGACCGCGGCGATCGCGCGTTCCACCGTCTCCGCATCGGTGATGTCGCCGACGATGGTTACCGCGGGCGGGGGCGGGTTTGGGCATCGTGCAAGGTCGACACCGACCACCCGGCCCGCGGGGCCCACGGCGCGGGCGAGGATCACCAGCCAGCCGCCCGGTGCGCACCCGAGGTCGGCGATTCGCGCGTCGCGGCGAACCAATTTTGAGCGTTTGATTATTTCCTCGATTTTGAACGCCGCGCGCGAGACCAATCCCCGTGCGCGCGCCTTGCGATAATATCGGTCGTGCGGCTGATAGGTCGCCATTGTGGATTATTTGCCGAGAGCTGAGACCCGCGGCTCTAGGCCGGCAATCTCCCGACCGCTATCGTTAAGCACTCCAGGTTGCATATGAGACGTGCGTAATGTCATCTACCGGACTCGACAATTTGAACCCGGAGCAGCGCGCAGCGGTCCTGGCGCCAGACGGTCCGATACTCATCCTGGCCGGCGCGGGTTCGGGTAAGACTCGCGTCCTGACCTATCGTATCGCGCACCTCCTTGGAGAACGCAACGCGGACCCGCAAGGCGTGCTGGCGGTAACCTTCACCAATAAAGCTGCCGCCGAAATGCGCGATCGCATCGGCGCCTTGCTCGGCCCGGCGGCGCGGGCGCCGTGGGTCAGCACCTTCCATTCGATGTGCGCTCGAATCCTGCGCCAGGAGTGCGGCGCGCTGGGATTCGATCGCAACTTCTCGATTTTGGATGAAAGCGACTCGATCGCGGTGCTCCGTGGCGTAATCGAAGAGGCGACCCTCGCCGATGCTCCCCCGCTCGAACTGGTGCGCGCGCGCATCGAGCAGTGCAAGAACGAAGCAATTTCGCCGGCCGCGATGGCCACCTCCGCCGCCAGTGGACGCGAAACCGCCATCGCGACCCTGTATCGGCTTTACCAGGAGCGGATGCGCGCCATAAACGCCATGGACTTCGCCGATCTGCAGATGCAGGTCTGGATGCTGTTCGAGCAAAATCGCGAGCTCCTGGCCCGCTGGCAAGCGCACGCGGACCACCTGCTGGTCGACGAATATCAGGACACCAATCATGTCCAATACCTGCTGGTCCGCGCGTTGTCCGCCCGCAGCGCCAATCTCTGCGTGGTCGGCGACGAGGATCAGTCGATCTATAGATGGCGCGGCGCTGACATCCGCAACATCCTGGCGTTCGAAAACGATTTTCCCGACGCGACGATTTTCAAGCTGGAGCAGAATTATCGCTCCACCAAGGTCATTCTCGCTGCCGCCGGAGGTGTGATCCGCAACAACACCGAACGCAAGGAAAAGACCCTCTGGACCGAGAACGAGACCGGCGAACCGGTGGTTTATTACACGGGGATGACGGAGCGCGACGAAGCCGACTTTATCGCGCGCGAAGTCGCTCGCCTGGTTGCCTCGGACGCTTTTAAGCCGGCCGATTTCGTGGTTTTCTATCGCGTCAATGCGCAGTCGCGCGTGATCGAAGAAGCGCTCGTGCGGCGCCGCGTTCCCTACTACGTGGTGGGTGGCGTGCGATTCTACGAGCAGCGCGACGTCAAGGATCTGCTCGCGTACCTGCGGGTGCTCGCAAATCCGGCCGACTCGGTCAGCCTCGAACGGATGGCGGGGACACCACCGCGCGGGATTGGCGCCAAGACTCTGGAAGTGGTCGGCGAGATCGCGGCGCGCGAGCGCATCCCCTGGTTCGAGGCTCTGGGCCGGCTGGAAACCGAATCCAGAGTAGCACTGCGAATCGCCAAAACCGCAGGCGCGCTGTACGGCTGGATGCGCGAGCTGTCTGCCAATGCTCCGAACATGCCGGTGCAATCGATCATCAGTACCATCGTCAGCTACTCGGGCTTCGAGGCCTACCTCGAAAGCCTTCCCGACGCGACCGCGCGCAAACAGAACCTTGCCGAAATGCTCGCCGCGGCCGCCGCCTTCGATGCAGAAGGAGAACCGGGCCGGCTGGCCGACTTTCTGGATCGGGTCGCGCTGGTCAGCGATGCCGACCAGATTTCCAGCGAAGGAGGCCGCGCCGCGCTGATGACCCTGCATACCTCCAAAGGGCTGGAATACCCCGCAGTCTTCATCGCCGGGATGGAGGAAGGGTTGTTCCCGCACAGCCGCTCGCAAGACAGCAGCGACGAAATCGAGGAGGAAAGGCGTCTGTGCTACGTCGGTATGACCCGCGCCCGCCGCCTCCTTTATCTTTCGAACACGTTCTCGCGCGAACTGTACGGGGTGCGACAGGAGTCGCGGCCGTCGAGATTTCTCGGCGAAATCGATAGCGCCCTGCTTCGCCGAGTCGCGCCCGAGCGACCGCACACCAGGCCGCGCGAAGCCGCCTCACGCGAGCCTTACGTCGACTATAGCGATGGACAACTGGAGTGCGGTGACGAACCTCACGAGGTGGTCGCAGTCGGCGCGCGGGTGATGCACTCGACCTTCGGGCGCGGGATCGTCCGCCGCCGCGAAGGGCGCGGCGACGCCGCCAAGGCCTGGGTCGATTTCGATCGCGCAGGCCTCAAGTTACTTGTGCTAAGATTCGCGAATCTGAAGCCGATTGCCGACTAGGCGGGCATGACCTACAATTATTTGGCGCAGAAGTTCCTTGGTTCGGGTTGCAGGGATGCGCGAGCGGATTCGCCTCGGAAAATGTCCTTATTCGGCTTGAAGTACTCATCCCGCCACGTTTTCAGATGGTCAATTGCAGGGCTTCTGCTCTCCGTCGCGGTGTGGTCCCTGCCCGGCATCGCGCGGGGATGGAGCGACGATCAGTTCAACAAACGGCCTCTGTACGCGTACCCGCTTCCGCAGGGCCGCGACAACATCATTGGCAACCTGGTCACCTATCGGCTGCAAAAAGGCGACACACTGCTGGATGTGGGAAGATGGTTCGGGGTGACCGCGCCGGAGATCTCCAACGCCAACGGACACATCGACTGGTGGGGCCCGCCGGCCGGAAGAGACATCACGCTCCCGGACGAGTTCATCCTGCCCGATACTCCACACGTCGGGATCATCCTCAACATCCCGGAGATGCGGATCTATTACTACTATCCGTCCCCCACCGGACCGGTGCTCGGCAGGGGAAAGGTGACCAAGGCTGCAATGCCCATGAAGTCCAGCGTGCATGCGGACGTGGTCTACACTTTCCCCGTTGGTCTCGGTCGTTACGACTGGAAGACCCCGGTCGGCGCCTTCACGGTGAAGGGGAAGACCAAGAATCCCACCTGGAATGTTCCACTCGACATATACCAGGAGCACCTGGAGCGGGATGGCGAAGCCGACCACATGATTCCCGGCGGCGATCCGGACAATCCGCTCGGCCTCTATCGGCTCGAACTGACCCTCCCGGAATACGCCCTGCACGGCACCAACGTTCCGTGGGGTGTCGGCATGGAAGTAAGCCACGGATGTGTGCGTCTGTATCCGGAAGACATCGATCGGCTGTTTCACAAAGTGAAAGTGGGAACCCCCGGCGAATTCGTATACCAGCCGATCAAATTTGGCTGGCGCGGGGGTGCGCTCTACGTCGAGGTGCATGACGACCTCTACGGACGCTTCCCGGGCGCGTGGGCGCACGCGCTCGAGGAAGTAAAGCAGCGCGGTCTCGAAGACCAGGTCGATACGACGAAGCTCCAGAAAGCGATCGAGGAAAAAACTGGCGTTCCCACTTACATCATGCCGGGACCGCCTCCGGACGGGAGCGCCAGCTAGGTTTGGCCCGAGGTGCTTGCGGCAAACCCACCTTGCCCGCGTTTTGACCTATCCTTATACTCGCCAAAGTCGCTCTTTAACCTGCTCGATCTAGCGAGCGGCTCGAACGCGGCAATTTTGTGTGGATGAGCGCCCGCTGACGCTTGCCCTGAAAAACACCGAATGCGCCAGATACCATTCCATCGTCCCTCGATGGGCCCCGAGGAAGAACGCGAAGTCGTCGAGACCCTGCGTTCCGGATGGATAACCACCGGCCCCAAGGCAAAGCAGTTCGAGAAGGAATTTGCCAGGTACGTCGGGGCCCGCAACGCGCTCGCCGTGGCCCACTGCACCGGAGCACTGCACCTGGCACTGTGGGCACTCGGCTTCGGGCCGGGCGATGAGGTCATCACCACCCCGTTCACCTTCACCGCGACCGCGGAGGTCATGGGCTATCTCGGTATCAAGCCGGTGTTCGTGGACGTTGACCCGGGAACCTTCAACCTCAGTCCCGCGCGTGTGGAGGAAGCACTCGAGGGAGGACGTCATCGGCGCGTGCGCGCCCTCCTCCCGGTTCACTTTGCCGGCCATCCCTGCGATATGGACCGCCTGCTTGCCATCGCGCGGCAGTACGAGCTGAAGATAGTTGAGGATGCAGCTCACGCGGCGGGTGCGGCACGCTACCTCGACGGTCGCGGGCTGACCCGCATCGGAACGGTTGGCGACCTGACCTGCTTCAGTTTCTACGCAACCAAGAATTTCACTTCGGCGGAAGGCGGAATGATTACCACCGCCGACGACGCCCTGGCCGAAAAGATCGCGGTCGCGAGCCTCCACGGCATGAACAAGGACGCGTGGAAGCGTTACGACACCACCGGCTCGTGGTTCTATGAAATTCACGATCTCGGCTTCAAGTACAATCTCTCGGATGTCCACGCGGCGATCGGACTTGCGCAGCTGCGGCGCGCCGACCAACTGATGCACCGCCGCGCGGAAATCGCCAACCGCTACAGTAGTGCGTTTCGCGCCTGCGAGGTTTTGCAGATCCCTTACGCCGAAACCGGGATCGAACACCCGTGGCACCTTTACGTGCTTCGCCTGAAGCCGGACCTGCTGCGCATCGGGCGGGGCCAGTTCGTGGAGCTCTTAAAAGAGCGCGGGGTGGGAACCTCCGTACACTGCATCCCCCTGCACACCATGCATTACTATCAGCGAGCTTACGGCTATCGGAACGGCGATTTTCCGGTCGCCGAAGATATTTACAACCGGTGTTTCTCTCTGCCGATCTACGCCTCGATGAGTGACGAAGATGTGGCGTACGTGATCGAGACGGTACTTTCGCTGGCCGGTGAAAACCGGCGCTGAAGGAGAAGAGCGTGCGAGTATTGGTTACCGGCGGGGCAGGATTCCTCGGCTCCCACTTGTGCGACCGGCTGTTGCGCGACGGGCACGAAGTGGTCAGCCTCGACAACTATTTCAGCGGCAAGCGCGCCAACGTCATGCACCTGCGCGATCACCCTAACTTCGAGCTGGTGCGTCATGACATCGTCGAGCCCATCCTGCTCGAAGTCGATCGCATTTTCCACCTTGCCTGCCCAGCCTCGCCGGTTCACTACCAGTACAACCCGGTCAAGACCATAAAGACCAGCGTGATGGGCACCATCAACATGCTCGGCATGGCAAAACGGGTGCGCGCGCGAATCTTGCTGGCTTCCACCAGCGAAGTGTACGGCGATCCGGAGCAACACCCCCAGACCGAGGGTTACTGGGGCCATGTAAACCCGATCGGCGTGCGTGCCTGCTACGACGAAGGCAAGCGCGTTGCGGAAGCTCTGATGATGGACTATCACCGGCAGAACAAAATCGATATACGCATCGTGCGAATCTTCAACACCTACGGGCCGCGCATGGCGATTGACGATGGCCGCGTGGTCTCCAGCTTCTGTGCGGCCGCGCTTCGCGGCCAGGATCTCGAAGTTTACGGCGACGGCAAGCAGACCCGCTCCTTCGCCTACGTGGATGATACGGTCGAGGCGTTGGTTCGGATGATGGCGCAGGAGGAACAGATTGGCCCGGTCAACATCGGCAACCCCAACGAGGTGACCATCCTCGAGCTGGCCTCGCTCACCATCGAACTGGCCGGCAGTTCTTCCAAGCTCAAGATCCTGCCCGCGCGCCCGGACGATCCGGTGCGACGCAAGCCCGACATCTCGCTGGCGAGAAAACTGCTCAAGTGGGAACCTAGCGTCCCGCTCAACAGCGGACTTCGCAAAACCATCGATCATATGCGCGCCGAACTGGACATGATCGGAACCTGATGGCAGCCGCCCTCATCACCGGAGCATCGAGCGGGCTGGGGGAGGAATTCGCTCTACAACTGGCGCGCGCGAAGCGCGAGCTGGTATTGGTCGCACGCCGCGAGGATCGCCTGCGTGATGTGGCGGACCGAGCGAAGAAGGTCGGCGCGCCGAGCGCAACAATCATCAGTTCCAATCTCGGTCGTGCCGAGGCTGCTTACGAAATTCACCGGCAAGTCACCGCCGCGCAAATCACCGTGGACTACCTGGTAAACAATGCCGGTTTCGGCACGCACGGCAATTTTGCGCAGGCCCCGCTCGATCGCGAGATTGAACAGATCAATCTGAATGTCAGCGCGCTGGTGGCACTCACCCGACTGTTTCTCCCCGGGATGGTTGCCGCGAAGCGTGGACATATCATCAACGTCGCCTCTACGGCGGCGTTCCAACCGGTCCCCTGGATGGCGACCTATGCCGCCACCAAAGCGTTTGTGTTGAATTTCTCCGAGGCGCTGTCGTCCGAGTTGCAGGGCACCGGGGTCACGGTTCTCGCCCTTTGCCCCGGGCCCACCCGAACCGAGTTCCAGCAGGTCGCGGGGGTCGAGGACTCCGGCGTTCCGTCCTTCGCCTACATGGATGCGGCAACCGTGGTCCGCCAGGGAATCGACGCAGCCCGGCGGGGAAAAGCTCTCAGGATCAACGGCTTGGTTAATTCGCTGATGGCGCAATCAACCCGGTTTGCGCCCCGCGCCCTGGTGCGCCGGATTGCGGGTGCGATGTTCCGGGGCGATGCCTGATGCTCCACTTGCGCAGAGCGTGCGGGGGCGCGAAGATCGGCAAAAGCTTCAAAGTCCGGTAAGGCATAATGCGCAAGACGACCCTGATTGTGCGAACGGTCGTACTGGGGGGATTTGCGGTTGGCATCTCCAGCTGCGCAACCTCGCCCCCGCCTGAACCACCCCCTGCCCCACTGCCCGTGGTTGCAGCCCCCGCACCGGTACCCGCCGCCCCCACCAGCCCCGATCAGGACTGGAACATCTTTCCCGATCCGACGACCGGAACCATCGACATTTATCACAAGGGCGATTACGTCGGGGTGATCGATGGCAGCGAGCCCAAGGAGCAGGATCCGCCGCTCCCGCACAAACCGGACCGGCCACCTTCCGACGAGTAACTCAATCTTTCAGCAGGTTTCGCGCAATTACCACGCGCTGAATCTGGGAAGTGCCCTCGTAGATCTGCAGCAGCTTCGCGTCGCGCATCAGCTTTTCGACCGGATACTCCTTCATGTAGCCGTAACCGCCGAAAATCTGCACCGCGTCGGTCGCGATCTTCATGCACGCGTCGGCGCTGAAGGCCTTTGCGTAGCTGGAAGTAACGTTGGGACTCTGGCCCTGATCGACCAGCCACGCGGCCTTGTAAGTCAGCAGGCGCATCGCTTCGATCTCGATTGCCATATCCGCCATCATGAATTGGATCGCCTGGAAATTGGCGATTGGCTGGCCAAACGCGCTGCGCTGCTTGGAGTACCTGAGACACTCGTCGAGGGCGCGCTGGCTGATTCCAATCGCGATCGCGCCGATCTCGGGGCGGCTGCGATCGAAGGTTGCCATCGCGTACTTGAACCCCTCTCCCTCGCGGCCAACCAGCGCGGCCGCGGGTATGCGCGCATCTTCGTAGAAAATCTCCGCGGTGTCCGCGGCCCGTTGGCCGAGTTTCCCATGCATCCGCCGCCGCGTAACTCCGGGGGTGGAGGCTGGAAACA
>JAFAHS010000587.1 GCA_019237115.1 Deltaproteobacteria bacterium
GGTCGCGATCGTGCTCGGCACGCCGCTGGTGCTCGGATTGGGCGCCAAAGAGGAGGTGCTGCTCTCACTCACCCTGCTGCTGGCCGTGATGACGCTAGCCGCCGGGCGCACCACCGTGCTCCAGGGCGCCGTGCACCTGGTGATCCTTGCAGCCTTCCTATTCTTTGCGATCGTGCCTTGAACGCTACCGCCGGAGAGGGGCTCTCCGCTCCAATATGCGGCCAAAATCTCTGCCCGTCATCGCTGTTGCGTCTAAGCAATATAATGCTCGGCACCCCGGAAGAGACAGAACGGACCTCAAATAAATACTCCAGCAAAGCAAGGAGGGCAGGATGACCAGCGCACACGCATCCTCACCACATATCCGCTTCGGCATATGCAGCTACGGTCACTGCGCGGGAATGTTGGGGCGGCCGGTGCCACGGCGGGCGGTTCTGGCTTCCTCTGGGGGAGCATTATTGGCAGCGACGCTCGGCCGGCGCGGGCGGGCGCAGACGACCCTTAATCCAGACGAGGCGCTGACGCGCCTGATGGAGGGCAACAAACGCTTTGTCGCGAAGCAGATGACGTCACTCAATGACGATCTCGCCGTCCTACGCCGGAACACAGTTACCAAGCAGGAGCCATTTGCTTCAATACTATCGTGCGCCGATTCTCGGGTGCCGGTCGAACTAATTTTCGACCAGACCATTGGTCACGTCTTTGTCACGCGGATCGCCGGCAATATCTGCACTCCGGAGATTATCGCCAGCCTTGAATATAGTGCGGTTGTGCTGGGAATCGCCGTGATCCTTGTGCTGGGTCACGAGGGCTGCGGTGCGGTGAAGGCGGCTATGGCAGGTAACGCAGTGCCCGGCCAGATCAGCGCTCTATACGCCCCGCTACGGCCCGCAGTGGAACGCGCGAACCATGATCTGACGGCTGCGGTCAAGGCCAACGCCCAGATTCAGGCTGACCTCCTGAGCACCGCTTCCCCGGTGTTGATGGACTTGACTTCTCGGGGTCATCTCAAGGTCGCGGTCGGTTATTATACTCTCGCTGATGGCGTGGTGACGTTGCTCGGCTGACACACCGGTCTGCCCCAGGGGTTCGCGTAGACGCGCACGAGATCTCGTTGGGTGGCGATGAGCAGCGCCTGATCGGGCTCATCAATCGAATGAGGCACTTTGCTCCGACCGATGTCGTCGAGGGAGCGGAAGCGCCGCTCAAAACCGTGCTCGCGACACCGGCTCAGCCGTCGTTTCGGTTTGAATTCGAAAAATCAGAGCTAACCACAGCGCTAAATACCAACTGCAGGACTATGGAGAGACCAATGGCTTATCGCAGAGAGATAATCAACGATGGTCGTAGCGTGCAGCTTCCTGTTGCAAAACCGCGGGTCAAACTGAACCGAGGTGAGGTTCCACACATCATTGTGGTCGGTGGCGGGGTTGCCGGCATCATCCTGGCCACCCGGCTCGGCCGTTTGCTGGGGCGCCGCGGTCGAGCCCGGGTTAGCCTCATCGACCGAAGCTGGATCCACGTTTGGAAGCCGATGCTGCACACCTTCGCCGCCGGCACCTGGAACATCTACCAGCAGCAGCTGCAATTTGTGGCGCACGCGCGCATGCACCATTTCGAATACGTCCCCGGGCAGCTCGATGCCATCGACCGCACAGCCCGGCGCATTTGCCTGGCGCCGCTTCAGGCCGAGGGCGAGGGGGTCGCTGGCACCAGAGAGTTAGCCTACGATGTTTTGGTGTTGGCGTTCGGCAGCCGCGCAAACGACTTTGGCACGCCCGGCATCGTCGAGCACTGCCACTTCATCGACAGCCAGGACCAAGCCGACGCCTTCAACGCTCGGCTGCGCGCGCAGGTGGTGCGCAGCTTCGCGCAGGGCGGCAACATCGACATTGCCATCGTTGGCGGCGGCGCCACTGGTGTGGAATTAGCCGCCGAGCTGAGCCGCATGGTCGAGCTGGCGGCCGGCTACGGCGAGGCGCAGATCCGCCGGCGGCTGCGCCTGACCCTGCTGGAATCCGCGCCGCGCATCCTCAGCGCCTTCCCGGAGGCGGTCTCCGACTCGGCCGCATCCCAGCTGCGCTTGCTAGGCGTAGACGTGCGCACCGGGGTTAGGGTCGTGGCCGCCGGCGCGGATGGCTTCCGGCTCGAGGGTGGCGAGCGCGTCCCGGCCGCGCTGAAGGTCTGGGCGGCGGGCATCCGTGCGTCCGGCAGCTTCGATGACAGCGGATTGGAACTCAATCGCGCGGGCCAGGTCGTGGTCGGCCCCAACCTGCTGGCTAAGGGCGAGCAGCACATCTTCGCTCTGGGCGACTGCGCCAGCCTAGTGCCGGAGGGCGCGGAGCGACCGCTACCCTCAACCGCCCAGGTTGCCAATCAGCAGGCCATGCATCTGGTCCGCCATCTGCCAAATTGGCTGCGCAGGGGCAAACCGGTGCCGCCATTCAGTTTCCGCGATTTCGGCGCGCTGGTCGCGCTCGGCGACTATAATGCCTTCGGGACGCTGGGCCGGTTCGGATTCTTCAAGGGCGGTTTCATCAAGGGCCGCTTCGCGCAGCTGAGCCACGCCGTGCTTTACCGCCGACACCAACTCTCGCTGCATGGTCCCTCGCGCGCCGCGCTGCTGTGGCTGGCCGAGCGAATCAACGCGCTCGTGCAGCCCACCATACGCATCAGCTGATTCAGGCAATCCCTCAGCAGACGGTTGCTAAACGACTTCAATATCGCAATGCGCAGTATTGCACAGCTGAATTTTTGGAGGCGGCATGTCCATTGATCCAGCACTGCTGAGCCCAGTTTCGGCGCTCTTGGGGGCCCTTATAGGAGGTGGTGCCTCGCTGCTGGGCGCCATTTACACGCATCGCTCTCAAGATCGCGATCGGCGCGTAGCATCTGA
>JAFAHS010000261.1 GCA_019237115.1 Deltaproteobacteria bacterium
GCGAGGTGCTGCCTGCATTCAAGTAAAGAAAGGTCAGCCATCGAGTCGTCAGGACCGCAACCGGTTCTGTCGGGCGTTCCGGGGTTCGAAATGCGGCGGTCTCGCTGAAGGTGCCGCAATCAGCGCTCGTACTCATGTATTTTTGCCGCCCTAGTAGTTAATCTCTTCATCGGTTCGGCGAGGAGGAGACCGATGCGGCTGTTCACATTCGCCACGAGTCCATACGCGCGCAAAGTTCGCATGGCGCTGGACTTCAAGGGCCTCAGCTACGAGCCCGTCGATCGCTGTTACTCCCTGGATCACAAACCGGACCTGTTGGGGGCCAACCCGCGCGCGGAAGTTCCCGCCCTGATTCTTGACGACGGCCGCACGCTCGCGGACTCGACGATCATCTGCGAATACCTGGAGGATGCGTTTCCCAGGCCGTCGTTGCGACCGTCCGATCCCTATCAACGCGCGCGCATGCGCCAGATCGAAGATCTGTGCGATCGTTCGTGCGACGCGGTCACCTATGGCTACTGGATAGCTGAGGCGCGAAAGTCCGCGCCGGAAGCGGCGGCGATGAGCCACGCGTCGCGTGCGGAATTCGCCGAGTTGCTGCAAAAGCTCGAAGGCGCGCTTGGCGAGGGCGACTTCTTCTGCGGCTCGCTCAGCATCGCGGATCTGGCGGCCATCTGCCACGTGTCGGCGGCGCGGGCGATGGGCATTGAGCTTGGCGGGATGCCGCGGCTGAAAGCCTGGATCGCCAGGATGACGGCGATTCCCGCGGTGCAGGGCGACCGGCACCGGCTAGTGCAGGCACTTGCCAAGGTTCATGATATCAGCAGCGAGATGGTGGGTCCCGAGGGGCGAATTCACTGGCGCGACAGCCGCCTCGAATGGCCGGTGCGCCGGGGTTTTATCGATTTCGTGGCGCGCGAATTTCACGCGGGCAAGATGATGTTCCCGCCCCAGGCGACCTAGTCTCGCGCAGTAGAGGTTACCAGCATGCCAGTGTCCTACATTCCGCGAACTCGGGAATTGTATGCCGATTTCAACAATCCGTATCGATGGGTGACCAACGAGTCGGTGCCCTGGACGCCGCTCAACAAGCCGATCGCGCGGTGCCGGGTGGCACTCATCAGTTCCGGCGGCATCATGTACCGTGATCAACCGCGGTTCCATCGCGAGGATGCGTCCTACCGGTGCATTCCAACCAGCGCGACCCGCGACGATTTGAATATCTGGCACTTCGGATATCCAACCAGGGATGCGCAAATCGATCCCAATTGCGTGTTTCCGTGGGAACGGCTGAAGGAGCTGGAACGCGAAAAGGTGATTGGCGAATTGCACGATCCGTGCTTCAGCTTCATGGGCGGCATCTACTCCGCGCGCAAGGTGCGCACCGAACTCGCCCCAAAAATCGCAGATGAACTCAAACGTGCCAAAGTTGAGGCCTTCTACCTGGTACCCGCCTGACCCGTGTGCCATCAGTCCGTCGGACTGATAGCGCGCGTAGTCGAAGAGGCCGGGATTCCAACTCTGTGCATGACATCTGCGATCGACATAACCAGGGCGGTGAAGCCGCCACGCGCGGTGTTTGTCAATTTTCCGCTAGGCCATCAGACGGGCAAACCCAATGAGCCCGAGTTGCAGAAGCGGATCGTTCTCGACGCGCTGCACCAATTCGAGACGATTGCACAGCCGGGAACAATCGTTGAGCTGCCCTACATCTGGGACGCCAACGATCGCAGCTGGGAAGAACGAGACTATACGAAGGGCTGGATGCCGGAGAGGCCTTCCCAGGACGCGGCAGACAGAGAGGAAGCGCAACGGCGCGCGCGGTACTCGGGCTAAAGCGTTGCCATGCGCGCTGGCAGTCTGGTGGGGGCACGGAGGAGGAGCGAACCATGAATGGCGTGGCTGCGATCGTCGGCCTGGCAGTGCTTGAATACATGATTTTCGGCGTCCTGGTGCGAAGAGCGCGCGGCACCTACCACGTACCGGCACCCGCAACGACCGGGGACCCCACCTTCGAACGCTACTTTCGGGTGCATCAGAACTCGATGGAAGCGCTGGTGGTCTTCATTCCGTCGCTGTTGCTGTTTGCAAACTATGTGAGTGTATCGCTGGCCATTGCGGTAGGGCTGATCTTCCTGGTCGGCCGAATAATTTACGGGACCGGTTACATCAGCGCGCCGGAGAAGCGCGGCCCGGGAGCAATGATCACCTTCGGGGTGAATGCCTTTCTCGTCCTCGGCGCGATTATTGGACCGATCGTTCATCACTTCCGGGTCCATTAGGTTTCGGGTTGCGGTGACCTCGGCCGACCCGACTTGAAGGTTGCGTCGCGGGCCTCACCCGCCCCCTTTTCAGGCACCACCGCCCCAAGCGGCGAGAGAACTTCGCGCGCGGGGAGGAACCGAGAACTTGGCAGATTTCCGGCGACCTACTAGAGTCGGGTTTTCGGAACTCTGCTCCTAGCTATCAATCCGTAGATAAGGAGATTTTTCTCATGGCGGAAGAACGCAAAGGCGCCGTTACGATGAGGGGTAACCCCATGACGCTGGTTGGCCCTGAACTGAAGCCCGGCCAGAAGGCTCCCGGCTTCACCATCGTCGGTAAAGGACTGCAGCCGGCGGGGCTCGACCAGTTCAAAGGCAAGGTCAAAGTCATCACGACGGTTCCCTCGCTCGACACTCCGGTCTGCGATGCGGAGACGCGGCGTTTCAACGAAGAGGCATCCAAGCTTCCCGGCGATGTGCAGATTCTGAGCATCTCGATGGATCTGCCGTTTGCGCAGGCGCGTTGGTGCGGGGCGGCCGGGGTTGACAAGGTGACGACGCTCAGCGACTACCGGGGCGCGGAATTCGGCCAGAAATACGGCGCTTTGATCAAGGAACTCCATCTACTTGCCCGTGCGGTGTTCGTGGTCGATAAGAACGACAACGTCACATACGTCGAATATGTGAAGGAAGTCGCGGAGCATCCAAACTACGAGGCCGCGCTCGGCGCAGCTCGCAAAGCCGCCGCCGCATAAAACCCAGTTCCGGAGGAGGTGCGCCTCGGCGCGCGCCTCCTGCGCCATACACCATCACACGGAGCACTGTCTTGCAGGAGAATGAGAATTCGCCGCAGTCTCCCGCCCACGGGCTTCCTTTCGCGGTGGGACTGAAGCGCGGCCTCTACGAGGCAATTTTTCGCCGGCGCGACATCCGCGAGTTTCTGCCCGATCCGGT
>JAFAHS010000283.1 GCA_019237115.1 Deltaproteobacteria bacterium
GGGGGCGGCTTGTGCGAAACAGCTGGCGAGCTTGGGATATCGGGCTGAGTGGCGGCGCTGGAGTAGTTCGGAAATCGCCAGGGCCAAGGTGGATCCGCCGGCCGCCGTGTTGATCGATCTGTCGCGGACTCCTTCAGTCGGGCGTGATGTCGCGATCGCGATGAGAGCGCATCGCGCTCTGCTGGCGGTGCCGTTTCTGCTGGTTGACGGCGCACCCGAGGTCGTGGCGAAGCTGAAGGAATTCCTTCCCGACGCGGTGCTTTCTGATAGACGACGAATCAAGACCAGTCTCGCGGCCGTCTTAAAGAAGCAGCCGCCCGGAGCCCGATTGCTGTCCGTTTTCGCCGCCTACGAGGACGTTTCGCTGGCGAAAAAGCTCGGATCAAAACGGGTAGTATCGTGGCCGTCCGCGATGCGCCACGCGGACTGCGGGCCAGGCTCGGCGAGTTGCCGGCCGGCGCCAGGCTGGTGGTTCACGGCAAGGCTCCGCCCGATCTGACCATGTGGTTTGTGCACTCTCACGACGTCCTGGTCGGCGAGATGTCAGCCATGAAGCGACACGCCAGCTCCGGCGCGCTGTGGATCCTGTGGAACAAGAACACTTCCTCTGAGTCGGATATCCGACTGACGCAACTGAGCGTTCGAAAGGCCGGCCTCGACGCTGGCCTGGTGGACTTCAAGATAACCCGCGTCGACGAGGATTGGGCGGGGTTACGATTCACGGTGCGCAAACCGTGACTTTCGTGTGAATTCAGTAGACTTCGCGTGGTCCAAGCGGCTCCCGACCGCTTCGGTGAGGCGAGTGTGGGTGTTCTTTTCAGGACTGCGAGGCCCGCTGCATCACTTCGCGCATCCGAAGAATCGTCGCCTGGGTGGACGCGGTGTCGTTAAGCCTCGGATAGGGTTCGTCCGGAACTGCCACTTCCAGGAAGCGGCATAGCGGCTGCCACCCTTGTCGCGCCTCGAAGACCAGCAGACGCTTCGGATCGATCGTGTCGCGGACTTCCTGGTTGTGCCGGTTGAACACGGCAATCGCGTGCGCCTTGTCCTCGAAGCGGTTGTCAAAGGTGTCGTTTAAGATCGCCTTGCGCGCCATCTGGTTCTGCAAACGGACCGGCTCGGGTGCGTCTTTCGAAAGCGGCCAGGTCATCGGCTGGTAGATGGTGTCGCGCATGCTCTGGTACCAGGCCTCCGGGTCACGCAGCGAGAGCAGCACCTTCGCGTCCGGAAAATGATCCGCGAGTTCCCGCCACCATCGGGTGGAGGGCCAATCGACCGTTGCAGCGAAGTCGCGAAACAGCAGGTCCCAGTCGACCGGCTTGCCAAACGCCGCGTCATGCCACATCGCCACATGATCCGGCCGTGGAAACACTTCCAGCATGTGATAACAGGGGCCGTAGCCGATCTTTTCCAGCGCGTTCTTGAGCGACAGCGTGCCGGTCCGGCCAAATCCCGCCCCGACGACTTTTAACCCCATCCGAGCGACTCCTCCGTGGAAGTTCGAGTCCGTTTATAATATTCGGACCATCGATGTCGATGGAACGCCTGGCGCCAGGGTGCGTCGCCTCAGGCTGCGTCGTTGAATGGAACACGCCCCCTTTGGGAAATGGCAGCGCAGGCCTTCGTGACCGGAGAGCTCTATTCCTTGCGCGCAGTATTTTGGGAAAGGTCGGACGCCAAGGTTCGCGCGTCTCTGGACCAAAGACCCCCGCCTGGCGCGCTCTAAACTTCTTCTATAGTGCTTGCTATCTGGCTAGGGGATCGAAGAAACTCCTATTGAGGAGCTGACCAAAATGGCAGATACCCACGACAACCCCGCGATCGGCATGATGACTGGCCTTACCAAGCCCAAACGGACGCAGGAATACTACGAGGAAATCAAGAAGAAGTTCGGCGAGGAGCGAGATCTCCGGCTGGCCTACCGGCCCGAGGGGACCAGGCAGTTCACCTCTGACCTGAGCGGAACACTGGCCAGGTACGAGATCGATCCATTCGCCAGCGCGCTTGCGCCCCGCGAGCCCATCAACGATACCGTCGAAGTCCTTTTCATCGGGGGTGGGTTTTCTGCCCTGTTGACTTCCGCCCGCCTGCGGGAGCGCGGAGTCGAGAGCATCCGCATCGTCGAGCGTGGCGGTGACGTAGGCGGGACCTGGTACTGGAACCGCTATCCCGGCGTGGCATGCGATGTGGTCGCCTACGACTACCTGCCGCTGCTCGATGAGACGGGTTACGTACCCACCCGCCACTACGCGCGGGGCGATGAGATCTTCGAGTACTGCCGAACCATCGCGACACGGTACAACCTCTACGAACTCGCGGTTTTTCAGACCACGGTCACCTCCACCGAGTGGGACGAAGCCGAACAGATGTGGCATCTCACCACCGACCGCGGCGACCACATGAAGGCACGGTTCGTAATCTGCGCTAACGGCACCCTGTCCAAGCCCAAGCTCTCCAAGATCAAGGGGATGGAGACTTTCAAGGGGCATTCCTTCCACACCTCGCGCTGGGACTACGAGTACACCGGGCCGGATCTCTCACGCCTCTCCGACAAGGTGGTGGGGATTATCGGCACCGGTGCGACCGCCGTGCAGGCCATTCCGGGCCTCGGCGAGAACGCCAAGGAACTGTATGTGTTCCAGCGAACCCCTTCCTCCATCGATATCCGGGACGATTGGGAAACCGATCCGCAATGGGCAAAGAGGCTCAAGCCGGGATGGCAGGCGAAACGGCGCGCGAAGGCGCGCATGGAACCCGAGCTCACTGCGGAGCAGAAAGCCCGCTATGAGGCGATGTCGCGCGAGGAGAAAATCCGCCGGCAGGAGAATGCCAACATCGACGCGATGATGCGGATCCACAAGCGCATCGAGGAGACGGTCAAGGACAAGGCGACCGCCGAAGCACTCAAGCCGTGGTACATGCTGATGTGCAAGCGGCCCTGCTTCCATAACGAGTACCTGCCGACCTTCAATTTGCCCAACGTCCATCTGATCGACACGCACGGGAAAGGAATTACCGAAATAAACGAGAAGGGTCCCCTATTCGAGGGCACGCAGTACGAACTCGACGTGCTCATCTACGCGACCGGCTTCGAGGTGCAGAAAACCGGCATCTACAACCGGATTGTCGGGGAGGGGGGACGCGAGCTGAACGACAAATACGCCAGCGGCATCCGCACCATGTTGGGTATCCACACCCAGGGCTACCCCAATCTGTTCATCATGGGTGGCTACCAGGCGTCCTTTCAGTTCAACCTGACCGACATGCTGCAGGCGCAGGGCGATCACATTGCGGTGTGCATCGACTACGCGCGCCGCAACCGCCATCACGCGATCGACGTCACCCCGGAGTCCGAGGAATGGTGGGTGCAGGAGGTCATCGCGCATCGCGGCAAGACCACCCGCAACCAGGATTGCACTCCCGGGTATTACAACTTTGAAGGCGAGTTTCAGCGTCGTCAGGACGGCAACTACAACGGCGGCTTCAACGCGTACTGCAAGCACCTCGACGAGGTGGGGGCAAACATGGAGAAGCACTTCGTCTTCACCAAGAAGTAGGTGCGCGCGGTTTCCTCGGGACCGCTGGGGACGACGCAATAATCAGCAGGGTGGGGATGTTGTCCAGTTGTAGCCGCTGACCGAGGAAACCAAGTCTCAGGCGTCATTCCCCGCGCGCGCGGCCACGCGCGGGGAATCCCAAATCACACCTGACCATCGTTGATGGGGTGGAAGTAAACCCTTAGTGCCCCTTGCGGATCATTCGTATCCCGAAGGCCTTCATCAGTCGGGTCGGCAGTTCCGCGCCCAGCATCGCGAAGATAACCTCGTTTTCCAGTTCCCTCGGCTCTGCGAGAACGACGGTGCCCGGCCCTCCCGTGAGGGTGGGGCCGCCAGATTGCGCCGCGCGCGGTCCCAGAATCACTTTCCCCTCCTTGATCTCCAGCACCTGGCTCATCGGGTAGGCGGTTATCAGACCTTGCTGCTGTGAGGCGCTGATTTTCTCGGCATTCTCCGGGGTGACGGGCGGTCCCAGCGTGGCGTCGCGGTAGGAGTAACTTACCACGTTGCGCAGTTCCGGGTTCGCCAGCGCCTGGGTTACCTCCGCGCCCGCGTTGCCTCCGCCCACTACCAGGATTTGCCGGTCGTGGTATTCCTCGGGTTCGATGAGATTGTAGAAGACCCGCTCGGGCGCTTCGCCGGGCAGATTAAGCTTGCGGGGCGATCCGCGCACCCCGATGGCGAGAATCACGAACCGCGTCTTGAAGTTCTTGCCCGCCGCGGTGGAGATTTCGAAAAGGTCCTCGGCGCGCGTGATTCTCGTGACTTCCTCACGTTCCTCGATGGCGATCTGGGTCGTGGCCAGCATCTCCTGCCATTTCCTGACCAGTCCCTCCTTGGAATTGTCGCCTTCCATCATGAAGGTGCCGTATTCATTGATATCGATCGGCGTGGACTGCACGAATTTGCCGCGCGGATAATTTCGGATGGTGCTCGCGGCGGTGGTCTTTTCGAGCGCGATGTAGCTGAGGCCCTGGCTCTTCGCGGTGGTCGTCGCGCCGATTCCCGCCGGCCCGCATCCCACGATCGCCACGTCGTAGACCTCGGGCCGGGGGGCCGGCTTAAGGCTCCTGAGCGCGCTGGCGATAAATTCAACCGCCTGCCTCCCGGAACGCATTGCCAGATTGATCGATGCGGTACCCGCGGTCTCGCCCACGACGTAGAGGCCGGGGACGCTGCTCTGATAGCTGTCGTCGAGCGCGGGTACTTCGGCGATTCGCTGCGGAGCGACGCTTCCGCGTACCAGCTTGGCGACTGCGACGGCCGGCAGATAGCACGCGTACGCAAACGCGCCGAGCGCCAGCAGTGCGATAGCGGCAAACCCGATTCCCCACGGCCGCCAATTGACTGGTCGGATCTGAATCTGGGGTCCGTGTTGGGGAGGAAACGAGAGCCGGATGCCGTAGCCTACCAGCAGCAGCCCCTGGGCTGCCGGATGGGGACGCGCGACCGGCGCGGGATGCGGAAAATCCTTAACCTTCTCGGCGCCTTTGTAGTTGAGATGAAAGGCGTGACACTCGGCGCATCCGGTAACCTTTTTTTCTGCGGAGGGTGGCAGCACCGCCGCCATCGCGACGCCGCCCTGGAAAATGCCGGTGAGCGACACGGAGGCCTGTTCCAATCCCGCCTTCCCGGCCTGGTGAGCGTGACAGCCGAAACAATTCGCAACTCGTTTGCTGTGGAAGTCGCCGGGCTTGGCCGAACTTTCGATGTCGGTATGGCAGACGGCACAGTTGGAGCGGAGATGGCCCGCGGAATGCGTAAACACCGCCTTCACGAACTGAAAGTGGTCGGCCGTGACATAGTCGATTAATTGAGGCTGCGGCGTATCGGAGGATCCCTGAGCGGCGTACTGCGGAGCGATCGAGCTCAGCGCCAGCTCCGGATCGCGCCAGCTCGTATGGCAGTTGCTGATCGCGCACCCGGCCATGGCGATCGAAAGCCGCTCGGGCGCGTTTGGCTGCGCGGGCTGTGCCACGTGACAGGTGTGGCACTGCAGGTGCTTTCCGGAAGGGTCGAGCAGCTGGGTCAGCGCGGCTACCTCGGTTGCGGCCTGTTTCTTTCGTTCCGGAGCGCGCAGCTTCTGGACCTGCGCCTGGGCCTTTTGCAGGTGATCGATGGTGTCCTGCAGGTGCTGTTGATGGGAGAAGGCCTTCTCGAACAACTGGATGGGGGCTCCGGTCAGCAGCATCGGCTTCTTGCGGTGCGCACTGACGTCTTCGATCGAGTCGTGCTGATGGCACCAGGCACAATTGTTGCCGGAAACCATTGCGAAATTGATCACCGCGCCGATGTGATCGGTGTGACAGGACATGCAGGCGAGGTTGTCGTGGAAATTGACCAGCGACTTGCCCGCAATCACTCCCGAGCTGGGGTCGCTGACCTTGGTATCGGAATGCGGATTGTCGGGCATCTGGCCGTGACAATCGACGCACCCGGTACTCGCGACCTGGACGCCGCGCCACGGCTCGTGACAGGCCGCGCAATCCGCGGTGAAGGGCTCATGGCCGCGCAGCAAGGTGCCCGGCGAATAGCTGCTATGCAGCGCAAGCGTGATCCCGACAATCAGCAGCGCCGAACATCCAACTACGACCAGAACGCCGCGCCGCGTCATAGCCCGTAAAAGTACAGCACCGAGACGACATGCAAGACGAGCAGCGCGAAAGTGCCCACCGCGAGCACGATATGAAAGGTGAGCCAGGCGGTGCTGAAATTCAGGTTGAAGGCGTTGTGTTCGAGATTGAGCTTGCGCGCCGTCAGGGCGACCAGCTCGTTCCACACCGAAGCGTCATCACCGAACTGCGAAGCCGCCTGATGCCACTGCGCACACATCTCGGATCCCAGATCGCGTCGCCCAAGCGTCGCACCCAGAAGGCGCCATCGCGGTGCGATCCGATCTGCTTCCAAAATCGGTTTCAGATTCTTCAGATAGGCCTGCACGAGCGCTTCTGGATGACCCAGCACTTTTTCCTCGGCTTCGACGTAGGTCGCGTCGATGCGCGAAGCGACATCCTGCAGGCGTACCTCGCGTTCGGGCATGATTTCGATCACGGGTGGTAGATACTCCTGAATCACCACGCCGAATACCCCGCTCAAGAGCAACAGCGCGGTCGCCAACGCCAGCAGCATTTCCACCAGGCTCATCAGGCCGCTGCTCACGTGCCACCACAGCGGCAGCGCAACCAGGATTCCCAGCGTGATGTGCACGGCCCGCCAACTTTCCAGGCGATCCACCACGATCATGCCTTGCTGCCAGCGGGCTGGGAGAATGTGTCCCGTGAGGCGAAGCACGCGCAGCGAAAACCACAGCGAACGCTTGCGCACGCTGTACCAGCCCAGGATTACAAAACCGACCAGCGATATCGTTCCGCTCCAGTACTCGGAAACCTTTAGCCCGCGTGCCTCGGCCAACGAATGTGCGACGAGTACCAGCAGCGCGCACAGCACCATCCACAGCGCCGCGTCGAGCGGCAGCGCGCGCGCCCGCCGCGAGACGGTGATGGTCGAGCCCCGTGCGGTGGCCCCGCTCACTTGGCTTCCCGCTGCCCTGGATTGGAGCGGCCGCTTTCACCAGGCTTCGCGCGCGCGGGCAAGCTGGCCAAGGGATAGAGGGCGGACGGTGACCGGCGTGCCATTAACGGTCCTAGTCGTTTCCCCCGATTGCCTTGCGCACCGGGGCCGGACCCTGCTTGACCGCGCCGGTCTGTTCGAACAGCGTCGCCGAGGTGATTCGCATGGCGGCGCCGGTCGGACAATTGTGCACGCAGCCCATGAACGGCAGACCGTCGCACAGGTCGCATTTGATGGGAAATGCTATGGGAATGTGCGGATGAGGCGCGGCCGGTGATTCGGCGCTCGTGCGGGCCGCGTCATTGTGCTGGCGCACTTCGGCGAACTCGCCGGCGCCCAGGCGCGCCGGGTCCCCTTTCTCGTGCCCGGCAAAAATCCGGCTCCACAGCCCCGGGGCCGCGGCGTGGGAAGCGACCGGGTAGGGACGAAAAAAATTCGCACCCACCACCGCGGTCTTCTTGGCCTGGGCGCGGTCGAATTTCGCGGTTTCGATCATGGCGATGTTTTCGTAGGGGCAGGCGATCGCGCAGTTACTGCATCCGATGCACATGTCGTACTGGAAATAGATCTCGCCTTCCGCCCGGCGCTTGATGGCGCCGGTCGGGCAGCTGTTCATGCATTTCGGATCGTCGCAGTGGCGGCAGGCGGCCGGGATCAGGTATTTGCCGACCGCCACGCCATTGCGAATCAGCCGGCTTTCGCCGTGCAGTGATTCGCAGGCCTGCACGCAGGCGTCGCACTTGACGCACAGCTCCAGGTCCATCACCAGCAGCGCATCGGCCTGCACGTAGCCAAGCTGCCCGCTCCGCTCGAGCAGTTCGGAAATCTCCGGCGTGATCAGGTCCTCCTGCTGGTGGCGTCGCTCGATTACCGAGCGCACGTGCGCCTCCACCCCCGGGTAGCGTTTGCACAGCTCCATGAAATCGGGCGCGCGGATCTTGACGACTTCGCATTTGCCGGCGGTGAGCACGCTCGCGGACCGTTTCCCGCCACCGAGCAGCGCCATCTCGCCGAAAAATTCGCCGACCCGCCGATAAGCGAGGATGCGATGCGATCCGTCGGCGCGCTGAAACACCACCTGCACGAATCCATCGCGCACGATGTACAACCCGTCGGGATCTTCCCCCTGTCGAACCAGCGCAATTCCGCGCAGGTCGTAGCGCTGAATTTCACAGCGGTCGATCAACTGGTCGATAAACTCCCGCGGAACGCCCTTGAACAACTCGAGTTCCTGCGCCAGCACCCGAACCGCACGGTCGCGGTAGCGATCCGTGACGATCTGGCGCGCTTCAGTGTTGCTGATCAGGAACTTGAGGCAATGACGCGGAAGATAAAACAACTCGGCGCCCTCCTCGGCCGCCACCACGTCGGTGGTACGCGCCAATCCGCCCAGCGCGCCGAGTTCGCCAAAAAAAGCCCCCGCGGGAATGGATGCCGCCTTTACCCGGCTGCCGTCGGGAGCCACATCGTA
>JAFAHS010000362.1 GCA_019237115.1 Deltaproteobacteria bacterium
GGAACTTGCCGTCGCCATGTTCTATCGAATCATCAAGACATTCCTCGGTGACGCTTGGCGGCCCGAAGAAGTCTGCTTTATGCACGATGCGCCGACACATCCCGAAGTCCATCGGCACTTCTTTGGTACGCGGGTGCGATTTGCCTGGGATTACGATGGAATCGTGTGCAGAGCCGCCGATCTCGAGAAATCGATACCCACGTCTGACCCGGCCATGGCGCGGTATTTAAAAGAGTATTTTGATTCCATTCTGCCTTCTGCGCGCGCGGAAGTAAGCGAAACTGTACGCGAACTGCTGTGGGTGATGCTCAAGTCGGGGACCTGCTCAGCGAAGCGCGTTGCGAAACATCTGGGGGTCGATCGCCGGACGATCAACCGGCGCCTGGCCACTGAAGGACAATCATACTCCGCAATCCTTGATGCGGTTCGCAGAGATATGGTCACCAACTTTGTCGAGCACGGTCAGCGTCCGCTGAATGAGATCGCAGGCCAGCTGGGTTTTTCGGGGCTGAGCGCATTTTCCCGCTGGTTCCGGAACCGCTTTGGGCGGAGTGCATCGCAATGGCGGGCGTTAAATTTCCGAGCGCATCGGGACGCCGCTTTCCCCGGTCGGTGAGACTCATCCAAAAGGCTTAAGACCAGCTCTTCATGAAGGGGGTTGCCCGCGGTCTTCTCCGCTCTGAGCATCTTGAGCTTCGGAGGTAGACTGGCGGTTGGTGAAAAGGGAAGTGAGCCCTTTCAGCTTTCGTTTAACAGCTCGCTGAATGTCGATTTCGGGGGTTCACGAGTGATTTCGGATGGCGAATTGATGGTGGCGCAGAAGTTGAACGAGCGTCTGGGCATCGCTGATTGAGCACCATCCAGGCGACAGGCGCGGCAAGAACACCAATTCGTTCGCCGACTTGTTGCGGCAATCGATCTTTACGGCTGCCGGGCTAGGGAGACCTCGACGACGCCGCACGGCTGTCCCATGTTGATCGTAAGTGAGCGCGCCAGACCACGCAGCTCCGCAGTGCGTGATCTCCAGGCCCACGCCCGTTGAGAACAGGACGCAGTAAAGCGCGGGCTTCGACGACCCCGAAGCCTTTGGCTTGCCCCTTTCCTTGTTACGGATTGCCTCTGGCTACTGGCTCAGTTCTGATTCAGAGCAGCCTTTTTTGCGCTGTGCTCGATACACCAACGGTCAATTACCTCGGTGTTGAACCGCCAGTCACTTCCAACTTTGAACCCCGGCAAGTCACCACTTCGCAGCAGTTTATAGATGGTCGACGGATGGACGCGAAGGTACTCCGAAAGCTCCGCAACCGTCATTATGCGGTCCGGGAACTGGTCATGTTTGCCCTCTTTTGCCATTTTCCTCTCAAGCCACGGATGATCGATGCAGGGTCAAGGTTACAGTTTTATTTCCCCCGTGCAGGTAACACATCATCCGTTCTACTACCCTCACCTTGAACTATCTTTAAAGCTTTCAGAGGATTCGACTCGAAGCAATCCCCCACTGGATTCGGCTCAAGCACGGCGCATCTTTTGCGGTGCATTTTGGTCGGAATGCAGGATGCCAGCGATTGACCCTCCGACCCCGCGCATTCGACAAAACCAAGCGATTGACCGCGACCAGGAGCCCCTCACGACGCCCGAGACGACGGGCGAAGTGTCCAGGTCATCTGTCGAAGTTCCGCGCCGTGAAGTGCAGAAGCGGCGTGTAGTCTTTGACCAGTCCGGTCTTGGAGTGGATTAATTTCCGGCCGGAGGCTCTCCGCTCAACTGCAGCGGTGATGGTTCGGCGATCAGACGAGCCGTCATCGGGTGGGACTCGTGGCGAATCAAGACGTCCATCCGATACTTGTCCGCCATTGCAGCCGCCACCTTCCCGCTCATCTCCGGCGCGGCCTCCAATCGGACCCGCTCGAACTCCCGGTCGCCTATCTTCAACATCACGTATTGGCCTGCTAGGTTTTCCTTGACTCTCTCGAACGTTCGACCATCGAGTCTGACAAAGAGTTGCCGGTCTATAACTACCAACCACAGCTTCGACCAGTGCGCGCCTTCCTCGGCGCCCGTCGTCATGATCTGAAGGGTCTGCTGGCCGCGGAAGGCATCAGGGTCCCATCCCGAGGCGAGATTGGCTGCTGCGCAAGCCCCCACCACCGCCATCCATAGGACGACCGTGCCCATCACTAGCCTGATATTGGTCCGAATTCTCATTAGTTCCGCACTGCAGCTTGCTGCTCAATGGAGTTGCGATAGCGCCCTTTAAGAGCAATCGATTCCATTAGATTAGTGCTCAAAGAGCTAATTCTTCGCCCGACTAGGCGATTGATAGCCCAATTTCCTTTATAGTACTCTAACAGGGTCACGATTTGTTAGCAATCATTATTCTGGCTGAAGGATCGCATTAGCGCATATGGTTGGCACGGCGGACCGGTCGCCCCAATCGATGGACAGGGACCGGACTAGTGGAGCTGGCAGGACTAATATCGCGTCGGCTTCTGGAGATAATCGGGCGAACCCCTTAAAGGCGGACTTGTTTTCACCAGAGATCCGATTCTTTGCCTTATCTTCGCGTCGGTCGTGCTCCCTCTGGGTTTCCGCGGGTGACCTGGTCTTGCCGTGTCCGGTCAAGGCTTCGGTTTTGGAGTCTTAATCCTCAGGCTGCATGCGCCCGCGACGGGATTTTGCCCACTCCATAATTTGAACACGATTCAAGCGAAAGGCCGTGCCGACCTTCAAAGCCGGCAGTTCGCCGCTCTGGATCATCCTGTTAACGGTCTCTCGATGGAGCTTCAAAAAGTCCGCCACTTCGCGGACGCTGATCGCTTCGTTCTTGGGTTTATTGGGTGTTTTCATTTCACGGGTGGAATCTTCTACCGCGCCCCCCGCTTTCAAGGAGCGGACGAATCGTCCCACTTTTAACTACGTCGGGCGTCAGTCCTTGGATTTCTTCTTTCTCCACAGCACCACGCTGAAAGCATCGCTGCCCTCTTGAACCCAGGGTGGTCGGCTTCGTGGATCATTCGACTGGATATTTCGCACCTCTCGGCTTTGAACATCGCCGCAGGAGACGCTCCGGTGACGGGAGCCTGGAAGCAATCCGGACTTTTGATCATTTGAACAAGCAAACCGAGGCTCGCGGTTAACCGGCTGCAAGCGCCTGTCTTTGCAACGTCCGCTCGCGCAAGCGGTCGGCGGTGCGAGTGCGCAAACGAGCGCGGGCCGGAATCGGAAGAACAGACCGGCTTGGGCGGCCGCGGAAGCTGATCTCCCTCCCGACCTTGCGTCGGGGTCAGGTGCAACCGGTCTCGGGAACAGCCCCGCTGCCGCCCCTGTCGCCCTGATCGATATCACTAGAGAGCAATTTCGTCCACTCCTTGTGTTGGCGCGAGTTCAGGTTTGCGCTAAGAGTGTACGCAAGGCCCGATGGCACTCATGGTCGCGCAATGAAAACAGCTAAAATACCAATGAACGAAGTGCTCACTCTCTGGGAAGTGGCAGACTTTCTGAAGATTCATCGGTCGACCGTTTACCGATTGGTCAAGCGTGGTGAGCTGCCCGCTTTCAGAGTTGGCACTGATTGGCGCTTCAATCGTACTTCTATCGAGGACTGGTTAAAGTCCCGCATGCGGGTACCTCAGGAGTGAGGCCCGTTGGCGCACGTCATGAAATTGCCTCCGTGAACCTGCAGACAACGCCAGCGCCGACCCAAAGTTCCGCGGGTCCCCTACGCTGACGGCCGGCCTTTTTCCATCGGGGACGGCGACCCGCACACCGCCGGCGCGTTTGATCCAGGGGTCATCCGAGACCTACGAGCGAGCCTCGGACGAACCTGGGACATAACCGAGGGCGAGACCACTTCGATTTGGGCACTGCGCATCGGCTCCCCACCAAATGCGAGGACCGTCGCGTTTCCAGCCGCACGACTATGCGAGACGAGTGAAAGAGCCACGCACGTGCCCGTTGAAACGTGACTATTTCGAGTTAATGCGACCGCCATCAAAAGCGCGGCAGCTCCGAATTCCGTATCGTGGCTGTGTTACTTGACGCCCTCCCTCAAGGCGGCCAGGAAGTTCTCGCGAGGTTGCTGCCGGTTCTTGAATTCCGCCAGAGCCGCAAATCATCCCGCCTGGTCATGCATTGGACCAAATTGCATGGGACCAAGGTCCAATTGCGAGCGAAGCAAACTCTGAGTATAAAAGACCTACTTTCAGCAGCAGAGTGAGGGGCCGACCACCTCTCTCTTCCTCAAGCTTACCTTCACCACCGCAAGGGGCCAGCCGATATCTCTGCCGTACGCAGAGTCTGTTTCGAAAAGGGGGGACACGTGTATCACACACGTAGTGCTGGTTCTTATCTCATATTTATCGTTGGCGTCTTACTTCCAAAGGTCGCGCTCGCGTATGGTTCTCCAGACCCTACCGCAGCGACCGTCACGACATCGACGTCATGCGTCTTGATCGCCGGTCCAGCTAACAACGCTGCAGTAAGCGGACCAGCAGTGTCGATCAAGACAATAGACGGCTGTGCGGGGATGTGGTTCGACGCGCTGCAGGTCGATGGACGACCCGCCGGGGCCTCTCCAAGCGGTCAGGTGGTTTTCAACAGCACCAGCGTGACTGACGGCTGGCACAATCTGACTGTCACCAGTCAGAGCGAAAATCCCGGCACGACGGTTTTGGGCAGCGCCTCGTTGGTTTTGAAAGTTGTCAATGCCAGTGCGGTACACTACTCGATGCAGGACCCGGGCGCCGCGCTGCCGAGCGAAACATCTTGTGCCGACCAGGTTAATGCCTTCCCGATCGCCGAGTTTGCTGCTTGGAATCAGAATGACGGCACCGGCTACAACTCCAACCTGCCGCCCCCGGAGCCGATCCCGAGCTATTTTTATACATATGCGGGCGGCGGTGCGCTGCCCAGTCCCGATTTCGCGAGGGTTGATGGCGCTTACGGCGGCACCACCGATGACATCTTTCGCGTGTACGCCTGCAAGTGGGGGATCGATGAAAATTACGTCCGCGCACAGGCGCTGGTGGAATCACACTGGCATCAGGACTGCGCGGCGGCACACGGCGGAAGCGGGTGCAACGAGGGAGGCGACTACAACCATCCGGGCGGTTGCACAGAAACCCCCGACGGCCTGTTCTGTGCGTTGGAGGGCTTTGGCGGAATCGAAGCGCCCAACCAATATGCATCGTGGTCGATCGTTCAGAACAAGGTCTACTACGAGTGGATGACTTGGCCGATGATGGAGCAGTCCACCCCCTTCGCCGTGGATTTCCGCTATGCAGAGATGCGCGGTTGCGTGAACGGTGACCAGTACGGTTACTACCATTCGCAGGACCCCGGCAGCGCAACCGACTACATGAACGCGGTCACCGCCGCCAGGATCGACCCGAGCGGGACTTCGAGCTTATCCGGCTGGACCAACTTGCAGTATCTGGCTTACGGATGTATCGAAACGCACTCGAGCGGATCGTGGTTCGATGGTGTCGTCGATTCGTACCTGGACCAATTTCTGGGTGATTTAAGCAGTGCGCCCTGGCCTGGTGGGAACCAATAGACGCGCGTCATCGTTTTTCGCGGCGGACTCCCGGCTGCGCAGAACGGCTGCGACAGGAATCGATAGCCAACCAGTTTGAGAAATCGTGGGGTTATCTCGGGTTTATTTTTTCCACCGCGTGTGATTCTCGGGCGTTCCAGCGGTTATACAACCACGCGAGAATGATTCCGAACGCCAGCAGCCCTGCAAATGCGAACCCCGCCAAGACGATCTGGCCTGGCGGAATCGGCGCTCCCGGCCGGTATTGAGGCGGTCTGCGGACAAACGGAGCCGCGCCGAGCGTGAAAGCAACCCGGGCCGCCACTGCGCAGAGTGGGCGCCTCGGTCGCGATCGTTCAATCACCTCGGGCGGCAGTCTGCAAAACTCCCCGCACAGGCGAAGGGTAGAACAGGTGTCCGAGGCGAGCGCGAACCGGACGCTTAAACCGTGCTCGGCGCCGAAAGAGAGCCCCGACTGCGCTATTCCAGATCGGCGGTGCTTCGCTTGGCCTACCCCTTCAGACAATCTGAGACCGCTTGCGCGGATTCGCCCCTGCAACGACTGGCGTCAGAAATAGGAAGATCGCTGCATGCGCGAGCCCTAGATGGCTGGAATGGTTAACTCGCGCCTGTCTGGAGGGCCTTTTCCAGAGACGCGTCGTAGCCATAGATGTCATTGAAAAAGTGCAC
The DNA here is from genome assembly GCA_019237115.1 of Deltaproteobacteria bacterium. Classification (GTDB taxonomy): domain Bacteria; phylum Desulfobacterota; class Binatia; order Binatales; family Binataceae; genus JAFAHS01. The sequence goes on from JAFAHS010000362.1 coordinate 6,224, forward strand.
TTCGTTGTCGGGCTCCACAACCGCAGTGCTGTAGAGAATCAGGACGGGAATCGGCTGGTCGAGATCCACCTGCACGTTGTCGGCGTCGCCGTTCATCGTCGCGCGGATTCGATCAGGGTTCCAGTCGGGTTTGTTGCGCAAGACCCATGCTGCCAGGGCGGCAGGGTTTTCCACGCGAATGCAGCCGTGGCTGAAATCGCGACGCGCGCGGGAAAATAGTTCAGGCTCAGGCGTGCTGTGCAGGTAAACGTTGTAGTTGTTCGGAAAGATGAACTTCACGAGCCCCAGCGCGTTCTTGGGACCCGGTTTTTGCCGGATCGTGTAAGCACCGGAACGCAGTCCCCTCATGACATCCGCACCGACCGCACCGTCAGTAACAACTGAGCCTCCGCCGTCGACAATCTCGAATTGGTGCTCCGCTACGTAGTCGGGATTGCGCTGGATCTTGGGGATCAGCTCGTTGCGTTGGATGGCGGTTGGGACGTTCCAGTACGGGCGAAAAATCACGTAGCGCATTTCATCGGCAAATACCGGGGTTTGCGATCGATACGCTTTGCCGACGACGACATTCATCGAGATGAATTCGGCCGGCTGCCTGCGCATGGTGCGCAATCGGAACTCCGGAATATTGACGACGATAGGCGGCTCGGGGAAGTGGCGCGGGATCCATCGATAGCGCTCGAGAGCCAAATCAAGCTGCTCCAACCGGTAGGCGAGCGGTTTGTTCAGTTCGGCGACGGTCCCCGCACCCAAGACCCCGTCCGGTGCCAGGCCATGGCGCCCTTGAAAATGTTTGACCCCGTCGACGACCGCACCTGAATAGACAGCAGTGTCGGCGGACACATCCTGGTTCGCGGCCAAATCGCCGAGCTGGTGCAGCCGCGCGACCAGTTGCGGGACCGCCGCATAAGGTTGCCCGGGATGGATGGATTTTGCCGGGGCGGGAATTCGCGCAACGTCCCCCTGGGCGGCGAGCTTCAAATACTCCGGCAGCGCGGCTTCTGCCCGCCGATATCCATCGTACGGCGGCTCCACCTTCGCGATCGCCGCGTCTTCGTCGGGCGCATCGAGCAGCCGGGTCCTCAGGACGTCCGCCAGATCGTACTGCTTGGTTCCCTCCTCAAGCCCGAACTTGAAATGCTGGGGGTTGACCCTTCCAACGTGCAGGTCGGAAATGAACCGCATCGCGCAGATGGTGAGCGCCAGATCGAAGTGCACCACGTCGCTGTCGGACGGCGGCGGGGCTGTCGACCTGATTTTCGCCAAACGCTCGTCCCAGCGCGATGCATCGTAGTTATCGGGAGTGAGACCTTTGAATTGAGCTTGTTTGAACTCGGTGACTAGCGCCAGCGCTTGCGGTGACGGCTGGTGATCGTGAAGCCACGCCGGCGCGTAACCGCCTTCCTGGTAAAACTTGTTCACCTGCTGCTGATAGTCGCCGAAGGCCGGATGTTGAAGGTCAGACAGCGAAGCCGAGTTTATCAGCGAGCTCATTTCGCTTTGCAGCGGAGTCGCCGGAGCAGGCGCCGAGGCCTGCGGAGCCGGGGTGGGGCTTAAAGCGCCCGATTCCGTCGGTCGCACAGAAACCCCGACCAGCACCACCGCAGCGCTGACTATCGCCAGACCGAAAACCCCCGCAACACTCCATCGCCGGTTTGCAGTCGCATTTCGCACCGGAATCAAATACTGCATAACGGCCGAATGGTCTATCGGGGTAAAAGTTGTTTGCGAGTGGGCTGTGGATAACGAGAGTCGATCTCCCGTGAAGCCTCTGACCGGGTCAACCCTTTTTAGCGCGTTTCCCTCGGGCACGGTGTCGCCGGGAACCGGAGCCGTGGGCGCGAATACTGGGCATGTTCGGAGGCGTGGTCAAAGGCCCGCGACTTTCGCTATGAAACATCTGTTGTCGCGGATCATCGGGAGGCGCCCATGGATTTTCACTTTAGCGCGGAGGACGAAGCGTTCCGACACGAATTCAGGAGCTGGTTGGAGAACAATATCCCCCGGGATTGGCGCGATGACAGCGAACTTGCCGATCCGGAAACCAAAACTGAATTCGAGCGGCGCCGCACCTGGCATCGCAAACTCTATGACGCGGGCTGGATGTGTATTCATTGGCCGAAGGAATATGGTGGCCGCGGTGCGACTCTCATCCAGCAATTCATCTACCATCAGGAACTAGACCGCGCGAAGGCGCCGCCAACCGTGAATTTCCAGGGCATCGCGCGGGTCGGCCCGACCCTGATGCAGTGGGGAACCACGGAACAGAAGGAACGCTACATACCGAGAATTCCTTCCGCCGAGGAAATCTGGTGTCAGGGGCTCTCCGAGCCGAACCATGGCTCGGATCTGGCCGCGGTGGAAACGCGCGCCGTCGACGAGGGCGATCACTTTGTCGTCAACGGATCAAAGGTCTGGACGTCCAATGCGCATCACGCGGATTTTTCCACCCTGCTGTGCCGGACCGATCCGACTCTGCCCAAGCACAAGGGATTAAGCTATCTGCTGGTCGACATTAAGAGCCCCGGGGTGACCGTGCGACCGCTCCTGCAAATC
>JAFAHS010000313.1 GCA_019237115.1 Deltaproteobacteria bacterium
GAACGGAAAGCACCAGTAATCGATGTGTGAGTGGATGATGTCGAAGCGATCGGCGCTGCCGTACACGTCGGCGAGCATCGGCATGTGAAGCCCGGGGCCGATCCCGGAGGACGACAGACCGGCCAGCCGCAATGAACGCGGAAAACCCGATACGAGGCGCGCCGAGGTAATCGAGTCGCCGGACGCAAACAAGCTCACCTCGTGACCGCGCCGCACCAGCTCCTCGGTCAGGTAGGAGACCACGCGCTCTGTGCCGCCGTAAAAGTTCGGCGGGATTCGTTCGTAGAGCGAGGCCAGTTGGGCGATGCGTAACGGGCGCCCGCGTCGGGAGTCGGCCGGTTGGGACCCGGGGGGCCGCGGCCCGGGATCCTGGCTCTGCTGATCGAACGCCACGTGAGTCTCCTTAGGTTGGCTGGTTCCTCGAACCGTGCTTTTCGAAGGTTTGGTAGTCAAGCTTCACCGATACCTGGCCGCGCCGGACGGGCGCCTACTATTTACCTTGCCACACCGGGGCGCGTTTTTCTGCGAAGGCTCTTGCGCCCTCGCTGGCATCGTGGGTTTTCGTCAACCACTCGTACGCATCACGCTCCAGGCGCAGACCGCCGGCGAGCGGGAGATCCAGCCCGCGCAGCGCAACCTCTTTGATTTTCTGGATCGCGAGCGGCGCGCTCTTGCAGATTTCTGCGGCGATTTCCTCGCACTTGCTCATTAACTCCGGCATCGGTACCACGTAGTCAACCAGGCCGAGCTTGAGGGCTGCCTGCGCATTGATGCGCTTGCCCGTGTAGAGCATCTCCAGTGCCCGGCCAAGCGGAATAAGTCGCGGCAGGCGCTGGGTGCCCCCGCCGCCGGGGAGCCAACCGAGCCGAACTTCGCCGAGGCCAAACTGCGAATGTTCGGCGGCGACCCGTATGTCGCAGGCGAGCGCTTGTTCGAGGCCGCCCCCGTTGGCATGTCCATTGATCGCAGCAATGATTGGTTTGGTTAGCTCCAGCATCACGCTATACGGGGTTCGCGCCCCCTCGACCCCAATCTTCTCCACGTAGTTGGACTTGATGTCGCTGCCCGCGCAGAACGCGCGGTCGCCGGTGCCCGTGAAGATCGCGACCCGGAGGGTCTGGTCGTCACGAAACTCGCTCCAGATTTCCGTCAGGCGCGTGTAGGTTTCAAAATCGCAAGCATTGAGCCGCTCAGGGCGATTGATAGTCACGTGTGCCACCGGACCGTGTTTTTCGAAAATTACCTTCATCGCGGTTCTCCTCTTCCAAATATTGTCGCACGCCGCCGCCACGGCAAGCGGCCCTTGACTGCCCCGCTCGTGACCACCCGGTTTGCAAACCGGATGTCGCCAGTGTACACGCGAATCCAGATTCACAAGAGGCTGGTGATTGATATGTCCGCGATCGCGTTCGAATTGCCACCCGAGGTGCGCGAAGCTTGTGAGGGTTTGGTGGCGTTCGCGCGTGCCGAAGTGATGCCCCGCCATGAAAAACATCGCGCCCTCCTAGACGATCCGCGCAGGCTGTACCGCGAGGATGGACGATTTTCGGACCAGGCGGTCGCACTCATTGCCGAGGTCCGGCGCGCCGCGGCGAGGGCCGGATTCTACTCGATGTGCGTTCCGCAAGCGCTGGGAGGAGGCGGACTCGGTCACCTGGCTTACTACGCAGGGTGGGAGCAACTATTCCGTCTGTGTGGTCCGCAGAATTGGCTAATGCTCTACGTAATCAGTCACTGGGCATTCGGTCCGAGCCGGCTGCTTGAACGGGCCACGGAACAGGCGCGCGAGCGCATCCTGGGACCCATGATGGCCGGGGACGCATCGATGTGTTTCGGTCTCTCCGAGCCGGGCGCCGGTTCCGACGCCGCGGCGCTGTCCACCAGGGCCGTGCAACAGGGCGATGGATGGCGTATCTCCGGGCGCAAAATCTGGACCAGCAATGCACCGATTGCGGACTATTGCATCATCTTCGCAGTCACCGATCCCGTGCTGGCATCGAGGCGCGAGGGCGGTATCTCCGCTTTCCTGGTGTCGACGGCTTCTCAGGGTTTTGAGGTGCAGAGAATAATCCGGCTATTCGGGCACATCGGCGGAGACGAAGCGGAACTTCGGCTCGAGGATGTCTATGTCGAGAGATGGCAGCTGGTTGGGGAACTCAACCGCGGCTTCGACGCCGCCTTGTATGGCGTCTCGCTGGGGCGAATCTACAACTCCGCACGCGCCGTGGGCTACGGTCGATGGGCGCTCGAGCGAGCGCTGGAATATTCGCGGGTGCGACAAGCATTCGGCCGCCCCATCGCGGAGTATCAGGGGGTCACTTTTCCGCTGGCCGAGTCAGCCGCGGAACTCCACGCGGCGCACCTGATGGGACTCAACGCGGCTGCGCTCCTCGACAAGGGCCTGCCGGCGGTGAAAGAGCTTTCGATGACGAAGGGTTACTCGGTGCAGGTGGGGTTTCGCGCCGTCGACCGCGCGATGCAGACCCACGGTGCGCTGGGTTTTACCAACGAACTGGGGCTGTACCACGCGTGGCATGCGCTTCGAATCGTGAATGTAGCCGACGGCACCAACGAGATCTTGAATCGAACGGTGGTGCAACGGCTCCTCAAGGGTGACACGGAGCTGTAAAAGATTTGGCGTTTCGCGGCGGCGGTCAGCGTGCCGCCGCGTGCAAGAGAATTCTCACTTCATCCGAAGGCCCTGGTGACGAGTTCAGTATCCAGATACTCGGTGGCCTCGCGAATCTTTCCCTCGGCGATTCGAAACACCTGGCAATAGGTATTATTGTAGGCCACGCCCTTGCGGGTGGTGGAGCGGCCGTGTGACTGGACCACGACGTAGTCGCCTTCCGCGATAAGGTTGTCCGTCGTGATGGTCAGCGGACCTTCGAGTTGGGCCCCGATGGGCGCCAGGATCCGATCGACGAATTCCTTGCGACTTTTGAAAACCCCCGAGAGTTTGGTGGTGCCAATCAGCGTAAAGCGCAGGTCTTCCGCCATCCGGTCGAGGGCTCCCTGGATGTTTCCCTTGGCGATGTCATCAAAGAAGCCAAGGACCAGTTGCTTGTTTTCACTGATACTCATAGCTTGCTCCCGTCTTTCGTTTTGCTCAGGCGTTTCTGATGGTTAGACCGCCATCTACCGGAATTATCGCTCCGGTGATGTAGGAAGACGCCGGCAGGCACAGGCTGAAGGTGATGTGGGCCACCTCTTCCGGATACCCATAGCGCTTCAGTGCGGTCCGACGCTTGCCGAAGATCAATTTGTGCTCGTCAGGAATCTCGGCGGTGAGCGCCGTGCGAATGGGACCGGGGCAGATGCAGTTGACGGTTATGCCCTCCGGGCCGAGGTCGACCGCGAGAGCATGGGTGAGACCGATGACCGCGGTCTTGGCGACGACGTAGGGACTGTCGCCCGGAGTCGCCCCCAGACCTTCGGTGGAGGCGATATTGACGATGCGCGCGGCGTCAGACTTTCTTAAGTGCGGCAGCGCGGCGCGAATGAGAAGCTGCTGAGCGGTCAGGAGTCCGTCCAGCGCACGGTTCCAAACCTCGTCGTAGCCGTCCTCATCGATCCGGCGAAAGGCACCGAAGCCCGCGTTGTTGATCAGGATATCGAGACGTCCGAAACGCCCCGCAACTTCCTCAACCACGCGCTTGATTTGCACGCGATCGAAGACGTCAAGCCGCCATCCCGCCGCCTTACCGCCGGCCGAACTGATCTCATCGACCACCGTCGATACTCCCGCACCATTTATGTCGGTGACCGCTACCTGAGCGCCTTCCTGCGCAAACAGGTGAGCCGTCGCGCGGCCCATCCCACTGGCGGCGCCTGTAACCAGCACCGCCCGCCCTGCCACTGAACGACTGAGTTTTCTGATCGGTTCCACGCTACCTTCTCACTGCTTGAGGAGCATCGCCGGTTCGACCAAGTTGGGTGTTGAACGGCAAATCACTCCACGACTTCTGAGTTTTGATATACGCATCCGGAGAAATGCTAACCTCGCCGCGAAAAGGCCAATCCAGCGCGACGATCAGAACCACTACCAGCGCCAGCGAGGCGGCGACTGTCATCGTCATTACCACATGCATGCGAAAATCGTGAAAGCCAAACAGGTAAGTGAAACCAACGGTAATGGCGCCGCCGAACAAAATGATCCACCAGACGACGTCGGGAATGTGCCCTTGTACGGCCGAGAGGCGGCTGGCCCGTGCGCTATAAAGCTCGTTCAAAACCTTGAGCAGCTCGGCCTGAATGACCTGCTGACCCATCGTCGTCGGCTCAATGGTTACGATGGAGGAGTGCAGCTTGCGCAGCGGCGCCCAGCCCTGGTCAGGAGTCTTTCCTTCGCGCTGAAGCGGCCATTCCTGGTTGACGACGGTGGTGACGTATTGCTGCAGATCGTCCCGAACTGACTGGCCCACGGAAGGAGGCAGTCCCTGCGTGTCGCGATAGATACTGCCCACGTAGTCCGCTTCGCTGTCCACGATATCTTGCGCATGACTGAACGACTCCCAGGTCGCGACCGCGATGAAAGCCAGCAGCACCGCGTAGGTGACGCTGATCACGGCGACCAGAAACCCGGCAAGCTCGTTATGAGCGCGGCGAACCTCTATGTGCACCAGCCGGTGAACGGCCAGCAGTCCAAGACCGCCCATTCCCGCGGCAAGTCCCACCAGGATGGTGCCCCACAGCCAGGTGGGATTGTTGTAGATCCAGTCGGCGATCATCTGCTGCTCTGCGAGCCAGGAGCGGGCCCGCTTCTCACGCGCAAGCAGGCCATGGCGAGCGGGAGCATCGTGAGTTAAGTCGCTCTCGAGCGCAATGATCAAGCCCCCAATGATCAATAAACTGCCAGTCCAAAAGAAGCCCAGGCGAAGAAACTTGTGAGCTTCGCGCTCCTGCGCTGAAATAGAAGCTGTGACCGTTGGCCTATCCGCCATCTCCGGATTTCGCCGCGTCACGCGCTGGCGCACGCTGGCGCAAGCTGCTGCTCTGCTCGCGGTGGCGTTGGAGTCCTGTGCCGGGCAGCAAGCGGCGGCTCCGGGATCGGCGCCGGCAACTTCGCCGGCCTCCTTGGGTAACCCGGCGGGAGTCCCTGCGGCGCAATCGTCAGCGCCGAACCAGCCACTGCCCTTCAAAGGAAGGCTGCTCGATGGCAATCCTGCCCAGCTGCCGCCGGTGGTGGCAATGTCGCTGACCGACCAGTCGCAGATAACGTTCGCCTACCGCGAAGAACTGACCCACGACGAGCAACACGTCCCGATGATCCTGTCGGCGATCGATCCGCTCACCTACGCCGGGTATCCGATGGGCGAATATGGCGTGATCGCGGTGGCATCACTCTCGATCTTCTGTGGCGGCCACCTGATCGGCGATTACAAGGCGCAGAGTCGGGTCACGAAACCATACAGCATGTACGCACAGCCGACGCACCGGGAGCTGGACGATGCCGTGCGGGTCGCGGTGCGCAAAAAAATCGATCGGGAGCTCTATGCTGATTCTGCGCGTCTGGCGGCGGCGGCTGGTCAAACCGAATGAACGGTACGTCGCGAGGATGGCGTTGCTGGGGCTGTTCCTGCTAACCGCAGGATGCGCGGCTCAGGGGAAGCCGTATGAACGTGCCGATGCGCCTTTCAACACCGCGACCATCTACGTGTACCGACCCTACAGCTTTTTCGGGTCACTGATGCATCCGACCGTCCGTTGCGGAAACGAATCCGCAGTTATCGAACCCGGCGGCTA
>JAFAHS010000123.1 GCA_019237115.1 Deltaproteobacteria bacterium
TGACCAGTTCCCTCCTGCTAGCGCGAGGATTCAGCCACAAAGCGGTCCGCGATCCGGCGGGCGGCAGCATCGTCTTTCTATCTTCGGTGATCGCTTTTTCCGGTAAGCCTGCTGTTTCGGTCTACGGCGCGACCAAGGCCGCGTTGATGGGATTAACCAAGTCGCTGGCGGTGGAGCTGGCGCCGGACCGGGTACGCGTTAACTCGATCGCTCCGGGATTCGTTGAGACTGAGATGTTTGAGGAAGCGCGCGCCGTGATGACCGATGAGCAGGTAGAGGCGCTTCGGCAAGCCCATCCGCTGGGCTTCGGATCAGCGCGGGACGTGGCGCATGCCGTGGCGTTCTTACTGGCCGATACGGGGCGTTGGATTACAGGATCGACTCTGATAGTGGACGGAGGGTATTCGGCGCAATGAAACACGGCTACATCAGGGCGATCGATACGTATCTCCCCGAGCAGGTTCTCTCGACCGCCGACCTGGCGCAGGAATTCCCCGAATGGTCTGTAGAAAAAATCGACAAAAAGACGGGCATCCGCGAGCGCCACATCGCCGGTCCGGATGAGTGCTCCTCCGATCTTGCCGTGGCCGCGGCGCGCAATCTGTTTGCCTCCGGCGCCTGCCGACCCGACGATATTGACTTTGTGCTCATGTGCACGCAAAGCCCTGATTATTTCCTGCCGACTACTGCCTGCCTGGTTCAAGATCGGTTAGGGATCCCCACCAGCGCCGGGGCGCTCGATTTCAATCTGGGGTGTTCGGGTTACATTTACGGACTAGGGCTGGCAGAGGGCTTGATTGCTACTGGGCAGGCGGGCAATGTCCTGCTGTTGACTGCAGAAACCTACAGCAAGTTCCTGCATCCGCGCGATCGCAGCGTGCGTACGATTTTTGGCGACGCGGCAGCCGCCACTCTGATAAGCGCCGGGGACATAGATGAGCCGGCGATCGGGCCGTTTCTCTATGGCACAGACGGCAGTGGCGGCACGAATCTGATTGTTCCCACCGGCGCGGCTCGCAAAGCACGCACTGCTGAGAGCGCCGTCGCGGTCGAAGATGACAGCGGCAATGTGCGCAGCGGCGACAACCTGTTCATGGACGGCGCCGAGATCTTCAACTTCACGCTGGAGTCCGTCCCCAAAGCCGTCTCGGGCTTACTGGCGAAGGCGGGTCTGACGGTGGATCAAATCGACCTGTTCGTATTTCATCAGGCCAATCAGTACATGCTGGACCATCTGCGCAAACGCATTCAACTACCGGCGGAGAAGTTTCTTATCAGCATGGCGGGATGCGGGAATACGGTCTCCTCCACCATCCCGATTGCGCTGCAATCGGCGCAGCGCGAAGGGCGGCTTCAATCGGGTATGCGTCTCATGGTGGTGGGATTCGGCGTGGGTTACTCCTGGGGAGGAACACTGGTCCGCTGGTAAGCCTGACATCGGAAAGAAGTACTTCGGGACGACTCAACTGGTACGAGTACAGAGAAACTGGTCACCAGTCTTCCGAAATTAGCCCTATAAAAGTAAGCCAGTTCGCTACAATCGGTATTCCGATCAGTTCGTGCGGGAGACATTTTGATTGCGACGTTCCGCGAGAACGAACGACTTAACATGTAAATGGTCGACATCCACTGCCATATCCTGCCCGGCGTCGATGACGGCCCCAAGGATTGGTCCACGACACTCGAAATGTGCCGCATGGCCATTAACGACGGGATTCAGCACATCGTGGCCACACCGCACGCTAGTCCGCGTTATCCCTATGATCGGGAGCGGCATCAAGCTTCCTTAGAAGAGCTGCAGACTAAGGTCCCAGGGCTGAAATTTACGCTTGGGTGCGATTTCTATGTGTCTTACGACAATATCGACGCCCTGGTCCAAAATCCGCAGCGCTATACGATCGGCCAAACGCGATATCTTCTGGCTGAGTTCAGCGACTTCGGTTTGCCGGCGCAGTTCAAGGATCAGATTTTTCAGCTTCACTATGCGGGCGTCACCACGGTGATCACTCATCCGGAACGCAATCCGATCTGCACCGAATATCACGATTTGACAGCGCAACTGGTGGATATGGGATGTCTGATTCAAATCACGGGCGATTCCCTGTTGGGCGCATGGGGCCGTGTAGCGCGCAAGGCCGCCGAGAAGTATCTGGGGGACGGCCTC
>JAFAHS010000167.1 GCA_019237115.1 Deltaproteobacteria bacterium
TCCGCGACGACATCCGCGTGGTGAAGGTCACAGGTGATAACCCGACCTCCTCGCTCCCGAAGGTAGCTGGTGGTTGCTGCACCGATGCCGGATGCTGCCCCGGTGACGACGTAGGTGCGATCCATGGCTAACACTCCTCTCAAGACGTCTGCACCGGAGAGCCTGTTTCACGCCCGAGCGCCAGCCTTGAAAGCCGCTCGCGTCCGCGCACTGGTTGCCAACCAGCCAGCCCGACCTTGGGCGACCAGGTGATGCGATATTGTGATCGCAGTTCTCCGATGCACATAATTGCGCGGGCACGGAGGCGAGGCTCTTGGCGGCGGAGGCATCCGCGCCCAACGCGTACTGGACATTTTAGAATGATTATCCTAAAATAGATGGCTGTCAAGCGAAGCAGTGAAACCATGGCCGCGCGCCATCCAGAAGTTCAGTCGGCGACCCCTGGTCGCTCCAGCACAGTCGGTATCCGGGGGTACCGGATCCGCGATCTCGCCAAGGCCAAGGAGCGCCGCCGCGAAATCCTGACCGGCGCGGCGCGTGCGTTCGCGCACGGCGGATATGACGCAACCAATATGGACCAAATCGCGCGCGAGTGTGGCCTGGCGAAAGGGCACATCTATCACTACTTCCGCAGCAAAGAGGAAATTTTCACCGAGATCCGAGTCGACGCGGTAAGCCGGGCGCTGGAACTTCTCACCGCGGTCGCGCCCTTGGCGGCCGACGATCCCGAGCTGGCCTTGCGCAAGGCAATCTCGGGGGTGGTCGCCAGGATCTGCGACCGCGAGGAACGCTACGAGCCGCTGCTACCCGACCCGGTTTCGCTGAGCCCGGAGAATCGCAAGCGCATTCGAACGCTGGGTCGTCGTTACGAGCGGCTGTTCGCCGAGATCGTGCGCAGCGGAATCGATCAGAATATTTTCGTCCCCGGCGACGCAAAACTGATGACCTTCATAATCCTGCGCGCCGCCTTTACCGTGGCCAACTGGTATCGCGAGGGCGGCAAATGGAAACCTTCGTGGATCGTCGAGCAGGTCACGGAACAACTGTTGCGGAGCGTGCGGCAACCTGGCGCACGCCCCTGAAAGAGTCCGCCCCTCTTCACGCCCTGGTGCGGTGCAAACCTTTACCGCAACGCGCGGGCGACTGCTGGTGCACGACCCGGTTGGCAGCTGTGTGGCCGAAGCGGTCGCACCGGTTTTGCAGCCTCGGGGCCCTTCCGGGCCGATCGACAAGCCTGGTGACCTGCTCCGCTTGCCGCCCGGCGTTTCGGCATGGCCATCTCCCTCTTGGACAAAACAGGCCAACAGGGCGTACAAGAAAAGTCAGCCTGGCTCAACTTCCTGGCCTGAGGAGTTAGTGCGCATGAAAGCTGCCGTATTCCACGGACCCAAGCAGCCGCTCAAGATCGAAGACGTCGATATCGACGAGCCGCGCGAGCACGAGGTCGTGGTGCGAACCGCCGCTACTGGCGTGTGCCACAGCGATCTTCATTTCGTCGAGGGGCTATACCCGCTCCATGCCCCCGCGGTGCTCGGACACGAGGCCGCCGGCGTGGTCGAGAAGGTTGGTTCCGCGGTCGCCTATCTGGCGCCCGGCGACCACGTGATCGCGTGTACTTCGGTGTTCTGCGGCTACTGCGAAGACTGCATGTCGGGCCATCCCAATCGATGCTCCAACCGCGCTTCCACCCAGCGCGCCAAGGAGACCAAGCCACGGCTCTCGCTTAAAGGCACGCCCCTGACCCAGTTCGCCGATCTCTCCACCTACGCCGAGAAGATGCTGTTGCACGAGAATGCGCTGGTGAAAATCGGCAACGACATGCCGCTTGACCGCGCCGCGCTGATCGGCTGCGGGGTCACGACCGGAGTGGGCGCGGTACTGAACACCGCGCGCATCGAGCCGGGCTGCACGGTCGCGGTGTTCGGGTGCGGCGGGGTGGGCATTTCGGCCATCCAGGGCGCGCGGATCGCCGGCGCGCGCAAGATAATCGCGGTCGATCAATTCGAGAACAAACTCGCGATGGCTAAGCGGTTCGGCGCCACCGACACCATCGACGGGTCCAACACCGAGGCGGTCAAGGCAATCAAGGCGATGACCGGGGGCGGGGTTGATTACTCTTTCGAGGCGGTCGGGCTGAAGCACCTCGCCGAGCAGTGCTACGACGCGCTGCGTCCGGGCGGTACTGCAACCATAATCGGCATGATCCCGGTCGGGCAGAAGGTCGAGATCGACGGGCCCAAGTTGCTGAGCGAGCGGAAAATCCAGGGCACCAACATGGGCAGCAATCGTTTTCGTATCGACATGCCGCGATACATCGATTTCTACCTGCAAGGCCGGCTCAACCTGGACGATATGGTAAGCAAGCGAGCGCGGCTTGAGAACGTGAACGACGCGTTCGAATCGATGAAGAAGGGCGAAGTCGCGCGCACGGTCCTGATGTTCGACTAAAGCGGCGGCGGCCCCGGGCACGGGCTTGTAGATTGGCGGAGGCAGCACGATGGAATATCGGCAGTTTGGCGAAACGGGAATCAAGATTTCGGCGGTCGGAATCGGGTGCTGGGAGATCGGCGGGGGCTACGGCAGCATCGAGGAGACGGAATTCATCAAGGCGGTCGGCCGCGCGCTTGACCAGGGCATCAACAGTTTCGACACGGCCGAAGCGTACGGTTTCGGCGCGTCGGAGAAGTCGCTCGCCAAGGCGCTCGGCGCACGCCGCGAGGAAGCGGTCATCACGACCAAGTTCGGCGTCGGCTATCCGGATGCGCCGAACTATCGCGACAGCACCCGCAAGCGGGTCATGGAATCGATCGAGAAGAGCCTCAAGAATCTCGACACCGACTACGTCGACGTCTACCTGATTCACTGGCCCGACCGCAGCGTGCCGTTCGAGGAGCCGATGCGCGCGCTCGATGAGCTGGTCAAGCAGGGGAAGGTCCGCGCGGTCGGACTGTCCAATTTCAAACTCGCCGAGATCGAGCGGTGCATGCAGGCGCGCCGGGTTGATGTGGTCCAGTACTGTTGGAACATGTTCGATCGGCGCATGCAGAAGGAGATTTTTCCCTACTGTCGCGACCACCAGGTCGGCGTGATGGCATACGGCTCGCTGGCGTACGGAGTGTTGACCGGCACCATGAGCGAAGAGATGGACTTCGGCTCGGACGACTGGCGTTCGCGCCGTGGTCGGCTGGGTAATATCAACCTGTTTCAACATCTGTTCGGGCCCGATCATTTCCTCAAGAATCTTCGTGCGGTCGAAGAGCTCAAGCCGATCGCGCAGCGCTACGGCAAGAGCCTGCCCCAGTTCGCGCTCCGCTGGACCCTCTCGAATCCGGTGATCAGCACGGCGCTGGTGGGATGCCGCAACGAACGCGAAGTTAACGACAATGTCGGCGCGGTCGGATGGAACATCTCGGATGCGGACATGAAGGAGATCGATGCGATCTTTGCGCGCAACGGCGTGAACGCGATTCCGGATGCCTGGCTGGAAACGGAATAGCGCGAGCGATCTGATATAGTTCCCATAGCGAATTGGAGGTGTGGCAATGCCGGTTCAAAAATTTGCCCCCATGACCAAACCCTTTCCGACCTTCGACTGCGATGCACACGTCGCCGAGCCGCCCTGGCTGTGGGATCGGGCCAAGGAGTGGCTGACTCACGATGAGTACGAAGCGCTTAAACGGAGCATCTGGTTCGACCCCGACTCCAAGCAGCTGGTGGTAAACGGAGTTGCCAATTCGGGGCTCGGCTCGCAGCGCATCCACGGCGCCCCCGGTATGGTGAACGTGCTCTCGCTGGCGGGACCCGGCCTCAAGCACGATATTCAGCGCGCCATCAACGTACGCAATCTCAATCCGAAAACCGCGCTTACCGCCGAGCAGGCCGACTACCTCGACCACAAGGGCGCGTATGAGCCCAAGGCGCGCCTCAAGGACATGGACGTGCAGGGAATCGACCAGGTCATGATCATTCCCAGCGACATCGACACCTATCCATGGATCCAGAATGCGCTCGGCGCGCGGGCGATGTGCAAGGCGTACAACGACTGGGCGCACGAGTACTGCCAGGAAAATCCCGACCGCCTGTTCTTTGCCGCGCTGTTGCCGATGCAGGATCCCAAGCTCGCGGAAGACGAAATCTATCGGGTGGCGGACAAGGGATGCCGGGTCGGCCTGGTGCGGCCCATCGATGCGATGGGCAACTACCCGATTCAGCCCAAGTACGCGCGCGTGTGGCACGCGATGGAAGAAACCGGCGTGGTCTACGGCATGCATCCGTTTCCCGCGCTCGGCCTGCTGAAGCCTCCGGGCTACACCGAGCAGTATTCCGGCGCCGAGCTGATCGGGCTCAGCGCGACCTCGGCTTCGCTGCCGCACACGTTCCTGATCAACGTGCAGGACTTCCAGGCAGAAGCTTCGCTGTGGGTCACGATGGTCCTGATGTCGGGATTCTTCGAACGCTTCCCCAAGCTGCACGCCGCCGTGTTCGAGGCCTCG
>JAFAHS010000259.1 GCA_019237115.1 Deltaproteobacteria bacterium
CGTTGTTTAGATTGCGAAATCTTCAGTTCGACCTTCGATGAGACGCCCACCCGCCACGTTCAGGTCGCCGAGCTGGTCAGCGAGCGCGCCAAGCGATTGGTCGAGCTTCACAAGGACGTGGTCATTTTGCTGGATAGTATTACGCGATTGGCACGTGGTTATAATTCGCTTCAGCCGGGCCGCGGGCGCATAATGTCTGGCGGTGTGGAATCCAAAGCTTTGCTGAAACCGAAACGGTTCTTTGGTGCCGCCCGCAATTGTGAGGAAGGCGGCAGCCTCACCATTCTTGCCACTGCCCTGATTGAGACCGAGAGCCGGATGGACGAGGTTATCTTTGAGGAATTTAAGGGTACGGGAAACATGGAGCTGCACCTTGACCGCACTTTGGTCGAGAAAAGGATCTACCCAGCAATTCACATTTTGAAGTCTGGCACGCGGCGAGATGACTTACTGTATCATCCGGATGAATTCTCTCGGATTACGGTTCTTCGGAAAAAGCTAGCCCAGCTTCCGGCTATCGAGGCGATGGAAGTCCTCCTCAACACCGTGAAAGCCACCAAGACAAACGCAGAATTGCTTCTGTCCGCGTTGCGGTAGGCTAATGATTCCAAAAGATATCCCGATTCTGGCCACCACCGCTGACCTGAACGCATGGTGTGCCGCTAACAAGTCGGCCGATAAAGTGGCCGTTGATACGGAGGGCGACAGTTTACACTGCTACTTCGAGAAGCTTTGTTTGATCCAGCTCTCCGTTGTTGACCAAGACCTCATCGTCGACCCCTTGAGTGGGATCGAGTTTGAACGGTTCTCTCAATTCTTGCGGGAACGCACCGCGGTCTTTCATGGCTGCGATTACGATTTACGGATGCTGCGGCGTGGCGCCGGTTTTGTTCCTGGCGCCGTCTTTGATACTTATCTCGCCGCGAGAATTCTGGGGTTCAAAGAGGTCGGGCTGGCCTCGCTAGTTAAAAGCTTTTTTGGTTTCGACCTTCCTAAATCGTCCCAGAAGGCAAATTGGGCGCGCCGTCCATTGACCCCCGTCATGCTCGATTATGCGATCAACGATACTAAGTATCTGCTCCCGTTGGCCGAACGCCTGGCCTCTCAACTGCGGGAAATTAATCGGTGGTCCTGGTACGAGGAGACCTGCACGCGCGCGGTTACCGCGACCGCCGAGGACCGCGAGAGGGATCGCGAACGCGTCTGGAAGATTTCGGGTAGCGCGGTGTTATCGCCCCGAGGGTTAGCATTGTTGCGCGAACTCTGGTTTTGGCGGGACGCCGAAGCGCAGAGCGTCGATCGCCCGACCTTTCAGATCATGCGCAACGAGGAATTGATCGAGCTTGCAAAGAATGCCGCACCCGGCGCCAAAGTGAGATCACCGTCATGGTTGCCCAGCGCCCGGCGTCGTCGCTTAGAAGAGACTGTTGAGCAGGCCTTGAAGGCTCCGGAAGCAGATTGGCCTCAGCGATTGAAATCCGTCCGCATTCGCTCTTCTCCGGAGCAGGAACGCCGCCTTGATCAGCTGCGTGCGAAACGCGATGCCCTTTCTAGCGAACTCGGGCTGGATCCAGCGATTATCGCCTCGCGAGGCGTTCTCGAAGCAGTCGCACGCGAACCGGAGTCCGCCTCCACAATCTTGATGGACTGGCAGCGCGACTTGCTTGGGCTATGAAGAGGAGCGCCTGCCTGCCTGAACCAGGAGCTAGGAGCTAGAACCATAGCAGCCAGGTCAGGGGCAAGCCGTGCGCACTCGGAGCGGAGCCGCTTTATCGGTTGATAGTTCTGTATGCTTCTAGCAGTCGGCTCCCGGGAATGGTCCAAGATTCTGAATTCACCGATGGTTTGCGGGACGTCGTTTTTTGTCACAGAGAAACCTGGGTCTAACGGCACGCGCTGGGCGATTCTCGGGAGGTCAGGGGCAAACCGCGCGCACTGGGAGCGGAGCCGCTTTATCGGTTGATAGTTCTGTATGCTTCTAGCAGACGGCTCCCGGGAATGGTCCAAGACTCTGAATTCGCCGATGGTTTGCGGGACGTCGTTTTTTGTCACAGAGAAACCTGGGTCTAACGGCACG
>JAFAHS010000133.1 GCA_019237115.1 Deltaproteobacteria bacterium
GCGCGAGCTTATCGCCGAATGGAACGCCCGGGGCGATGAGATCGACGCGCTGGTGCGGCGCAAAATAGCCTCCATCAAAAGAGGGATTGTCGAGGGCAGCAACGAATGGACGCTGCTTTACCGCCGCTACCGGGACGAGGAATTGCGCAGGCGCGGTATTTTGCACTGATGGCGGCGGGTGGTGCGAGTGTTGGAGCCGGCAAACCTGGCGAAGCCGAGCTGCTGGTGCGCGCCCGTGGGGGCCCGCGAAGTCTATTTGCAAACCTGACTCCCGGCCGCGTGCTCGACGTGCCCGCGGGCGGTGGACTGCAGACCGCGACGCTCGCGGCGCTTGGGTTCCGCGTGTGCTCGGTTGATTTGTTCCCGCCTGCGCGCCCGCATCCCGGCCAATTCTGGATTTGCGCGGATGCGAACGATCCGCTGCCCTTTCGCAGCGGCGGGTTTGATTACCTGCTGTGCCGCGAAGGCATCGAGCATCTGGAAGACCAGATGGGGTTCCTGCGCGAGTGTGCGCGGGTGGTCAGACCGGGGGGCCGGTTGATTCTGACCACGCCCAACCTGATGCATTTGGCGGCCCGCATGAGCGCCTTTCTGACCGGCCAACGCAATCTCCGTCGCGGCCTGATTAACGAAGTTCAAACGCTGCGCGGCCGAAACGGCGCGCGCATCTACCATGGTCATGCCTTTTTGCTCGACTACTTTCGCGCGCGCTACATGATTCGACTGGCGGGATTCGCCAAGCTCCAGGTCTACACGGACCACGTGAGCCCCACTGCAATCGCCGCGGCACCGCTGGTTCCGTTGTTATGGATGGCGATGAAATTTTCGGTCGCCGTCGCGGCGCGCAACGCGCGCAAGCCGGGGCGCAAGCAGCCATCGCGACCCGTCCTGGACGAGATCATTGGTCACGTACTGTCGCCCGCCCTGCTGTTCGGCAAGCGCATGATAATCGTCGCGGAACGGGCGTAGCGCGGGTCAGCGTGGTAGGGACTCAGCGCCTAGCGCCGGTTACAATCCCACTCATGGACGACAAGGAATTTCTGAAGGCCGCCGATGAATGCCTCGGCAAGGTCGCGAAGTGGCTGGAAGGTTTCGATCCGGATGAAGCGGATTACTCAGCCGCGGATGGCTCCGTGACCATCGAATTTCCCGACGGCGGCAAGTTCATCTTGAGCCGCCAGTCCGCCACTCGGCAGGTGTGGTTGGCCGCCGAAGCACACGGGTGGCACTACGACTTCGATCCCGCGGCGCGACGCTGGAGCGACGACCGTGACCACCACGACCTTTATGACCGCCTGGCCAAAGTCATCGGCGAAAAAATCGGTCGTTCGGTGGAATTCGGGGTTTGAGCCGCGCCAAGGATCGACCAAAGCCCGCAAATGCTCTTCTTACTCTTCTTACTCTCCTTGGTCTATTCCTAGTTAAGACGCTCAGTTTGTACGCATTGGGCTCATTTGACGAAAAATGGTCTGACGTGCTCTTGCGTTAAAAAAGCATCGCGGTAGGATTGCGGGTTGGCACTCGCCTTTAGCGAGTGCCAATTGACATCCGGTAGGGTGTGATTCGATTGTGAACGGCCGGGTGTTCCCAAGAAAGGCCAAATAACGGATCGAAACAACAGCAAGGAGGCTGCGGGTCCCCAATGAAGATTAGACCACTGGGCGATCGCATTCTGGTCAGGCGAATCAAGGAAGAGGAGAAAACCAAGGGCGGCATCATCATCCCCGACACCGCGAAAGAAAAACCGCAGGAAGGGAAGGTCGTCGCGGTTGGGAAGGGCAAGGCCAATGAAAAAGACGGCAAGCTCATCCCGCTGGAAGTGAAAGCGGGCGACAAGATCCTGTTCGGAAAATATTCCGGCAGCGAGATAAAGCTCGAGGGCGAAGAACATCTCATCCTGCGCGAGGACGACATTCTCGGGATTCTCGAGTAGTTCTTCAGCTCACCCAATCAATCGGAAAACCAAAATCTTAAACCCAGGAGAAGCAAACCGATCATGCCTGCGAAAATAGTCCGTTTTTCCCAGGAGGCGCGCGAAAAGATCCAAAAAGGGGTCAACGTGCTCGCCGACGCAGTGACCGTCACGCTCGGGCCCAAGGGCCGCAACGTGGTGCTCGAGAAGAGCTTCGGCGCGCCGACCGTGACCAAGGACGGCGTCACCGTGGCGAAGGAAATCGAGCTTGAAGACAAGTTCGAGAACATGGGCGCGCAGATGGTGAAGGAGGTTGCCTCGAAGACCTCCGACGTCGCCGGCGACGGCACCACCACCGCTACCGTGCTCGCGCGCACCATCTATAGCGAAGGAATCAAGATGGTCGCGGCGGGACACGACCCCATGTCGCTCAAGCGGGGAATCGATCGCGCG
>JAFAHS010000213.1 GCA_019237115.1 Deltaproteobacteria bacterium
GGAAGAAAACTCCGACCGCCATGCTCGTTGCCCCCACCTTCGACCCGGTCGCCATCCGAATCGGGCCGCTGGCGGTGCGCTGGTACGGCTTGATGTACCTGGTCGGGTTCCTGGGGTTCGCCTGGCTCGGCCGCCTGCGCGCGCGCCAGAGCTGGCGCGGAATCACACTGCAGGACGTCGACGATCTGCTCTTTTGGGGCGTGTTTGGCGTCATTGTCGGCGGGCGCCTGGGCTACGTGCTGTTTTACAAGCCTCGCGAATATCTGCAAGACCCGCTGGAGATCTTCAAGCTCTGGCACGGCGGAATGGCTTCGCACGGCGGAATCATCGGTGTGATCCTGGTGATGCTGCTGTACGCGCATTCGCGTGCGAAATCGTTCCTGACGGTGGCCGACTTCGTCGTGCCGATGATTCCGGTGGGGCTGGCGGCCGGCCGGCTGGGCAACTTCATCAACGGCGAGCTCTGGGGCCGCGCTGCCGACCCGAATGTGGTGCCGTGGGCGATGGTGTTCCCGCAGGCGCACGACGACATCCCGCGCCACCCATCGCAGCTGTATGAGTTCGCACTCGAAGGCGTGTTGCTGTTTTTGATCCTGTGGCTGTTCAGCCGCAAGCCGCGCCTTCCGGGCACCGTCGGATGCATGTTCCTGATCTGCTACGGCGCGCTGCGCTTCCTGGTCGAGTTCACTCGCGAGCCCGACGACTTCCTCGGGTACCTGTCCTGGGGCCTGTCGATGGGCCAATGGCTGTCGCTGCCGATGATCGTGATCGGCCTCGTGCTGATGGCGTACTTCCACTGGCGAGCCGCGCGCGAGCGGCGCGAAATGAGCGAGGCAAGACCGGGTAGCTAGCAGGTGATCGAAACAAGGCGATGGAAAACGCCAACCTGTATGCACTGATCCGGGAGCGGATGCCGGCCGATCGCGATGCCGCATGCCTGCAATTGGCAGATCTGGAGATCTCCTGGAGCGAGCTGGACTTTGGCGTCGGGCGCATCGCGGGGCTACTGGCGAGCTTGGGGTCGGAGCCGGGAGCGCGCCTCCTTGTGCAGGTGGAAAAGTCCCCCGAAGCACTGATGCTGTACCTGGCGGCTTTGCGGGCCGGGATGGTGTACGTACCGCTGAACACCGCGTACCAGGAAGCCGAGCTGCGCCACTTCGTCAACGATTCGCAGCCCGCGACAGTAGTGTGTTCGCCCAAGCGGCTTGCGATGTTCGAGGCGCTCGAGCCCGCGGCGAAGATCTTTTCGCTCGACGAGAACGGGCAGGGAACGCTTACGCAGCAGGCGGCCGACTTCGATGGCGAGTTCGCAACCGTCTTCTGCGATTCGCACCAGCCCGCAGCGATTCTGTACACGTCCGGTACCACCGGCCGCAGCAAGGGAGCGGTGCTGACGCACGGCAACCTGTGTTCCAACGCGCTCGTGCTGGAGGAGTACTGGGGTTTCCGCAAAGAGCGCGAGGCGGGTCGGCGCGACGTGCTGCTGCACGCATTGCCGCTTTTCCACGTGCACGGCCTCTTCGTCGCCTGCCACTGCGCGCTTCTGTCGGGAGCGACGACGATTTTCCTTCCGCGCTTCGACGCCGCACAGATCGTGCGCCTGCTGCCGCTGGCCACCGTGATGATGGGGGTGCCCACCTTTTACACGCGCTTGCTGCAGGAACCGGAGCTCAATGCGCAGGCGTGCGCGACGATGCGCCTGTTCGTTTCCGGGTCGGCGCCGTTGCTGGCCGAGACGTTCGAGCAATTCCGCTGCCGCACCGGCCACACGCTGCTGGAGCGCTACGGGATGTCGGAGACCTTGATGCTGGCGTCCAACCCGTACTTCGGAGACCCGGTTTGCGACCGCATCGCCGGCACAGTGGGGCGGGCGCTACCGGGTGTAGGAATCCGGATTGCGCGGGCCGACGGCGCACCGGCTGCGTCCGGCGAGGTCGGAATGGTGGAAGTGCGCGGACCGAACATCTTCACCGGCTACTGGCGGCTGCCGGACAAGACGCGCGAGGAGTTCACGCAGGACGGATGGTTTCGCACCGGCGACCTCGGCTGCCTGGGCGCGCCCGGCACTGCGCCCGAATACCTGAAGCTGGTGGGCCGCGCTAAGGACCTGATCATCACCGGCGGCTACAACGTGTACCCGAAGGAGATCGAGGGTTACATCGACGCGCTGCCCGGCGTGATCGAGTCGGCGGTGGTGGGCCTGCCTCACCCAGACTTCGGCGAAGCGGTGTGCGCGTTCGTCGTGATGGAACCCGGCGCGAACCTGAGTGAAGAACAGGTGATCTGTTGCCTGAAGGATCAGATCGCGGGCTTCAAGGTCCCGAAGAGGATCTGGCAGCTGGAAGAGCTGCCGAGAAACGCGATGGGGAAGGTGCAGAAGAAGGTGCTGAGGGAGGGGTATGCGAGTGTCCTAAGGTTACCCAGGCGCATTGGATAGTCCCCTTTCAACTGAGATCCTCAGAGTATTTTTTTTGAGTGGACCTCTTGAGGTGGCACAAAAATCAACCTTGAATTCCGGCGAGTACTGGTGAAGTGCGAGCGAGGCTCGCCTTTCTACCAACGTGAGGGGGGTCGTCTGTTCAAGATGATACGCCGGTCTACTACGGTCACGTAACCTCCAGCGGTAAGGTCTTTGAATATTCGACTAATCATGTCGCGAGAAGCACCGACGCGATCCGCAATGTCCTGCTGGGTTAGTCGCTCCGGTACGACGAGTTTACCGTCTCGCTCTTGAGCAAGCGCCAGTAGTAGTCGAGCGACTCGCCCATAAACATCCATTAGCGCCAAGTTCTTAATCGTATCAGTTGCAATTCTGGCACGGCTTATCAGCTCTGAAATTAGAGACATCGCGAGATCCGGATCCCTTGTAACAGCAACTCGGAGTGTTTCTCGCGTCAACATAGCGCAGGTTGTGACCTCCAAGGTCATAACTGAAGCCGACCTCGGTTTCCCATCCAACGCCATCTCGCCGACATATTGACCTGGGCCACGTATGTCCAGCACCATCTCTCGACCTTGATTGTCTGACACATAAACCTTTACGCGACCGGCGACGATGACAAACATCGCATCACCGCGATCCCCCTCATTGATAAGCACGGTGTTTTTGGGAAAGCTACGAACTTGCCCGCGCGTGGCTAGCTGACGTACAACGACGTCATTGATAGCGTTAATGCCCCCTTGGACCGTAGACACAGAATCCTCCATTTTTCGGCAGAGAGTAAACGCCACCTCGGTCCAAATAATTAGCTCTTTCGGGCGGCATTTACAATGGCATATGCGGCAGTACCGGATCGCAGCAGTGTTTGCTTAAGCAATTTGCCTTAAGAAAGTTGGCGTTAGGCTGCCTCCAGGGTCGTTTTTCGAGGAATAGCCCTTAAGATTGCATCTCCAGAGGCGGCGTTCCGCATAGCACCAAGTTGGCACGACTGTTCTTAAAGGCTCATGTTGGCTCGTAACCCAGTAATCTCGAGTAGACCTTCGCGTCGAGCGACATCGAGTCGGTAGGCTCTACGCTGCGATGCGGCCGAAATGAGCGTCGCATCGAAATTGTCCGGCATGGGGTCAAGGTATGCCGCAGCGAACGGTAGCGTGACTTCGCGAACTTCCCAACCGGGTTAGCACTAGTCGGTGGTGTCGGATTGCCGAGAATTTGGCTGCGGCCTTGACTTTATCGACTGGCCATCTCATTTTTTGCAGTGGCGCGAATCGAAACTTTGCGAAATTGTTCACGCAACTTCCATATATTCCGATTTTTCGACATATCAGCAGTGTCGCCATCGCGCTGGTTTTTGTCACAGCACTGTTGCGGTGGGATTCCTTCGCCTTGCTGGACAATCGGTTGTTCGATATTCAAATCGAAATCATCCGGTCGCTACGACCCGATTTACATACGAGAACGGGGCCCGAGATTCAGATTGTTGGAATCGATGAACGAACATTGCAGAGTGTTGACGTGCCAATTGCGCTTATTCACCGTCCTTTGGGTCAGGCACTCGAATCGATTTCCGATGCAGGCGCCTGCGCGATTGCCATCGACCTTGTACTTCCCGTCCGCTCTTTCGATCATCTCTTACCAGGATCTGACGCTGCATTGTTGCGTGGCCTGAGTCACGCCACCCAACGCACTGCGGTAGTTGCAGTCGTGGACTCAGACTCTGAAGGTCGCCTTCGGATTCCGTATGCACCGTTCGTCGCAGTGATTGGCGAACGTAGTCTAGTGACGGCGCAAATGCCACTTGATCCAGATGGAGTCGTTCGTCGCTTCGACCCAGGTTTGTCGGTGCCTCGACTTCGAACGTTAGCCGGGGAGGTTTCATACCGTCTAAGCGGAGACAGTACCGCGCAGTTGCCGGGGTGGATCGATTACACGAGAGGCTCGGCATTCAGCTACATACCGCTAGTCGAAGTATTCGAGGCCGCTCGGCTGCATCAACGCCAGAAGCTGAAGGAGTGGTTTACGGGGAAGGTGGTCCTTGTCGGTAGCGTGTTGCCCTATGTGGATCGGGTTTCACAGCCGGTTTCGCTTGTGGGTTGGGAGTATCCAAATACAGCACCTCCAGCGGTGATCATCCACGCGCAGCTTTTGCGTTCTATGCTCGGAAGCGGGTTGATTAATAGTGCACCTCAATGGAGTAAGGCTGGTTTGATATTGGCATTCTTGGCGATCGCTTGGTTTCCTGGCGTGCGCTTGCGTTTCTGGGGACTCGCGGCTGCTGGGGTTGGGGTGCTGATCCTGTCGACCGTCCTGGTGACGATAGGATGGAGACTCGAAACGTTTGGAGCACTTTTGGGAGGTGTGATTGTTGCGGCTATTCGCACGTCTAGAGAATTAACGTTGGCTAGACGGGAGCGGATGCAGCTTGAGCAGACATTCGCTGGTTATGTGAGCCCGCAGGTGCTTCGAAGAATCCTTGCAGGGAGACTTGGAACAGGTGTAGGACGTCGTACCATGGCGTTCCTGTTCGTCGACCTGCGGGGCTTTACCACATGGTCAGAGATGAGCGAACCCGAACGAACCTTTCGTGTCTTAAACGAGTATTTTGCGTTAGTTACGCCGCGTATTCACCAACGCGGCGGGACCATCGATAATTTTCGCGGCGACGGCCTCATGGTTTTGTTCGGCGCACCTGAGCCGCATCCAGACCCTTGCGGCGCTGCTTTCGAAACCGCGCGGGACGTTGTGACACACGGACGCCGGCTGCTGGCTTTGTTGCCAGAGTCGATGAACGCAGGACTGGATCTCGCGGTGGGTATTTCTTACGGCGAAGCAGTTGTTGGAAATTTGGGTAGTGAAGAGCGCATGGATTTCACGGCCATCGGTGATGCCGTAAATGTTGCGGCGCGACTGCAAGAACTTACAAAGTCGCTCGGGTTTCCTATTCTGATGACTAAGGCCGTGTTCGATAGGGTAGATCCAATTCTATGGATGGGTCAGACCTGTGATCAGACTCCGCAGGCGTTGGGGGAGGTCCCGCTGCGAGGGCATTCACCGGTTTCCGTTGTGGGTTGGCAATTGGCTCAATGAATTTCCATGGATTGTCTTTGCGGAAAATCTGACTGACAGTTTGCTACTGAAGAGTCAATATTGAGTCCCCGAGTGTTTGATCAGAAGCCCAACCAAAATACAAGTGCTCCTCGTCTGAAAGGAGGAACTGCATTTCGAATTGCCCTTGCTCTTGTACTGCATGGTCTTGCGACAGCCGCGGTTGCTGCACGACCTGTTGCCATACTCACTGAAGTGGAGGGGTTTGCGCGGATCATCACCGATCGTCAGGCAGTGACACCAAGAATAGCGCTTGCGGTGGATGAAAATTCCCTCTTCTTGCTCGAGAAGGGCGCACGGATCGTTCTTGCCTATCCCGATACGGGGGTTATCTTTGAAATGCAGGGCCCGGGTCAGTTTACGGCGCGGAGCGATGGCGTGCAAAGGGTGGAGCTTGGTCGCCTGACGAAGCGAGACTTGATCCCAGAGCTTCGCGCCCTTCGCATCAGACCAGATCGACCTACGCTTCAGGCAAGCGTTTCGATGCGTGGCGGTAGCGCGGAAGGGTTAGAGGCTTTCGGTCCGAGAGGGAGTCGGTTTGGCCGTGATCCGATTCGCATTTGTTGGGAACCGCTGGGGCACAAATGGCGGTACCGCGTGCGTGTAGTCGGTGACGACGGGGCGATAGTGTTTGAAGTGTGGACGTCGGAATCGGCAATTGAACTTCCGAATACAGTCTTAACTGCTGCGAAGACGCCGTATTTATGGTATGTCCATGCCGAAGCTCACAACAAACGCTTCGTGGAGGCCGCTGGCCTCTTTGAACGCCTTGGTGCTGCGAGCGAACGTGCTCTATTGCAGGCCGAATGGGCGGTGCCACAATCGGACACAACTGGCCGAGTATTGATACAAGTCGCAAGACGACAACTTGAAATTGAGCCGGATAGCAGTCCGATTTGTTGGCATGGAGCGGATTCGCAAGCCTCGGAGGCACCCATCACGGCCGCCCCCGAATAGAACTCCACTCGTCCGCCGTTACCGATCGATCGAGATCAGGTTTCCGTTCGGCAGCCACCTGCCGACCTGGTTCTTGGTCGCGCAGCTCCTTCGACGAGCAACTGCTGGATGCTGGACCTGCGGCCACTCAGAACGGCGCCGGCCAACAACGCAAGCATGGCTCCCTCTACCGGCAACCCTCAGACCGGCACTTTCGGGACCAAGATGGCACCGCCGTTCACGCTTGCAGGCGCGCTTGTCTTAAAGCGTGCTGACTCGAAGCGGCTTCGACAGGGCGTAACCGTGCAATCGCCTGCATACCCCGAAAAGACCGCTTCTCTGCGCTCGCACGCCAACCCAAACTGACGCGCAAACACGTTTCTACAACCGTGGGAACGTGAAAAAGAAGCATCGCTATCCGATCGCCACGGGGGTGACTGCGATGAAGTGCGCCTTCCAATATCGCGCCTGTTTGGGTTTGTTCTTGCTCGTGCTTTCACGCTTGGCCTTTGCCCAGGCTCCATCCCCGCTCGAGGCGGGTGGATCGAACTATGTGTTTTGGGACATCGGGGCCTACGCGACGACTCCGACCGAGGCTGTCTGGTATTCCGCCGACGGGGTGAAGCCCGTCATCGGGACCTATCACGTCAATCCAGGTGCAATCCAGAGTCAGCTTGCACAGATGTACGCGGCGGGCCAGCGCAAGCTCGCCTTGATGCTTTGGTATGCGCCCCTTGGTGCGTCCTATGCGCCGAACTACGTATACGGTCACGTCGTCGATTCGAGCCTGGCCCAACTGCAGCCGATCCACCAGCAGAACCTGAGGTCGTTGCTGGCCGATATCGCATCGGCGGGGTTTACGCAAATTTACTTCCGGTTCGCTCCGCAGGGGAGCGCGATGCCGGATTCATGGGCCGCCTGGAATGAGGCAACCTATCAGCAGAGCTGGAATTTCATCGCGAGCACGATTTCGCTCGTCTCTTCGGCTCTGGCGTATTCCAACGTGCGGATTGTCTACGACCTGAGCGTCGAACTGGGTGGATCAACAGCAAGGCAGCCTCAGGCATTCGAAAAGAGGCTCTGGTCGGACTACTGCACCGTCTTCGACCCCTCGAAAACCTTTGGCTTCTCGGTTGCGTACCAGCCCAATCGGCTCAGCCAGATGATCTCCGATCTGCGAGCGACCGGAAAGATTCCGAGCATGTTCGCCATCGACATCTACGAGGGAACGCCGAATGTTCCCGACCTCAATACGGTCTTCGAAGACATTTACCTTGAAATCGGCCCCACTTCTGCTCCGATCATCGTTGAGGAGAGCTGGGAGAGCGACAGCAACATGCTCGCAGCGGTAACGACGGCCAGGACGGCGATCCAGATCCCGTTTCCCCCAGCGACGGGCTGGCTGAATGTGGTAACGATGATGCAGTGGCCCAATACCCCTGCGAGATATTTTTCCGCGAACCCGCACCCTGGAGTGGTGGCACCGGGGTACGTCGTCGATATTTCGAGCGAATTGACATCCGGAATGCGCGCGCCCGACGTGGCGTCCGCCGACTACGGATGCCAGGACCTGAACTGCATATGGATCAACGGGGTCGATTTCGACACCACATCCAGCGTGAGTTTGTACGACCTGAACCGGAACTTGCTCGGGACCTACTCCGGTGGCAGCTTGACGCACTCGGCAAACGGGCTTCAAGAAATCATTACGTTTGCGATTCAACCCTCCCAGTGGAATGTCGGCAACATGATGGACCAGAGCGGCGGCCTGTATGTGCAGGTCTCGCAACGGGAGGGAAGCTCGGCGCAGGTGTTCCTGCCGACCGCCAAGCCTGCCATATCCAACCTGGGGCTTGGTTGCAGCAACAACCAGTGCATCTGGGTAAATGGAAACAACTTCGGGGCCGATTGCGGCGCCAAGCTTTACCCCGGAAACTGGTCGAGCACCAACCCGATCGCCGTCATCCTGCCGGGAAATTACGGGCTGTTTTGCTCGAACACGCATGTGACGTTTCAGATCCCGCCTGCGATTGTCCAGGCGTATCGAAGCGTCAATGTGCTGGTCTATAACACGGTCACTTCTCTGTGGTCGCAGCCGGTGTACCTGGCAATCCCGTAGATGCCGAACCACCCGAACGCACACGATGACGCAGAACTACAGCGACTGCACCAGCAACGGATACCAATACGAGTACATGCTCGGCTATTCTCCGATGTGATCGGCTGGCTGTGCGCTCCTGAGTCGGCCGCGCTCACAGCGCCGCCCGAATAAACGTCCACTGCCCCCGCGTCACCGGCGCAGTCGACAGCCGGTTTCGTGTCCATTGAAGGCGAGCGCCGGCGCTCGTGCAAGTTGGGGACGTTCGCAGCTAGGAACGCCCCTAATCCAATAAGGCAAAGAGCAAGGTCTCGAGCTCGGTCACGTGCGCGCCTCGACGGGTTCCGTCGACGGCACTACGCGCGAGCACACGACGGTCGAAGAGTAGAGCGTCCTCGAAGTGCTGGTTGTATGCGGCCGCAAGCTCATTCGGGAAAGTCGCGAGGCCACTTCGTTAGAAGCCGAACTAGCTAGGGAACGCCCCAACTTGAGCGCGAATACGGCGGTGTTAGCCTGCATCTGACAGCGACGACTACGCACGGCGGATGGCGAAGGAGACTCAAAATGAACGATGTATGCAACGTGGGAAGCAACTGGTTCAGTGCCGCTCAATGCGTATCGGAAAATCCTGACAACAGACCCGTGCC
>JAFAHS010000472.1 GCA_019237115.1 Deltaproteobacteria bacterium
CCGGCCGGTCCACCCCGGCCGGAATCGAGATCGGTCCGACCAGCACCGCCAGGTTTGCAGGCGCCGCCCCAATCGGCGTGGACGTCGAGCTAAGCGAATAGAATTTGGCCGGTGCCGAGGCGCATCCCGTCACCGCCAGCAAAGCAATCATCAGAAGACGGGGGCCGGCGGCCCGTGCGCCCTTTTGCGCTAAACCGGCAGCTGTGACGGTTCCTGTGGCAGTCGTAACGGTGGTTCTCGTCCTCATCACTTTGGCTCCCCCTGCTTGCCGCGAATGAGCGCTTCCGGATGTTGCTCGAGATAGTCCGCAAGTACCCGCAGCGATCGCGCCATCCGGCTGATTTCCATCAGCGTGCTGCTCACCTCCTGGGTCTGCGGTGAATCGGGCGAGATCATCGAGTCGGCGGTGTTCAAAGTCCCGCGCGCGCTGACCAGAGTGAGGTTCAGTTGACCCAGCGCATTCTTGACTTCGTCTCCGATCGCTGCAAACGGCATCTGGTCAATCTTGTCCACGATATCTTCAACTTTCCGCTCCGTGGTCTGCAGATCACCCGGTATGGTCGGCAACTGAACCGGTTTCTGCGACCAGTCCACGCTCACCGGCTTGGCGCCGGGGAAAAAATCGAATGCGACCAGCGCGGCGCCGGTCAGCAGATTCCCGGTGCGAAGTTGCCCCCGCACCCCGTGCGCCACCAAGCTATCGATCGTTCTGCGCCGCGCCGCTTCCAGTTCGGCCGGCGACGGCTGACCGATGACCTCAACGCCCAGGCGCTGCGGATCAAGCTCGATCGTTACCGGGACCGAGAATTGAGCCGTTTTGAGATCGATCTGAGCGCGAACGTCGGTCACCTGGCCGATCTTGATACCGCGAAGTTCGACTGGTGCCCCGGGAAGGAGCCCTCTTACCGACTCCTTGAAGATTACTTGGTAGGTTTGCGGGTGTTTCGGTGGAGGCTCATACGCCTCCGCGCGGCTCGAGTAGAGAGTGAAAACTGCTTCGGCATCCGCAGGAGGCAGGACCTCGGTAGTATCGGTTGGAGTCTCGAACGCGACACCGCCTATCAGGATCGAGAGGAGCGACTCGGTCCGGACGGTGAGCCCACTGGCGGACAGCTGCACGTCGATCCCGCTCGCCTGCCAGAATCGCGTGTTCGGATTGACGTATTGATCATAGGGAGCCTTGACAAAGACCCGCATGACGAAACTCCGACCGCCTTTGTCCAGGCGGTACGAGGCGATTTGCCCGACCTGCAGGTGACGAAAGAACAGCGGCGTGCCGATGTCGAGCGAGCCCAGGTTCGAGGTTTGGAGCACGAAGAATCGGCCGGGCACGCCTTCGCTCACAACCGGCGGCGTTTCCAGTGCGATGAACTCGCGTTTGCTCGTCTTGGCGTTTCCGATCTCCATCCCGATATAGGAGCCGGAGATCAGCGTGCTAAGTCCAGTGACGGTTGCACCGGAAATGCGCGGCCTGACCACCCAGAACTGCGTATCGTCGGTGAGAAAGTCCTCGGTCTTCGGCGCCATCTGCGCGGTAGCAATGACGCGCATGTGGTCTTCGGAGAGACGAATCTTGGTGATCGTGCCGACGTCGACACCCTTGTAGCTGATCTTGGTTTTACCGGCTTCGAGTCCCTCGGCGGATGCGAAGGTGATGGTGATTTCCGGACCCTCGCTGAGAATTCTCGTCACCGCAACCCAGACTCCCAGCGCCGCGGCCACGATCGGGATTATCCAAACT
Source organism: Deltaproteobacteria bacterium (assembly GCA_019237115.1). Lineage (GTDB taxonomy): Bacteria > Desulfobacterota > Binatia > Binatales > Binataceae > JAFAHS01. The sequence goes on from JAFAHS010000472.1 coordinate 1,742, forward strand.
ACCGAGAGCCGGGTCCGCCTCGGCGAGAGGCCCCTCGATTGCGGTACGGTAGGGAGCGTTGTGCGCTCATCAGCCATATTGAACTCCTTGTTCGCTGGCCGCGTCCCAAATCAGACGGCGATCGAAAGACTCGACCGCCAGCATTGTCAGCACCACGACCATCGCGAAGAAAAACAACCCGGGACCCGGCTCGACCGACATGAGCGGCTGGAGCTGCACCAATGCCGCCGTGAAGGTGTCGACAAAAACATCCACCATCGACCACCGCCCGATGATCTCGACCATGCGAAACAGTCGGATGCGCTGCTCGCTAATCCGAACCGAACGGCGCTGCACGGTTATCAGCAAATACGCCAGCACGGCGATCTTCGCGCTGGGGATGATGATGCTTGCGATCAGGACGATCAGCGACAACGGCCACCCGGTCGGCGACCACAGCAATATCACCCCCTGCAAGATCGTGTCGGAGTCAGTGCCGGTCGCGGTGGTAGTGGTCAATACCGGGAGAAGGTTGGCCGGGATGTAGCAAACTGCCGCGGCAAGCAGGAGGGCCCAGGTCCGCTCGATACTATCGCGCTTGCGGAACGCGACTGGTTCCGCACATCTGGGGCAGCGCCCTTCAGGCAGACCGGGTACGGGCCAGGAGAGGAGTCCGCACGCGCCGCAGTTCTGCAGCCCATATTGCATCGCAGTGGCAGGGGTTGCGCCCATGACTAAGTCTCCGGCGAGAGCCTCACTGCCGGCGCGTGGTCCACCTCCGCATCGGCCCATTCGATCCGTTCCCATACGTCGTGCGGATCGAATCCCGATTGCATGGCCGCAAGCACGAACACCAGGGCCGCCAGAACAAACAGGGCGAGTCCGGGCACCACGGTTGCCAACTCGGCGATTTTGGTCAGCGCGACCAGTACGCCCAGCATCATCACCTCGATCATGCTCCAGATCCTCGTAAGAGGATGGTGGCGCAACAGAACCGCAACCCAAGGGCGTGGTCGTTCTCGCAAGGCTCCCAGTACAATGGCCAGCATGAACCCGATCTGCAGCGCCGGAGCAATAATCGCGGTAAACAGCACCAGCGCGGCGACTGTGTCACGCCTGTCTGACCACAGGTGCATGGCGCCGCCGAACACCGTCGTCGATGCCTCCCTGCCGACTACGCTAAGCCCAAGCATGGGAACCGAGTTTGCGACGACGTAAAGCAGCGCTGCCGCAATCGCGAGCGCGAGAGTACGAGGCAGCGAGTCCTCGTGCCGGCGGCAGATTTCTTCATTGCAACGCGGACAACGTGCCGAGCCACCCGACGCGACAGGTGGAAGGCGCTGCAAAAGATCGCAATTGCGGCAGCTTACAAGAGAAAGGTCGGCGACTGGACGATTGTAGAATTCGTTGGATCGACTCACGTTGGCACTGCTACCGGGATTGTTTCGCCAAATAGTCGCGGACCAGTTTAACACCCTGCCCGCGCACTACGATGCCAATCGGCGAGCGCTCGGTATATCCTACTTTGGTCCAATGACCTTTCCGCGGAAGCTCAGAAAGACCAAGGAACATAACTCCGCGTTGAGGGGAGCCGCTCGCTCAAAAACCGAGAGACGCCCGGCATTCGTGGCGGGAGGTGTCCATTCTGGCCGCGTGGCTGATGGGTGGGATTATGAAAAACGCCACAACGCGGCTTTCAAGTCATTTCGAACTCCCTTCGATCAAGCTCTGCTGAGCATTTCTCCTGTCGTTCAGCCGTGGTCGGCGGCCCTTGCCCTTTCCTTACGCGACCACCACCTTTAGCCTGTGCTATGTACACGCAATGTGCCCTCGAGGCCAGCGCTTGGCGTACCTTCGAGCGTGCACCTGGCCTAGACTACGGATTGGTAATTCGAGATGGAACAGGAAAAGCTACAGCATCTGCCGGCATCATGCTCCGGTGATGAGGTCGCCGCGGTTTTGCGCGCGGACGGCGCCGTGATCGTCGATTCGGTCATCGCGCCCGGCTACCTCGATGAACTCAACGCCGAGCTTACCCCGTGGGTCGACCAAACCAGTCCCGGTCCTGACTCCTTCTCCGGAAAGAATACGCGGCGTACCGGCGCCCTGGTCGCGCGCTCGCAGAAATGCCGCGAACTGGTCATGCATCCACTGGCGCTCGGCACCTGCAAGAAATTCCTCGCGCACGCGACCAGCTTCCAGCTTCATCTCACCCAGGTGATTGCGATCGGCCCGGGCGAGCCGGCGCAGGCCATCCACCGGGACCAGTGGGCATTCGACTTCTTCAGGTTTCCACGAGGCTTCGAAGTCCAGTGCAATACGATTTGGGCGATGACCGACTTCACCGAACTGAACGGCGCCACCCGGGTGATTCCCGGAAGCAATCGGTTCGATGACAAGCTGCGTTTCAAGGAAGAAGACACCGTTGCCGGCGAGATGACGAAAGGCTCGGTCCTCTTTTACAGTGGCAGCGTCTATCACGGGGGCGGGGCCAATCGTTCCGCCGACACGCGGGTCGGAATCAACATCACCTACAACCTTTCCTGGCTCCGTCAGGAAGAGAATCAGTATCTCGCGGTTCCGCTGGAAGTCGCGCGCACCCTGCCGGTGGAACTGCTGCGGCTGATGGGTTATCAACGCGGTGCATACGCGCTGGGTTACGTGGGCGACCTGCTCGATCCAATCCAGATCGTACGCCCGGACCTGCCCGCAGGCATCGGCCTCTCGCAGGACGGCCGAGAGAAACTCAGGCAATCGGGCCGCGAGCTGCGCTCCTCCGCAAAGAGTTGACCGCGTCCGTTACCTTCCGCCGCGTCTTTGTCCAAGCCAGCGACGCTTTCTACTCTTGCGCGCGCTCCAGCAGTTCTTTCGCGGCGCGCAGGAATTTGTCACTGCTGCCTTCGCCTCCGAGCATGCGCGCAATCTCCGGCGCGCGGTGCTCTTCGTCGAGCTGCGTGACCCTGCTCCTGGTTGAGCGGCGGCGCTCCTCCTTTTCAACCACGAAATGGCGGTCCGCGAACGCGGCGATTTGCGGCAGATGAGTTACGCACAGAATCTGATGAAATTTGGCGAGCTGCTTGAGCTTGCGCCCAACCACCGTGGCGACCGCGCCGCCGATTCCCGCGTCAACTTCGTCAAAAATCATGGTCGCGATTCCGCGCCGCTGCGCTTCCAACCGCTTCAACGCGAGCATCACGCGCGACAGCTCACCGCCCGACGCGATCCGCGCAAGCGGCATCGCCGGCTGTCCGAGATTGGGCGCGATAAAGTATTCCACCGTGTCCGCACCTGCGGGACCGAGTGCGATTTCGCGATGCGTGAGGGTGCCTTCTTCCCCATTCAGCACCTCCACTCGCGGTTCAAAGACGGGCGCGCGCATTCCAAGCGTCTTCAATTCAGCTTCCATCCGGCGTTTCAAATCGGCCGAGGCTTGTTTGCGGTGCGCGGTCAGCCGGACCGCGCGCTCGATGAGTCCGTCGAGCGCCTCGGTCAGATCGCGTTGTGCCTGCGCCTTCGACTCGGTGACCCCCTCCAGCTCGGCGATTTCTGTGCGCGAGCGTTCCAGGGTTGCGATCGCGCTTGCCAGCGAACCGCCATACTTGCGCTTTAGCTGATTGAGTTCCTGAATTCGTGCTTCGACCTGCTCCAGGCGGCGCGGATCCGCTTCGACCTTTTGCGCATAGCCGGACAGGGTATGAGCGGCCTCCTCGAGGTTGATGCGCGCGGTACGAATCATCTCAAGGGGTTCCTTGAGTTTCGCATCGAGCCGTTCGGCTTCGGCCAGGCGCGCTTGCGCGCTGGCAACCGCGTCGACCGCTGCGCCTTCGGCGCCGGAGAGCATCGCCTCCGCCTCGGTCGCCGCCCGCGCGAGCTTGGTCGCATTCGCCAACACGCTTCTTTCGGCGGCGAGCGCCTCGTCTTCTCCCGCCACCAGCGCCGCCTTCTCCAGTTCCGAAATGCGAAAGCGCGCGAGATCGAGCAGATCGGCGCGCTCGCGCTCGCGCCGGTCCAATTCATCCAGGCGCTCCCGCAACCTGGCCGTCTGATCCCACGCCTGGCGATACTCGGAGAGCTCCGGTTCCAGCCGTGCGTAGCGGTCCAGGATTTCACGATGGCTTTCCGGGCGCAGCAGCGACTGCTGTTCATGCTGACCATAGACCTGCACGAGCGTCGCCCCGATGCGTCCCAGGTTCTGCACGGTAGCCAGGTCGCCATCGATGGTAGCGCGCGATCGTCCGCCTTCTGCGATAAGTCTACGCACCAGGAGTTCGCGCTGCGCACGGTCGCGATCGGGAAACCCTTCGAGCGCGGCCTCGCCTTCCAGCTCAAACATCGCTTCGACCGTCGCGTCGGTCTCGCCCGAGCGGATCATGTCCGGGGAGCCACGTCCGCCCAGCAGCAAGCCGAGCGCGGTAAGAATGATGGTCTTACCGGCGCCGGTTTCTCCGGACAGGACATTCAGCCCCGGACCAAATTCGAGCGTTGCTTCCTCGATGATCGCGAAATTGCGGATCCTCAGCTCGTGCAGCATCGCCGCTTCAGCCCCAGCGCAGCTTGTTCCGCCACACCTCGAAGTATCCATGCTCGGACCGCACCAGCGAGACGCCGTGTGCGCCCCGTTTGATGCGGATCAGGTCTTCGGCACCCACCATCGATGACTCCTGCCCGTCGACAGTCAGGGTCGCGTCGTGATCGGACACGTTCACGCGGACCTCGAGTTCAGTGGAATCAGGCAGCACGATAGGACGGTTGGACAGGGTGTGCGGGCAGATCGGCGCCAGCACCACGACGCCCAGGGTCGGGAATACGATGGGGCCACCGGCGCTCAGCGCGTAGGCGGTGGAGCCAGTCGGGGTCGAGATGATCAAACCATCGGCGCGATAAGTGCAGAACGGCTGGTCGTTCGCACGCACCTCGAGCTCGAGCATTCTTCCCAGCGGGCCGCGGTTGAGCGCCACATCATTGACGGCGATGAAGCGATCCATGCGCCGCAGGTCGTTGGTCGCGCGCTGGACAATAACCTCCAGGGTTATCCGATGATCGACCTCATAGTCTCCCTTGAGTACCCGATCGATGGCCTGCTGCGCTTCTTCGACCGCGACCTGGGTGAGAAAGCCCAGTCCGCCGAGGTTGACCCCGAGAATCGGGGTGGCGCGAGCGGCCGTGAGGCGCGCGACGCCGAGCAGCGTTCCATCGCCTCCGAGCACCACGACAAAGTCCGCACGCTCGGCAAGTTCCTCGCGCGACACCGCCACCGCCTCAATGCGGGCAGCGATTTCCGGCTCCGCGAGCGCCACAATCCGCTTGGAGCGGATGTGCTGGGCGAGCTTTTGCGCGATTGCGAGGGCCTCGGGCTGATTGCGTTTAACTACCAGCCCAATTGACTTTATGGTTCGCTTGGCCACGCGGGTACGCCATTATCATGCGCGGATTACGCCAGCAACGCGACCCCGCACGACCACACGCGGTTCAATTCACGAATCTAGTGCGAGATGTGGGGGCCGATCGGAATGTTGGAATTTTTGCCGTATACAATCGCGACCGCGTTGATGTAGTAGCCGACCAGGTTTTCGGTCGTCTGCGACTTGCTGGCAAGAATGATGATCGCGTCGGCGCCCGTCTCACAGGCCTTGCGTTTGACGACCGGCAGGACATCCTCTTCGCTCGCGTAGACGCTACCGGTGCCCTCGATGATGCCTACCTTCCGATATTCGGTGAGTGGCTCGTGTCGTAAAACCTTGATATCGCAGTTCGGCGGTTTGGCGGCGACCCCGGACGCCTGAATCTCCGTATAGGTGGCCTGCGGCGGAATTTGCAAAGCTTTGGCGCATCCCACTCCGAGCGCCAGAGTCCCCGTGAGCACAACCCATCGAGCCAGCATTCGCACCCGGTTACGAATAACCGCCCTCGCACCGCTCGAGCAAGAGAGCGGGTCGCTTCTTTCCGAGTCCGCGAGCCTATATTCTTGGCAAATCGTGAGCGCAGCGGGCGGTACGAATGCCTGACGCCCATCGCCCATTGCTCGGGGCGCACATGTCGATCGCCGGCGGGGTCGGCGAGGCCTTGACGCGCGGCAAACGGGCCGGGTGCGAGTGCATCCAGATTTTCACCAAGTCATCACGCCAGTGGGCCGCCAAGCCCTATTCCCAGGATGAGATCGCGGCGTTCAGGCGCAACCAGAGGGAAACCGGCATTGCCGTGGTTATTGCCCACGACTCGTATCTCCTGAACCTGGGCGCGCCGGACCGGAGATTGCGCAAGCGCTCGGTCGCAGGGTTCATCGATGAACTCGAACGCTGCGAAGCGCTGGGCGTGCCTTACCTGGTTGCACATCCCGGTTCGCACGTTGGTTCCGGCGAGAAGGCAGGCATCCGCGCCATCGCAAAATCGCTGGATGAAGTGCACACCGCCTGCAAGGGCTTCAAGACCAAAGTCGCCCTCGAAATCACCGCCGGACAGGGAAGCAACCTGGGCTATTCGTTTCGTCAGATGGCCCAGATTTTCGATGCTGTGCACCAAGGCGAACGCCTGCGGCTGTGCTTCGATACCGAACACGCCTTCGCGGCCGGCTACGACCTGCGTGATGACCAGGGCTATGCGCAGACCATGGGCGAACTCGATGAATGTATCGGCCTCGACAAGGTGGTAGCTTTTCACCTCAATGATTCGCTCAGGCCGTTCCACAGCCGCGTCGATCGGCACGAGCATATCGGAAGGGGCCATCTTGGAGTGGAGGCATTTCGGCGAGTGCTGAACGATTCGCGGTTTGCGGGAATTCCGATGTGCCTGGAAACCCCCAAAGGACCGGACTGCAAAGAAGACATCGAGAACCTCACGACCCTGAGAAGCCTGTTCAAGTAGAGAATCTCCGACCCATGCCGAAACGAATCCTTACCGGCGACCGACCTACCAGCCCGCTCCACCTGGGCCACTACGTCGGTTCTCTTCAGAACCGCGTGCGCCTGCAGGACGAATACGACACCTTCATCCTGATCGCAGACATCCAGGCGCTCACCGACAACTTCGAGCGGCCCGAAATGCTCGAAGCGAACGTGTTCGAAGTGACGCTCGACTATCTTGCGGTCGGAGTGGACCCGCACAAGGCCAAAATTGTCGTGCAATCAATGGTGCCGGAGCTCACGGAACTGACCATCTATTTCATGAACCTGGTCACGGTCGCCACGCTCGAGCGCAACCCGACCCTCAAGGAGGAAATCAAGCAACGCAACTTCACCAAGGGAATTCCGGTCGGATTCTGGAGCTATCCGATATCGCAGGCCGCGGATATCACCATCTTCAAGGCCGACCTGGTACCGGTGGGCGAGGATCAGCTCCCGATGATCGAGCAGACTAGGGAGATCGTGCGGCGCTTCAACCGCCTCTACAAGAAGATTCTCATCGAGCCGCGCGCGCTGCTCGGCAAGGTTGCGCGCCTGCCCGGCACGGACGGCGGTGCCAAGATGTCGAAGTCGGTGGGCAACTGCATCTACCTTGGAGATTCGCCCGAGCAGGTGCGCCAGCGCGTCATGTCAATGTTCACCGACCCGACCCGAATCCATCCCACCGATCCTGGCCACGTCGAGGGCAATCCGGTCTTCACCTATCACGACGTGTTCAACCCCGATAAGGCAGAGGTCGAGGATCTGAAGGATCGTTATCGCAAGGGGACCGTTGGCGACGTCGAAGTAAAAGAGAGGTTGGTCAAAGCCCTCACCGACTTCCTTGATCCGATCCGAGCACGCCGCGCCGAGTTCGCAGCCAAACCACAACTGGTGCGCGAGATCATCAACGAGGGGACGCGCCAAGGCCGTGCGCTGGCCCAACAGACCATGGACGAAGTCCGCTCGGCCATGAAAATCAAGTACGCGCTGGATTGATTGCGCAGAGACCAGCTCTTGAGACACCAAAAACCGAACCCGCGACGATCCGCCGTTCCCCAATCCTTCAGGTGTCCAGATCCACCAGCCGAGTGCCGCCGGGCCCAGTCGTGAGCACAGGCAAATCCGGCGAGTTGTCTTGCTCGAGATGGATTCGGCAGCGCAAATGAGCCGCGCGGGGTATCGTGGCCCGCGCGGCTCTCAATCCTCAAGAATAGTTCGCCAAATCAGGGAGTACTCTTGGCGGGTTTGTTCGTGTTGAACTTGAGCGTCAATGCCGCAACCCCCAAGGCGACGTTGAGCCCGTTCTGTCCCTCAATCGAAACCGGCTGCAACGCGATGGAGTGATTGAAACCACCGATGAGCACGTTGGCGCCAGCCCCTACCCCCACTGCCGCACTGGCCGTGCCTCCGCCATAGGTCCCGGCCAAGGCGCCCTGACCCAGGTTGGTCGTAGGTGCCAACACGGCCCAGAGCATGACGGCCGAGGACAGATAGCCGATGTCGGCACCGAACTTGGTGATGGAACCGGTGTAAAATTCGGTATAGCCAGGCTGCATCGCATAGGAGCAGGCCACCGACCGCGACGAACCGAAGATAAACCCCCATCCCGACGACACGTGACAAGTCAGATACCCGGCGCGCACTGTCGCGTTCTGGGCGCGGGCTTGTGGCGCGGCCAGAGCGCTTAGCGCCAGAGCCAACGCAAGGACAACAACAACCTTCCCACTAGAAACCTTCATAGTTCCTCCTTAGTTTGGAGCCATCCACCGGATCCCTCCGTGGTGCTTTGGCCACAGGAGGGATTACCAAGAAATTTGTTTTACGTCCACTGGTGGCGGCGAAAATGTGCACCCCCCGCCTACCAGAGCGCCAATAAAAGCTGTTTTACTGGCCGTAGCCGACGGGATGACCAGGCGGAAGCCCGGGTCCTGTCGGGCGGTTCGTCGGTCAGCCAGAAAAGCCCCTGAAATTGCGGGCATTTTGCGCCGCTGCCAGCACTCCGCTAACCCTTATATCGCCGCGCCAGGTCACGTCGCAGGGACTCGGCGAAATCGAGACCCAATAGTCGTCGCAGCCGAGGGGTCGCTCGCTCCATCACCTCGTCGGGGACGACTGCGATGCCAGGTTCCATGGGCCGTATGACCTTCAAGCCATAGTTGATGAGCATCGAGACCCTGGGCGTGTCGCTGCGGTTGCGCGAGGTGTCATGCCACAACAACCCGTGTGATACGATGGCGCTTCCGCTCGATCCGGTGACCACGACCGCTTCTTTGGCAAATACGGCCGCGTCCGGTGGCACTCCCCGCCGCTGGCTTCCCGGGACGACCAGGGTCGCGCCGTTTCCTTCGGTAAAGTCCTGCATCATCCAGATGACCTGGAGCATGAGTGCAGGTCGGACCGCGAAGGGACCCCTCATCGCCCAATACGGGTAGTCGATATGCGCGCCCATTTCTCTCGCTCCCGGTTCGAGGATTCGGGCGGCATAGGAGCTGAGCGTCATATCGTCGCCGAGCAGTGCTTCACCTATTTCCATGAGGGCGGGATTTTGCACCAGGCACTCAAACATTACGCCCCGGTGCAACAAACTGCCCACCGTACGCTGACCGGTGGCGGGATTGCGGGCAGGCAGCCCTTTTACCAATGGCGCCTCGGAGCACTTGAGCAAAATCTCACGCGCTGCGGCCGCTTCGTAGGACGGAATCAGATTCGGCAGGATCGCGTAGCCGTTTCCGTCGGTGATCTCAGCGACGATCTGTGCGGTCGTAGGCAAACGCCACCTTCAGTATGACTTCGCAAAAAATGCGCGCTCGGAGGCGGGCTCTCCACACACAATGCACGTGCCCGCCGGATGGTTCTGGTTGAACGGTATGGCTCGGCAGGTAGCGCGGGTTTCCTCCCGAATCCGGGTTTCGCAATCGGGACGACCGCACCAGAAGACGCTGG
>JAFAHS010000528.1 GCA_019237115.1 Deltaproteobacteria bacterium
AGAGCCGCAGCACATCGTTCTGTTATCAGGTAGTCGTTCGAGAGACCGAAATTCGACCGCTATTGCATTTTTTATTTCAACTGGCGAATCCGCTCTTCCAGGAATTTCCGCTCCGGTTCCTGTTGGGTCAGCGCCAGAGCTTTCTCATAAGAAGCCCGAGCCTCAGCGGTCCTGCCCAGTCTGCGGTACAACTCTGCACGAGCTGAATGCGCCAGGTAGTAATTTGCTAATTCGCCGTGTTCCAGCACCGCGTCGATATGCGTCAGACCAGCCTCCGGACCGTCACGCATGGCAATTGCCACGGCGCGATTGAGATGCACAACCGGCGAAGGCTGAATACGTACCAATTGGTTGTAAAGCGCAACAATCTGCCGCCAGTCGGTCGCAGCGGTCGATTCCGCCTCCGCATGAACGGCTGCAATCGCAGCCTGCAGTGTGTAAGGCCCGAAGCGGCGGGAGCTCAGGGCTCTCTCCACCAATGCCACTCCCTCCCCGATCTGCTCGCAGTTCCAGAGCGCGCGGTCTTGATTCTCGAGCAAAATCAGCTCTCCGGATGGAGAGGTTCTCGCGGCGCGACGGGATTCCTGCAGCAACATCAGGGAAAGCAGCCCAATGACTTCCGGCTCTGGCTGGAGTTCGGTCAGCAGCCGTCCCAATCGAATCGCCTCGCCGGTTAGCTCAGCCCGCGTTACTTCCGCTCCCGCCGCAGCCGAGTAACCCTCGTTAAAGACGAGATAGATGACCTGAAGCACCGCGTCCAGTCGCTCCGGCAACTCCTGCGGCGCCGGTACCTCGTATGGAATCGATGCCTCTCGAATCTTTGCCTTGGCGCGCACGATGCGTTGGGCGAGCGTTGCCGGCGTAACCAGAAATGCACGGGCAATCTCCTCCGTGGTCAGGCCGCAGATTTCGCGCAGAGTGAGAGCGACCTGCCCTTCCGCAGGCAGAGCAGGATGACAGCAGGTGAAGATCAGACGAAGGCGATCGTCCTCGATCTCCTCATCCCCCCTCTCTTCATCTTTGCCGGAAGCGTCGTTGGCGCGCGATTCCATATGGGCAACAAGATCTCTCTGTGCTCCATCGAAGCGCGCGCGTCTGCGCATAGCGTCTATAGCCTTGAAGCGTGCCGTTGAAATCAGCCAGGGACGAGGCTTGTCCGGAATGCCGGTCTTCGGCCATGTGTCCAATGCGGCAGCGAAGGCCTCGTGCATCGACTCTTCGGCCAGATCCAAGTCTCCTAGCAGGCGCACGAGCGTCGCCAGAACCCGGCCCGATTCCGAGCGATAAAGAGTTTCAATGGTCCTGCTGAGTTGTTCGGGCACAGGCGGCGGCATGTACGCCAACCTAGCAAACGGAGGGCGCGAGACACAACTGCGCTCGGGTTTCCCCTATCCACAACTCATCCGTGTTACGATCTCTTGCGCGTCGTCAATAAGCTTATCTCCGCCAATGCACTCATCGAAGCGGATTACTACCCTGAAGTCGGCTCCTCGGAAGTGATCCGGTCGAAGGTTCGGAGGCCGTTGTACGAGCCGGAAGCGAGGTCCTCTCAAATCCAATGAGCGGCGGCCGGAACACCCGTCTTTAATCCTTGGACAAACCCGGAGCCATGAGGCTGAGTCTGAAACCTATGAAAAGCCTGGGACCCCTATTGTTGTGGCTACTTCTGGATACTGCCGGTTTCGCGACGGAGCAATACACTTTGGATGCCGCCCATTCCCAGATGAGTTTTCGCGTCCGCCAATACCTTTCTGTAGTGACGGGAAAATTCACGGACTTTTCCGGCACGGTCACTTTTGATTCTGCGCAGTGGGAGCGATCGCGCGTTGAAGCGACGATTTCGGTTAAGAGTATCGACACAGGCATTGCGGCTCGGGATCATCACTTGTTGGCGTCAGATTTTTTCGATGCCGAAAAATACCCGACTATCAGTTTCAAGAGTAACTCTGTGCAATTGATCGGGGACCGATCCGCTGATGTGTCTGGCGAATTAACGATGCATGGCAAGACCCGGCCAGTGGTCATTCACGTCGAACTACAGTCTCCGGCTAAGAGCGGTAGTGACGCGCTCGCTTGGAAGGTTACTGCCCATTTGCGCCGAAGCGAATTCGGTCTGAAATGGAACCCCGTGATCGAGGCCACCAGCGGCATCGGCGATGACATCGATATTCAGATGCGCATGGTTACTCCTGCGCGCTGAACTGACAGGTTTAACTAGTGGCGTACCGGAAATGGCTCGCTTGCTTTTTCGTCGCTTTCGGTGTGGTTGGCTTCGGATTTGCCGCACTCTTCCCTGATTTGGCCACCACGAAGGCCGCCTGCGGTTTGCTTTCTTTGTTCTTGAAGTAGGCGCCCGGTACCGGAAGTCCGTGTTTGGTGAAAGCGTTAGCAAGGCCGTTCAAGGCGGCCTCATCCTACCCGCTGGAGCGCGGCCTGGATACGTTACTTTCCGGAAAGGAGCGCTGTTGTTAAATCGAGCGAGCAATCGCCTTACGAAGGAAGCCGCCCGCCCTACGCAAAGTCAGCTTAGCCTCTTCGATCGGCACACCAGTAACCGTCATCAGGATCGCGAGCTTGACGTCGTTGTCTGTCCGCTTCAGCGCCTCTTGGGCCTGTTCCGCTGCGCAACCCGTTGCCAGCATAACGATGCGCGCCGCCCGGGCCATGAGCTTCACGTTGGCCGGCTTAAGGTCAACCATCAGGTTCTGGTAGCACTTTCCCAGGCGAATCATGCTCGCAGTCGTAAGCATGTTGAGCACAAGCTTTTGCACCGTACCCGATTTCAAACGGGTCGAGCCGGCCAGAACCTCGGGCCCGACCACCGGCAAGATGGCAATGTCGGCGATGCGCGCGATGGCGGATTCTTGATTGCAAGACAGGGCGACCGTCGTCGCGCCAAGAGCTTTGGCATAGGTCAGCCCGCCCACCACATAGGGCGTTCGGCCGCTGGCGGCAATGCCGACGACAACGTCCTTTTGGGTTAGCCCGATGCCCTTTAGGGCCCCTACGCCCTGTTCGGCATCGTCCTCGGCGCCTTCTACTGCTCTCACAAGAGCATCCGCGCCGCCCGCAATCAAACCGACTACCATGTCGCCGGGAACGCTGAAGGTCGGGGGACATTCAGCCGCATCTAGAACCCCCAATCGTCCGCTAGTGCCCGCCCCCATATAGATGAGCCGCCCGCCCTTGCCGAAGGCATCAACAATGCGGTCAACCGCGCGAGCAATTTCGGCGATCACTTTTCCGACCGCATCCGGCACTGATCTGTCCTCGCGATTAATGGCGCGCAGAACCTCCGCGGTGGGTAGCAGGTCGATCTCCATGGTATTCGGATTTCGCTCCTCTGAGATCAGATGCTCGAGCTCTGAGATCAGGGCCCGATGCTCGGCGGGTGACACATCCATCAGGCGGACTCCTTTTTGTGGAGGACGCTAGGCAGCAGGAATCAGCTCATCAAGTTTTTTCATATCGCTGCAGGTCTTGAAATAATTTGCCGGGACCGCTATTATGGTTAGCATCGGTAGCCTGCTTCCGGGAGCGAAGCAGGGGCCTCCACCGCATTCGAATTTGATACACGTTGTAACGATTCTCTAATGAGGGCTCGCACGGGAATACGGTCGAACATCGAAGCATCGACCGCTGTCTTTCGAGCTTCGACGAGGCGGGTTGCGGACATTCGGTGGAATATCGGGCGCCATCATCGGTGCATTGATCCTGACCCAGGCGAAAAGCATTCTCACGCTGCTCGACATGACCGAGCGGATTCGACAGAACCGTGGCCCCTCCGGCGCATTTGAAGACACTGATTTTTCGAGCATGATCCAAGCTGAGAAAGGCGAACTCTACTTCTGCGTGGACGGTGGCGGCTCCCGCAGCCGAGGACGGTTCGTTGACATCGAGGGGACTGTGTTCGCCGAGGCGAAAGGAGGTCCATGCAATCCATCGACGGATCTGGAGAGGGCGGCTGCGAGCGTCGTCGATGTCTGGAGTCACTGCTGCTCTGTCGTTGGGCGACCCAACAAGCAATTTAAAGGGGTCGTCTTTGCGGTTGGTGCAGCCGGAGCCTACATCGATGTCGGCAAGGACTTTTTGACCGCTTGTCCGCCCTTTGCGCGGTCTTGTTTGATGAGCGATGGGTACGCGGCGCTCATCGGAGCGGACTTCGGGGCGCCTTGCAGCCTGTTGATCATCGGCACCGGCGTCGCTGGACATCGGTTGTATGGCAATGGCCGTTCGATTCAGCGAGGTGCATGGGGATGGATCGGCGGGGATCGGGGAGGGGGGAGTTGGATCGGCCGGAAGGCGTTGCGACAATGCTTCGCCGCACTCGACGGTGCTGTGCCGAAAGACGCGCTCAGCCGCGAGACTCTTCGTGCGATCGGCGGCATCGAGGGGCTGCGGGCGGGATGGATGCGAGACCTCGGTCCAGACCGCCTGGCCGCACTCGCGCCGTTGGTGCTCGAACAGGCTGTCGCGGGCGATGAGGCTGCTCGATGCATCCGGGATCGGGCGGTCGAGCATCTCGCGGCGTTGGTTGCCGTCATCTCGGGTCCGGACGCGCCGCTTTTCGCGGCGGGTGGTCTCGTCGCGCCTCTACGGGCGTTGCTTTCTGAAAAGACAGGCCTCCCCATTCTCGAGCCGAAGGCTGACGCGCTGACCGGTTGCAGGCTCGTCGCGACCGGACGAGCGCCCGAGGAGCGCGCTCTCCTCTTGCCACCGGATATTCACTGAATGGCAAGCTAACGCCTCCCGCAAGAGCGGCTCCGTGAATCAAGGTCGCATCAGCGCTTCTTTGAGAGCGAGCAAGGGTCCCGCTTGATTTCCAAACCAACCGGGCGGAGCCTTTGCAAA
>JAFAHS010000557.1 GCA_019237115.1 Deltaproteobacteria bacterium
GCGATGCTGATTCTGTAATGGAGGGGCCAATCGAATTTTCCATCACCGCCAACGACGATCTGGCTCGTGTCGGATGCCTTCGCACTGCGCACGGCGCGGTTGCAACTCCGGTTTTCATGCCGGTGGGCACGCGCGCCGCCGTAAAAGCGATGTCTCCGGACGAACTCTGGAACATCGGCTATCGGCTGGTTCTCGCAAACGCCTACCATCTGCTGGTGCGGCCGGGGCCCGACCTGGTGAGGGCGCTGGGAGGGGTCGGGAGATTCATGGCATTTCCCGGCGCCACCCTCACCGATTCGGGCGGCTTCCAGGCCATGAGTCTTGCCAAGATCAGTTCGGTCTCGGAGGAGGGCCTTCGGTTTCGCTCACACCTCGACGGTGCTCCCGTGATGCTGACGCCGGAGCGCGCAATTGAGGTGCAGGAGGCGCTGGGCGCCGACATCATGATGGCGCTCGACGAATGCACTCCCTATCCTGCCTCGCGCGACCAGGCACGCAAATCCCTGGAGCTGACGGCGCGTTGGGCCGAACGCGGACTTCGTGCACGGAGGAGCAGCACCCAGGCCTTGTTCGGAATCGCGCAGGGCGGCACCCACGCCGACCTGCGTCGCACCAGTGCACTGCAGATAACCTCGCTGGGGTTCGATGGCTATGCCGCGGGGGGATTATCTGTCGGAGAGCCCAAGGAGGAGATGCTGGAAATGGCGGCCCTGTCGGCCTCGCTGCTTCCCGCAGACCGCCCCCGCTACCTGATGGGAGTCGGCATGCCTGCCGAGCTGCTCGCGGCGGTAGGAATGGGCTTCGACATGTTCGATTGTGTAATTCCAACCCGCAATGCCCGCAACGGCTCGGCCTTTACCAGCGCGGGACGGCTCTCGATCAAGCGGGCCGAGTATACGCGCGATGCGGGTCCGCTCGACGCGAATTGCGAATGCCGCCCCTGTCGGACCTTCTCCCGCGCTTACCTGCGTCATCTGTTTTTGTCGGGCGAGATACTCGCAGCGCGCGCGCTGACAGAGCATAATCTGTTTTTCTACGCGCGCTTGATGCGCGAAGCCCGGGTTGCTATCGCATCACGAACTTTCCGCGCGTATGTAAATTCAATGACCGCGGCGCTGCAAGTAGGCGACGCGGGCGACAAGGACACTGACTGATGCTGTTTGAGGGAATTGCCTGGGCGCAAGCTGCCGGCGCCCAACAAGGTTCGGAAGCGTCGACCTTGCTGCAGATGGCGCCCATAGTTGGGATTATCGCGATCTTCTATTTTCTCCTGATTCGCCCACAGACGCAGAAAGCCAAGGAGCATGCAAAAATGCTCAAAGACCTCAAACGCAACGATGAAGTCGTTACCACCGGTGGCATCGTGGGCAGGATTACCGAGCTTGGCGACAAGCTGGTGACGGTCGAAATTGCCCCCAATGTCCGCGTGAGAGTGGAACGTCCCCAGATTGCCTCGATATCGGCCTATGGCAAAGCGCCCGGGAAGAAAGACAAGGAATAGGGTGGCGCGGCGTCGCCGCGGGAATTAATTAAGTCGGGTGGACACTCAAGCATTTGCCCCCCTCCTCATTCTGATCGCGCTCGCAGTCGCCTTCCTGTACCTGCACTTCAGCGGGGGCGACGGGCGCACGCGGCTGTACCTGGCCGCAATCTTGACGGTCGTCGCGATCATCATTCTGCTCCCGAGCCTCAACCTGGGCCTTCCCGATTGGATGTCCGCGATTATCGGCGGTACCAAGATTCAGCTGGGCCTGGACCTCCAGGGCGGAACCCATCTGCTGATGAGTGTAAAACTCGACGAGGCGGTGAAAACGCAGCTCGGACATCGCGCCGATGACATCAAGCGGCAGCTCAAGGAAAACAAGATCGATTTCGACGATGTCTCGCAGGACGCGTCCGGGAACATCGTCGTCAAGCTCAAGGGCAGCGACGAGCGCAGCGCGTTCCTGGATTTGGCCAGCAAGTCATTTCCCGACCTGGTGGTGAACACCGCGCCTTCCACCGGCGGAGGACCGGCCTTCAGCCTGGGCTTTAGGCCGCGCGACCTGTCGCAGATGAAGGCCGACGTAATGGACAAGGCGCTCGAGACCATTCGCAATCGAATCGACCAGCTCGGGGTACGCGAGACCACGGTGGTGCGCGAGGGCGACAATGAAATCCTGGTCCAGCTGCCCGGAATCCAGGACCCCGAGCGCGCCAAAGAGCTGATTGGCAAAACCGCGGTTCTCGAATTCAAGCTCATCGACGACTCGCACAACGTCCAGGACGCGATTCAGAACGGGCCACCGCCCGGCACTGAAATTCTCTATGGCGCGCCGGCCCGCGGCGGGCGCACCCCGTACCTGGTGGAGTCTCCCGTGCTGATGAAGGGCGACGTGGTCACCGATGCCCGTGTCCGCCCCGGAGGCCGACTGGAAGGCCCCTACGTCTCGGTCGACCTGGACTCACATGGAGCGGAGATTTTCGACGCGCTCACCGCCGCAAACGTGGGCCGCCGGCTTGCGATCGTGCTCGACGGCACCGTCTATTCGGATCCCGTCATCAAGGAGCGCATCCCGGGCGGCCACGTGCAGATAACCGGGCGCTTCTCGCTCGACGAGGCGCACGATCTCGCCATCGTGCTGCGATCCGGTTCACTGCCGGCCGCGGTCGAATTCGAAGAGGAACGCACGGTCGGTCCGTCGCTGGGTCGCGATTCAATTCGTCAAGGTCAACTTTCCTTCATCATTGGCGCGGCCGCCGTGCTGGTTTTCATGCCTTTTTACTACAGCGGCGCGGGCATCGTTGCGGATTTCGGCTTGACCCTGAATATCCTGCTTTTGATCTGCGTGATGGCGGCGATGCAGGCCACCCTGACGCTCCCCGGTATCGCCGGAATCGTCCTGACCCTCGGAATGTCGGTCGATGCCAACGTGCTGGTGAATGAGCGGATGCGGGAGGAATTGCGCGCCGGCAAGTCTCCGCGCGAGGCGGTCAGATTGGGCTATGAACGTGCGTGGTCCGCGATTCGCGACTCCAATATTTCGACCTTTGTAGCGGGTCTTATCCTGTTTCAGTTCGGCACCGGACCGGTCAAGGGGTTCGCCGTCACGCTCTGCGTCGGCGTTCTCACGGGTCTGTTCTCGTGCATAGTCGTGACCCGCGCATGGTACGACTACCTTATCGGTGCAAGAAAGCTGACCACCATCAGCGTGTAGTGGAGCACGGTTGGTCGCGGTCGAAGGGTGCGCCTGCGGCTTCGCGCCCTGCGCCAGGTCCTGTTGGGGGGGGATCCGCTTTCCCATTTTGAGGCGCCGGGGCCCCGCGTACACCCCTTCAAAATCGGTCTTTGCGCCGACCCCGGTGAGGTAAACTTGACTTGCACGAGGTGAGCAGGCTAGAAAAGTCCGTTCTAACTATCAGACCAGAAAGGCGTCTTTTGGACGGAAAGATGGCCGAGAAAGACGACGTTTTGCTGAATTCACGTGAGGTTGCTTTCTTGCTCGACCTCAGCCCCGATACAGTCAACGAGTTTGCGCGCCGCAATATAATCCCGGCCTTCAAGAAGGGGCGGCAATGGCGCTTTCGCAAACGCGATATCGCATCCGTGAAGCGCCAGCTTCGGGGGGTCAACGCCGCCGCGTAACGCGGTCACTCAGCCCTTGGCGGTGTTGGGACAGACGCGGGTAAGCATCGTTTCCCGCGTCCGGACCCAGCACAGTCCAGAGGATTCTTAACCAAATGGCCGAACCGCACGAGAGCCGCATCTATTCCGATTTGGCGCATTTTTACGATGCGGTCTTCAGCCGCGCGTTTGAAGACCACGAGCACGAGGTTATCGAATCGTTAAACCTGCGCCCCGGGCAGCAGGTGCTGGAAGTAGGGGTCGGCACCGGCATGGCGCTTGATGCCTTCCCGCCCTACGTTCACGTGGTCGGAATCGATCCATCCGAGGCGATGCTTGCGCACGCGCGCGACAAGATTCGCGACAACGAGTGGCGCCACGTCGAGGTGCGCAAGGGCGATGCGCTCAAGCTCGACTTTCCCGACAATAGCTTTGACGACGTGGTCACGTTTCACGTGATTACCGTGGTACCCGATCCGCTGCGGATGATGAGCGAGATGGTGCGCGTGTGCAAACCGGGCGGCAGGATCGTGGTAGTCAACCACTTCGCGAGTCCCAATCCGGTCCTGTATTTTCT
>JAFAHS010000579.1 GCA_019237115.1 Deltaproteobacteria bacterium
TCCTGTTCATTGACGAATTGCATACGGTGGTCGGCGCGGGCGCCGCCGAGGGGGCGATGGAAGCGTCGAATCTCCTCAAGCCGATGCTCGCGCGCGGCGAATTACATTGTATCGGCGCGACCACGCTCGACGAGTACCGCAAGCACATCGAGAAGGACGCGGCGCTGGAGCGGCGTTTTCAGCCGGTGCTGGTGGAAGAGCCGAGCGTCGAAGATACCATATCGATCCTGCGCGGCCTCAAGGAACGCTACGAGGTTCATCACGGAATCCGGATCAAAGATTCCGCGCTGGTTACCGCCGCCACGCTCTCCAAACGCTACATCACCGACCGGTATTTGCCCGACAAGGCCATCGACCTGGTTGACGAGGCAGCGGCCAAGCTGCGCACCGAAAAAGAATCCATGCCGGTCGAGCTGGATGAAGTGAACCGCCGCGTGATGCAGCTGGAAATCGAGCGCGAAGCGTTGAAGCGCGAAACCGATCCTGCGTCGAAGGACCGCCTGACCCGGCTGGAGAAGGAACTGGCCGAAGCCAAGGAGCGCCGCCAAACCCTCGAAGCCCAGTGGCAGAGCGAGAAGGGCGGCCTTGAGAAGGTCTCCAAGATCAAGGCCGACATCGAGCAAACCCGCATCGCGATTGATCAGGCAAAACGCGAGTACGACCTTAACAAGGTCGCCGAACTGCAGTACGGGAAGCTCGCTTCGCTCGAGAAGGAACTTGGCAGCGAAGAAGAGCGCCTGATCAAGAAGGCCGGGAGCGGCGATCGACTGATCAAGGAAGAAGTCGATGAAGACGATATCGCCGAGGTGGTCGCACGGTGGACCGGAATCCCCGTGTCGCGCCTGATGGAAGGAGAAGTGCAGAAGCTCGCTCACCTGGAGGAGCATCTGCACAAGCGCGTGATCGGTCAGGACGAGGCGGTGTCGGCGGTGGCGGATGCGGTTATCCGCGCGCGTTCCGGATTGAAGGACCCCAACCGCCCAATCGGATCGTTCATCTTTCTTGGACCAACGGGGGTCGGCAAAACCGAATTGGCGCGCGCGCTCGCGGAATTTCTCTTTGATGATGAAGGCGCGATGATTCGGATCGACATGTCCGAATACATGGAGAAACACACTGTCTCCCGCCTGGTCGGAGCGCCTCCAGGCTATGTCGGCTACGATGAAGGCGGACAACTCACCGAAGCAGTAAGACGGCGTCCATATTCCGTGGTGCTGTTCGACGAAATCGAGAAGGCGCACGGGGACGTTTTCAACGTGCTGCTGCAGTTGCTTGATGATGGCCGCCTCACCGATGGACACGGGCGCACCGTGGATTTCCGCAACACGGTCGTGATCATGACCTCGAACATCGCAAGCCAGCTCATCCTCGGCTATCGCGGCCAGGACTACGAGAAAATGAAGTCCGAATGCCTGGAGGTATTGCGCCAGAGCTTTCGGCCCGAGTTCCTGAACCGGGTGGATGAGATCGTGGTGTTCCATCCGCTGGCCCGCGAACAGCTGCGCCAGATCGTGGAAATACAACTGGTGCGCCTACGCAAGCGGCTGGAAGAGCGCAAGATCGAACTCGAGCTGACCGACAAGGCGCGCGACTACCTGGCCGAGCACGGCTACGATCCGTCCTTCGGCGCCCGCCCGCTCAAGCGGCTAATCCAGCGTGAGCTGGAGACCACGCTCGGCCGCAAGTTGCTGGCCGGCGAAGTCCGTGACAACTCGCGCGTGAAAGTGGATGCCAACGCCCGCGGTCTCGATTTCAAAAGCGAGGCCGCCGCGCCGGCCGCCGCCTGACCGCGTTGAGACGACCGCGCCCGGCAGCAAGACGGGTCTCGCGCCCCTCAATCGAACGGTAGGCAATCGGGTTCCGGCACCGCACGCTCTCGGCCGAACGCTTTTCGGTCTTCCTCAAGGCACAGAGCCTGCCGCGCAACCGCAAACCCTACTTGCTTCGCCCGGGCGATCCCGTAAACTTAAGTTCCGATAATAGCGTCAAGACTCAATATAAGTACATCTTATATAAGACAGAAGTTGGAGACGCCGGACAACGCGGCGTATCTCAAGGAAAACCATGGCAAATGGAGTAATTGACCTTAGTATTCGCCCCCGCGAGCGACTCTCCACGGGGCGCGTGGTGCTGCGAGTCATCCTCGCAATCGCCGCCCTGCTGGCAGTGGTGGGGTTGGCGATGCTGCCGGGTCCGGCCGGTGCAGCCACCCAATCGGTCCTTATCAGGATGGCCGATACTCCCGCGGTCTACGAGCCTGCCAAGGTGACCGTAAAAGTGGGTCAGGGGGTCGAATGGGTAAACACCGGAAAGAATGTGCATTCGGTGACGCTCGTCCCGGACGATGCGCAAAACCCCAGGGACGCAGCGGAGCCGAAGGGAGCGGCCACCTTCGATTCGGGATTCATGGCTCCCGGCAGCAAGTTCAGCTACACGTTCAGCGTGCCCGGCACCTATCATTACTTTTGCGTTCCCCATGAAAAGGCGGGTATGGTCGGAGTCGTAGTGGTCAAGAAATAAAGTAGTGAACTCGGCCATCTCCACCTGGCTTCGCGGGAGCGGCAGGGCCGCGATGTTTTCCATCGCGACCCTGGTCGTCGCGGCTTCGCCCGCGTGGCCATTCCCCTGGGACATCGACATGTATCGAGGCGCAGCCGTGCAACCGCTGTCGCGTGCCCCACGCGTCATGCCGTCCGGCACGCTGCCGGTGGACCGCGGCGAACCGCCGATGTCCACCGAGCAAATGACGGTCAGGCTCAAGAATACCTTGCCCGCGACCCCGGAGAACCTTGCACGTGGTAAGGCCCGGTTTCTCACGAATTGCGCACCCTGCCACGGGGAAAGCGGCGGGGGCAACGGTCCGGTGGCCCACCTGCTCAAGGACCAGCCCAAAAATCTGGTGACCGGGCAAAGCAAAGACCTGCCCGATGGTTACATCTACGGAGTTATTCGCAATGGAATCCTGCTGATGCCGTCCTACGCAGACGCGATGTCGTCTTCGGAGCGATGGCAGGTGGTTCTTTTCGTCAGGTCTCTGCAGCAAAACGCTGCGCAGCAAAAAACCGCCGAGAAGTAGGCCGTTCGGGGAACGGCTCTCTCCCTTGCCTGGCGCCGTATGGTTTTTGCGCTTGCGCGAATCAGTTGTTTTAAGCTCCGGTTTGACTGAACGGACCGCGCGCATGGGTCGCGTTGCGCGGGTGGGGGAGCGGGGCGCGGTGACGGTCGACTCGCGGCAGGCCGTGCAGCGTCGACCGCCCGGCGACAGGTAAGCCCGCGATTGCGAATTGTCGGTTGCAGTCCTCGCCCAACCCGCGCGCACCATGGTAAACGGGGCAGAGGGAGGATTCGACGATGGATTTCGAGACTCTTGGCAGCGGCTACGGGCTGCTCGAAGCTCCGCGCATCGACGAGCAGGGCCGCTTCTATTTCAGCGACATTCCTAACGGCGGCGTTTATCGGCGCAATCCCGACGGCCGGGTCGATACCGTCATCCCCAAGCGCAAGGGGGTCGGCGGCATGATGTTCAATCAGGGCGGGGGAATCGTATGCACCGGCCGCGGACTCATCCTGTTCGATGAAAACACGGGGCAAAGCCGCAACCTGTTCGTAGAGTGGGAAGGCAAGCCGCTCATGGGCCTGAACGACCTCACCGTCGATGACCAGGGCAGCGTATATACCGGGTCGCTCAATTTCGATCCGCTGGGCAGCGGTAAACCCGTTCCCGGCAGTTTGTTCCGCATCGACCCGCCGGGACGCGCGACCAAACTGTACGATGGCATCGAGGTTACCAACGGTCTCGGCTTCAGCCCGGATCGCAAGCTCCTGTATCACAGCGACTCCACCACCGGCGCAGTGTGGGCCTACGATGTGGCGCCCGACCGCACCGTCAAGAATCGTCGAATTTTCGCCAAGCTGCCGGAGGGATGGCCCGACGGAATGGCGGTTGATGCGCAGGGTGGAGTTTGGGTCGCCGCGGTCCGCGTGGGCGAAGTCGTGCATTTCGGCAGTGACGGCACTTTGAAGAAGCGCATCAAGCTGCCGGCCACGATGGTCACCAGCCTCGTGTTCGGCGGACGCGACATGCTGGATTTATATGTCGTGACCGCGGACAACACCGACGACAAGGAGCGCAAGGGAACGATCTTCCGCACCCGCGCAGACGTCCCCGGACTGCCGGTGCCAAGGGCCAAATTCTAGGGCGGAAGCTCATCTCTCGACGTGTGCCGGCCCCTCACCCGCCAGAGTCTCTTTGGTGTGAGCGGGGTCGCGCATAAAGTGGTCGGCGGGCGATCCCGGAACAAGGGGGGCGGTGCCCGTCACCCGGTGACTTGTTCTAGTTGCCGCCTGTTATCGCAAGGGTAAGACACCGGACGGCAGGTGGCTTCTGGGCGGCGGCACTCAGGATGCCGCCCGATGCGATGATTCCGCCGTCGCGCGCGATGTCCGCGACCGCCTCACCGCGCGCAACGTACCGTCACGACCGCTCCGGAAGTGCTCTCCGCCCCACACAACCTCATTGCCGACTAAGCTGACCAGCCAGATCGCCACGACCAACAAGTCTTTTACAGGAACCATCCACGCGTCGCGCGCCAGCCCGGGCAGCTTGAGCACCCGCGAGATGATTACGCCCGAGGTGCCGATCCGCAGGGCGACCACACCGACCAGCACTCCAATACTGGCGGGGCTGAAACCGGAGATGAGCATCAGCAACAGCGCCCAGAAGGTCGCATGGCAGAAGATAGTCGCGATACTGACCGGGCGCACCCACCGCACGGTGCGCGCCCAGCGCAGCTGTCGGCGCCACACCGAGCTGAAGCGAGTCTCCTCGAAGGTCAGTGTCACCAGCGAGTCGGATAGCTTGACCCGCCAGCCCTGTTGAGACGCGAACCTGCCCAGGTAGAAATCGTCTGCGAGCAGATCCTTAACCACGCGAAATCCGCCGATCGACTCCAGGGCAGCGCGCTTGATCGCGACCGTCGCCCCCAGGGCATGGCGCATCGGTTCGATTGCGGAGGACAACAGCACCTGCGGTGCGAAGTCGGTATTGACGAACAGCGCCTCCAGCCGCGACATGAAGGATCCAGTTGGCCGCGCGCGATATGCGCAGGTCACGATGCCGACCTGGTCGTCCGATTCGATCTCGCTCACGATTCGAAGAAGGTAATCGCGGTCGACCGAAATATCCGCGTCGCTCACCACGAAGATGTCGGCCTTCTCGGCGCGGTCCGCCATCTTGATGACTTTGGCGATTTTGCGGTTTGCGCAGTCCGGCTCTTCGCCCACCAGCAGCGTGATATTCGCGAACTGGTAGCGCGCGCGCAGCGCGGCCGGCACTTCCGCCGCCGGGTCATCGTAGGATGACACCGCGAACAGACAATCGAGCCGCGGGTACGCCACTTCGAGGAAGCTCATCAGGTTTGCGGCCAGCGACTGGTCCAGTCCGTGCAGTGGTTTCAGAATTGCGACGCGGGGGGCGATCTTCGGGAGCGCCGCCGGCGGATTCCTAGCCCGCTTGGCGAAGCGAAGCGCAGCGATAAATGATGCGAGGTAGTAGCCGACGCCGATGATTGTGCCGGCGTCGCAGAGAAGCCTGAATAAGCTCATGACGGCCACCAGGGGCGGCCAGGCAGGCCCAGTGTTCAAATTTTGGACCGCCTCGGACCCGCTATTTTCAGGCGGCCACTTGCTGCTGAGCCATCTGATGGCGGCGCTGGCGCATGGTAGAGAGGAACTGCATTCCCTCTTTCAGCAGCCGCTTCGCCTCCTCGCTGGAGGTCATCATCTTCCTTAGCGACTTGAAGATGTAGCGCGGGCGGAAATAGAAGCTGCGGTAAAAGCGCTCCACCGCACCGTAGATCTCATCGTTGCTCAGGCCCGGATACTTGATGGTGCACTTCTGGTAACCCGACTCGTCGAGCAGGGGGTCGACCGCCAGGTAACCGTTCCTGGTTACGTATTCGAACAGCTCGGTGCCGGGATACGGAGAAGCCAGCGAGACCTGGATCGTTTCGCAGTCCATCTCGCGCGCAAACCGCATCGATTCCTCGATGGTGTCCTTGGTCTCGCCCGGCAGGCCGAGGATAAAGGTCCCGTGAACGAGAATGCCTATTTCATGGCAATCGCGCGTGAAGCGGCGCGCCCGTTCGAGGCCGACGCCTTTCTTGATATTCTTCAAGATCTGCGCGTTACCCGATTCGTAGCCGACTACGAACAGACGCAGCCCGCCGTCTTTAAGAATTTTCAGGGTTTCGTAATCGACATTGGCGCGCGAGTTGGTCGACCAGCTTATTCCCAGAGGCTTCAGTAATTGCGCGATCTTGCGCGCGCGCGCCGGGTCGGCCGTGAAGGTGTCATCGTCAAAGAAGAGTTCCTTCATTTTCGGGAACTTGGACTTCATTGCCGAAACTTCCTCAAGCACGTTCTCGGGACTACGCACCCGGTAGCGATGGCCCTGGGTGACCTGCGGCCACAGGCAG
Source organism: Deltaproteobacteria bacterium (assembly GCA_019237115.1). GTDB lineage: Bacteria > Desulfobacterota > Binatia > Binatales > Binataceae > JAFAHS01. The sequence goes on from JAFAHS010000579.1 coordinate 6,477, forward strand.
AAAGTACACTTCGCCGGGCAGCCGCGCCCCGTATACATCGACACGTAAGGGTACTGGCAGTAGGGGCTGTTGTATTTCAGGTAGTCGAGGTTCTTTTCGTAGACTTCGGTTACGAACGGAAGCTGGTCGAGTTGCTCGTCGGTGAGATTTGGCCGATCGGGATTGTGGTGAATCGAACCATTCCTGCGGTAGCTGATTCCACCGATCTTCTCCCAATCCATGCCCTGAGCGACTTCGACCATCGAGTGATCGAATTCCTTGCGGGCCGCGATATCGACGGCGCTGGAGAGCTTCAACACCTCCTCCGGGCGAGCGGTCGGATGGCCGCCGACAAAGGCGATGGTGGCATTGGGATTTGCGGCCTTGATCGATTCGGCGGTCCGCAGGTCCATCCTTAGCGAAGGCGTGGAAGTGTGTAAGACCACCAGGTCGTACGCCTTGGCGTCGTTAATCGTCTGCTCGACCGAGTAGCCATGAGGAGGGGCATCCAGCAACCGAGCCCCGGGTATCATCCCGGCAGGGTATGCAAGCCAGGTAGGGTACCAAAAAGACCAAACTTCGCGGGTGGCCTGATAGCGGGAACCTGCTCCGCCGTCAAAGTCGTCATAGGACGGCGGGTTCAGGAACAACGTTTTCATAAAATCCATGATATCGGCCTCTCCAAGTGGCCTGTCCGCGTGGTTAGTCAGGCACTATACAAACCGGCTGAAGTGAACGCAAGATTTCCCGGAAAAGTCGTGTGTTTCCCGTGCATTCCGCCCGCACAGCGGGTCAAGCGCCGACTCGTCGCTCAGCGCCGTTCGAGCCCTCGTTTTTCCGGGAAGTCCGTAAAGACAAACGCTATCGCGCCCGTGAGACCCCCAAGCATGCTGGCGGCAAACCACAAAAGCCCCAGTGCAATCGCATCGTCACGTCCCATTCCGGCCATCCCGAAGAGGACCAGGTAGGCGGTTTCGCGAACCCCCAACCCGTTTAAGGTTACCGGCAATCCGGCCGCGACGTTCGCGATTGGTACGCACAGCAGGAACACGGCGAGCGGTTGGGGTAGCCCGAGCCCGCGCGCGAGGATCCATTGAGCCAGCCCGAGCGATACCTGCAGCAGGAAGGAGAGCGAAAAGCCGGGCAACATCGAAAGCGGGCGATGCAGATACGGATGCACAACTCCCAGTGCCCGGCGCAGCAGACGCGGCAGGTAGGGCAGCATCTTCGCCGCGAGCGGAGCCAGGAGCACCGTGGCCAGCGCGGCGGCGCCGGTGAGCACGATGGCCTTTATGATAGGCGGTGCCAGCGCGGAAGGAATCAGCAAAGCCATGACGGCCGCCAGCCAAAACAGGGCGATTAGCCCGGTTCCACGATCCGCCACCACCGACGCAACCGCCTCGCCGAGTCGATGCGTCCTGCGGCCGAGGTAGAGCGCGCGGAGTGCGTCACCGCCGAGCAGCCCCGGAACAAACAGATTGGTGAACAAGCCCACGAAATAATATCCGAGAAAATCACCAAAGCGGGCGCGCACTCCCACCACCGCGGCCAGCAGTTGCCACCGCCACGCCGACATCACCTGGCCGGCCACGTAAATCGCGACCGTCGCGACGAAGTACTTAAGATTCTCCCGTCCCAGGATGTGCAGCACCGGACGCGCGTCGTATTTCCACAGCAAAATGCCGATGACCAACAAGCCGACGCCCGCGCGGGTGGCGAAGGCGAGATACGAAGAGCGGCGGTTCGGGGCCGCGACCTTGCGCTCGGCAGGAGAATATTTACTCGCGCTCCGCTCGCTCACCGGCTTTCTCGATTGCGCGTTTGTGAAATTCCCCGCCGATCACGCGCAACGGGCCGAGCTGTTCGCTTAGGCGCGCAAGGTCGGTCTCGTCCAGCACCAGCACTTTCTGGCCGGGGGTTTGCCACAGACGCAGCAGGTCGGCGTCGTTCTTGAGAAAATACTCTTCCGCTTCTGGCGCAAGTCTTGAACCGAACCCGAGCTCGGTCCGTGCGCCGACCAGCACGACACGTTTGCGGGTATAGAAGGGGAGCGCCTGCACGTAGCGATGGTAGCAAATCACCTTCGCATCAGGCGCCCGCACAGCGATCTCGCGCGCGAGCACCGCATAGGAGCGCAACGGTTCCGCCTCGATTCGCGCCCAAGTGGCGCCCATCAACGCAAACGCCATGGTCAACACCAGGGCCGCAATTCCGGCGCCGTTTAGGCGGGCAAGGAACAGAGCGGTGACGATGGCGCCCCCGGCCACCAGCACTCCTCCGACGCCGAGCAGCGCGCGTTGCACGTACATGGGATATGGCGATGCAAACTGCGCCGCGAAGATGCCCGCCGCAATGGCGAGCGCTCCCAGAATTCCGAGCAGGGGTCCGCTCTCGGCGAGAATTCGCGAGTCCGGTGGGGCGACCGCACCTCCCGGTGCTCCGACCGGCCACGCACAGGAGACGATCGCGTCGGCGATCAGAATCGCTATGGGTGGCACCGCCGGCAGGATATAGGGGATGAGCTTTGCGCTCGCGCACGAAAACACCACGCTGGTAGTCACTGCCGCGGCTACACAGAATCGCCGCGCCGGATTCGGCTCAAGTCGACGCCAGGTGAGAAAGGGGACCAGCAGTGACCAGGGCAACAGTCCCGCCAGCAGTACCGGAAGGTAGAAGTAAAACGGCTCGCCGTGGCTATACGATTCCTGGAACGCGCGCCGCAGATGTTCTCCCACGAAATAGAAATCGAAATAACCCGGGACCCGCACGATCATCGTGATGAACCAGGGCGCGGTGATTACCACCACCAGCCCGAGTCCGCCGAGCACCCGAAAGCGTGCGATCGCCCCGCGCCAGTCGCGTTCCCAAATCAGGAACGCGAGCATCCCCAACAGTGGCAGCAGGATAGCCACCGGCCCCTTGGTCAGCACGCCCAGGGCAATCGCGACATAGCCCAGCCAGCACCATCGGCCACCCTCGCGCCAGTGCAGGAACAGGGCGAAGTTTGCGATCGTCACGAAGGTGGTCAGCATCACGTCGGTGGTCAGCACCTGCGCCATCGTCGCGTAGAGTGGAATCGTCGCCAGGATTGCGCCCGCCAGAAGCCCATGGCGCTTGTCGAAGCAGCGCGCGGCAAACCATGCGGTGGCCGCAACGCCCAGCACGCCGAACAGCGCCACGAACAGCCGCGCGGCGAATTCATTGATTCCGAAAACCGCAAAGGAGAGCGAGGTGAACCAGTAGAGCAGGGGCGGCTTCTCGACATAGATGACGTAGTTGAGGTGCGGAATCACCAGCGACCCGCCCGAGACCATCTCGCGTGCGATTTCCGCGTAGCGCGCCTCATCCGGTTCCCATAATCCGAAACGCCAAAGATTAAAGAAGAAAATTAGAGCTGCCAGTGCTGACGGAGCGGCGCTGGCGAGCACCGCATTCGCGGTCGGCGCGGGCGACGGCGGTTGGCGGGAACCGGGATTGGTTGCGGCCACGGCGAACGAGTGTACCCACTGGGGGCTGCCGGTCACAGTGCGGCGCCAACTCGACGGTCGGCACCACGGCTAAGCTGGGTCAATCCCCAGGCGTCGGCCAACGCGCCCGGGCATCGCGGTCTCTAAGCGAACGGCGCGATGTTTTTTGAGCATCATCCAGCCGCTCCCTGGAAAGTCGTGTCGCCGGGTCCATCTGGTCCGCGTCCGGTCAAAACGAGGGTCTCGAAAACTCCCTGCGCAAGCCTCTGCGCGCGCGGCCGGGTCATTCGGGCCGGCCTTCGGGCCCGAAATTTCATGTTTATTAATGTTGATAGGATATTTATTAATGTTGACACAACTTGACATATGTTGATCAACGGAAGATATTGCTCGTACGACGCTGATCTCTCCCCGCCCAGGAGGCGCTCATGGCCAAGGCAAAGTCACCGAATGGATCCGCCACCGCGCGGCGCTCGGCCCCGCAAATCCGCGAAACCGCCGAACCGAATCTGCTGCGCGAGATGTTCCCCTACCATGCGGTCCCCCGGATCGAGTTCGATGGGGCCATAGAAGCTCCGGATCCGGCGCCCGAGTTCTTCATCACGGACACGACCTTTCGCGACGGCCAGCAGGCGCGCCCACCCTACAGCGTCGATCAGATCGTCACGCTGTATACGATGCTGCATCGGCTCGGCGGGCCTGACGGCGTGATCCGCCAGACCGAGTTCTTTTTGTATTCCGACCTGGATCGTGAGGCGGTTCGGCGCTGTCTCGGGCTCGGCTTCGAGTTTCCCGAAGTCACTGGATGGATTCGCGCGGTGAAGGCCGATCTGAAGCTGGTAAAGGAGATCGGGATCAAGGAAACCGGCATTCTGACTTCCTGTTCGGACTATCACATCTTCCGAAAACTTCGGAAAACGCGCGGCCAGGCGCTCGAGGACTACCTCGAGATCGTCCGTTCAGCGCTCGATGAGGGTCTCACCATCCGATGCCATCTCGAAGATGCGACCCGCGCCGACTTCTACGGGTTCGTGGTGCCGTTTGTCGCCAAGCTGATGGAGTTGCGCGCCGCCAGTGGCGCCCAGGTGAAGATTCGCGTCTGCGACACCCTGGGGTTCGGGGTACCGTATCCGGGTGTTGCACTGCCGCGCAGCGTTCCCAAGTTGATCCTGGGTCTGCGCCGCGAATGTGGAGTGCCGTCCGAATGCCTGGAGTGGCACGGGCACAACGACTTTCACAAGGTACTCGCCAACGCGACTGCCGCCTGGCTGTACGGATGCATGTACGCGAACGGCACGCTGCTCGGCTACGGTGAACGGACCGGCAATCCTCCGGTCGAGGGCCTGGTGATGGACTACATCTCGCTCAAGGGTGCTAACGGACTCGACACCGGCGTAATCACCGAAATCGCCGATTATTTCGAGAACGAGATCGGCTATCGCATCCCCCCGAACTATCCATTCGTGGGCCGCGAGTTCAACTCGACCCGCGCCGGAATCCACGCCGATGGACTCCTCAAGGACGAGGAAATCTACAACATCTTCGACACCGGCAGGATTCTTCGCCGCCCGCCGCGGGTGGCGGTTGACAAGACCTCCGGCACCGCCGGAGTCGCGTGGTGGATCAATTCGTATTTCAAGCTTAAGGGTGCCACCCAGGTTGGCAAGCAGGCCGACGGGGTCCGCAAGATAACCGATTGGGTCGACCACCAGTACAGCGCGGGGCGAAATACTTCCATTTCAGATGAGGAGCTGGCTGCGCTGGTTCGGCTGCACCTGCCGGAAATCGCAGCGACACCTTAGCAATCGATGGGCGATGCACTCGAGTCGCTGATGCTGGATCTGTTGACCTGGCTGGCACCGCACGAGCGGAGCTACCAGGAAGTGATGGACGCCTGGCGCACTTCCTGTCCCAAGTTCCCGGTGTGGGAAGATGCGAATGATCGAGGCCTGGTTACCAAGGTGCGGGTCGGCGACGGTTTGATGGTCAGGATAACCGCGTCGGGGCTCGCGCACCTGCGCGGCCACCACCGCGGCAGTTAAGCCTCAGTACCCGCTCGCCAATCCGCCCTTGCGCCCATCCGCCGCGCCCTGCAAATTCCCGGGCTGGGTTTTCAACGCTCCGACCGCACCCAGCATCGGAACCACGCGCAGCCGATACCCCATCTGTGTGAGTGCGGAACTGGTCTGCGCAGGCATCTTTTCCTCGACGATCACCGTTTCCGGAGACGCCTGCTCATGAATTCGCGGCAGGTCCACCGAGACACCCGGCCCGAGATGAAAATCGAGCACATCGAGCATCACCTGCAGCACCCCGGTCACAATCGTCGGACCACCCGACCCTCCCACCGCGAGAATCGGCTTGCCGTTCTTCGCCACGATCACGGGCGCCATCGACGACAGCGGCCGCTTGCCGGGGGCGACTTCATTGGCCGGCTCGCCCTCCAGGCGAAACGCGTTGGGCACTCCCGGTGCCACCCCGAAATCGTCCATCTCGTTGTTCAGGATGATCCCGAGCTTGGGATCCATCAGCCTGGCGCCGAACGAGGTGTTGATGGTCGTGGTCAGCACCACCACGTCTCCCTGCCGGTCGGCAACGATGAGGTTCGCGGTGCCGTGGTCGTGTGCGGTTTCGGCCGGGGGCGGCGTGAGCTTATGGTGCAGCGCACGCTCGCGTGCCTGATCGATGTGCTGCGCCGAAAGCAGTTCGACCACCGGCACCTTGACGAAAGCCGGGTCGGCGTATTTCTCGCGATCGATAAATCCCTCGCGCATCACCTCGATGATGCGGGCCAGGTAGGGCGATGAATTTACCCCCAGCCCTCCCAACGGTCCGGTTTCGAGCATGCCGAGCATCTCCAGCAATACCCCGCCCGAGGATGGCGGCGGCATCACGTAGACGTCGAACCCTCGGTACGCACGGTGCAGCGGCTCACGCCAGACCGGCTGGTAGGCGGCGAAGTCCTCGCTGGTGACTATTCCGCCGTGACCCTGGATGAATTGCACCAGCTCCTCGGCGATGGGCCCGCGGTAGAAAACCTCGGCCGGTTGGTCGCCCAGGCGCCTGAGCGTCGCCGCCAGGTTCTTCTGGAAGATGATGTCGCCGGGTTTGGGGGCGGTGCCGTCAGGCTTAAGAAACACGGCCGCTAGGCCCGGATCGAGCTTGAGGTGATCCGCCATCGAGCTGATCTCGCGCGCCAGATGCGGGCTGAGCGCAAAGCCGTTCTCCGCCAGCCGCACCGCGGGCGCCGCGACCTGCTGAAACGTCATCGTCCCATAGCGCCGCAGGACCGCATCGATGCCGGCGATCTCGCCGGGCACCGCGATGGCGAGCGCGCCACTGCGCGCGAGCGATTCGTCCGGATGGCCATCGCGGACAAACATGGTCGCGGTCGCCTTGAGCGGGGCGCGCTCGCGATAGTCGAGTGCGTAATATTTTCCGGTGCTGGCGAGATAGAAGAGCATGAAACCGCCGCCGCCGATTCCACACGAGGCGGCGTGGGTGACACCGGTCGCCAGCGCAGCCGCGCAGGCCGCGTCGATCGCGTTGCCTCCGTGCTTGAGAATCTCGACGCCCGCCGCGGATGCTTCCGCGGTTTCCGCCACGACCATTCCGTGCTGAGAAACCGCCGAAGTGTCGCCGGATACGGCGTGCGCGGGCGCCACGATGAGCGTGGTCAAAATCGAGAGCAAAACCGCCAGGCCGACGGCGTGCAAGTACGCTGGTCTGCGGACCATCTCGGAGTAACTAACAATCGGCGCCACCGGATGAAAGCGCCCGATTGCCGCGCTTGCGAGCCACCCGGCGGTCTCGCCCCTGGCTGCGGACCGGGTTGGGGTCTTGGTGGTCGACTGGTTGGTTCGACGGACGAAACTGGCGCGGCGTTAGATTTCCCGGCCGGTTGATGATTTGATCGGCCGTGACCCACCCGCGGGAGGAAGCTATGAATTTCGCCGAAATCATCTACGACAAGTCCGATCGCATCGCGACCGTAACCTTCAATCGCCCAGAAAAAATGAACGCGTGGACTCCGACCATGGGTGCGGAAACGCGCACCGCCCTGCTGGATGCCGACCGCGATCCCACCATCGGCGCGATCATCGTCACGGGTGCGGGCCGCGCCTACTGCGCGGGCGCCGACATGGGCGGGTTGTCGGAAATTTCTTCCGGGCGCGCCAGCGCGACCGGGGGTGGTTCGAGCCCATCTCCCGATCAGGAAGAATGGCTTCGAGCGCAGCGTCCCGACTATCGCAACCAGTACGCGTATCTCCTCGGCCTCAGCAAGCCGGTTATCGGTGCCATCAACGGCGCGTGCGTTGGTCTCGGCTTCACTACCTGCCTCTACCAGGACATCCGCATCGCGTCCGAAAACGCGCGAATGGGGCTGATCTTCGTGCAGCGCGGACTTGCGATCGAACACGGTTCCTCGTGGATGCTGTCGCGCATCGTTGGCGTCGCGCGCGCGGTTGAGCTGGCGGTTACCGGGAGGCTGGTCGACGCGGACGAAGCGTTGCGAATCGGACTGGTGCATCGCGTCGTTCCACAGGCCAGGTTGATTGAGACCGCACGCGAGGTCGCCGGCCATATCGCGAACAACTGTTCGCCGCTGGGCGTCTCGGAAGCCAAGAAACTGGTGTGGCGACACCTGTTCACCGACCTGGCGACCGCAATTCGCGAGGACGACGAATCGATGACGATGATGACCCGCTCGGAAGACTTCAAGGAGGGCGTGCGGGCGTTTATCGAAAAGCGCCCGGCCAAGTACCAGGGCAGATAAGCATCCGGCAATCCGCACCGACACGCCACCTCGGGCTTGGCGATATCTGCCGATGTCTGCGCTACTTGTCCAGCGGATGTTTGAACTTGCGGTCGGGATGACGGACGGTCAGCACGGGCGCGTGACACTTCTGGACCACCCGCTCCGCCACGCTTCCCATCAGGACGTGCGCGAGCCCGGTGCGCCCATGAGTGCCGAGCACTACCAGGTCCGCATTTTCGGTCTTTGCCGCGTGGATAATTTCAAGAAAAGGCGATCCGACCTTGAGGAGGCTCCTGCTCTTGAGCCCCTGGTCGCGCAGGCGCTGCACGATTTTGTCCAACTCGCGCTGCGCGATAATGCGCTGTTCTTCCGCGATCCGGCTCATCGCGCCGAGGTCCATCGCCGGTCCCAGGTCCGGGCTCGCCATTACCGGCGCCAACGGCTGATCGACGTGAAGAATCACCAGCTCGGCGCCAAACTTGTGCGCCAGGTCCTCGGCGTAGCCCAGCGCCAGCGACGAATCTTCAGAAAAATCGGTCGCAGCCACGATTTTGCTTATGTTCGGCACGATGCGAACGATACGCCCGGCCCGGGTGACTGGCAAGCGCGATTACACTCTCGACCGGGACTGGCGCGCCGCTTTAAAATTAGGGAAATTGAATGGGAGCCATGCGCAAACCTTCGGAAACCCTGTTTGGCGATTTCGAACGCGCCATCGATGAATTCTTCGACGAGCTCCTGATCGACCGATGGCAGTGCGGCGCGGGCGAACAGTTTGCCAACGCCGAAATCGTCGACTACGAGGATCGTTACGAGATCCGCCTGGCGGCGGAAAGAGTCGATCCGGAAAAAATCGAGGTGGAAAGTCTGGGGCGCCGGCTGACGGTGCGTGCCTCCGCGGGACCCCGCCACACTGTCGAAAGGGCGTTTACCTTTGCCGAGAATGTCGATGCGGAAACAGCGTCCGCGCGATTCTTAAGCGGTACCCTGACGATCACTCTGCCCAAACAAAAGGCTCGCCGCATCTATCTCAAGGATTCCTGAGCAACTCCACCTGGGAGCGCCGGAACTTCGATGGACACTGAATCAACCGGCTCCAAGACTGTCCGTGAATTGCAGGCTGCGGCACCGACCGCGGAACTGAAAGCCTTGGATCTGCGTGGGCGTGCTCCGGTAGCAGCCGACGAATTGGTCCGCGCCGCGGAGTCGCTCGATGCCGGCGAGCTGCTGGGTCAGAATCGCGCTCTCGACGCGATACGACTCGCGATCGGGATCGATGCACCCGGCTACAATGTTTTTGTCAGCGGGCTTCGCACCCGTAACGAACGCGAATCCGCGCTGCGGTTGCTCGACGAGAAGGCGGCCACGATGCCGACCCCGGGCGACTGGGTCTACGTGAACAACTTCCGCAGTCCGGAAGCTCCCGTCGCGATCTATCTGAAAGCCGGTCAGGGACGTGACCTGACCCAAAAGATGCACGATCTGGTCAGTTACCTGATCGAACAGCTGCCCAAGGCGTTTCGGCGCGAAGACTTCGATCGCGAACGAACCACGCTGCGCGACAAGTACAACCGGCGAGCGCAGGAGCTGTTCGGCGGGCTGGAAGCGCGTGCTCGGGAGCGCGGCTTCGCGCTCCAGGGCTCGCCCACCGGGCAGATCGTCTTCATCCCGCTGATCGAAGGAAAAATGCCGGAGTCTCCTGAAGCTCTCCAGAAAAATATGGCAACCCGCTCCAATGAAGAGCGTGAGCGACTGGGCCATGCACAGGCGGAGCTCCAGGATGAGCTCGCCAAGCTGGTCATGCGCCAGCAGGAAGTGATGCGCGAGTTGATCGGGGACATACGCGCGATTGAGCGATCGTTCGCGGCACGGCTGATAACCCCGGCCATCGAGGATACCAAGCGTCACTTCAGCAACCCGGGGGTGACCAGCTACCTCGACCAGGTCGCGGAGCACATGCTCTCCCATCTGGATCGCTTCCGCGAAGCTGCCGAACCGCGCCAGGGTGATGAAGACGCCCACCCGCTGGCCGAAGAAGCGCCGCGCTGGTTTGAGTACCAGGTCAATCTGCTGGTCGACAACTCCAGCACCAAGGGCGCACCGGTGGTCAGCGAAGACGCGCCGACCTATCGCAACCTGTTCGGCACTATCGAGCGCTGGATTGACCCCTTGGGCCGCAGCGGGACCAATTTCACCCGCATCATCGGCGGCTCTTATCTCAAGTCTCATGGCGGATTCCTGGTGCTCGATCTCGAAGACGCGGTGATCGAACCGGGGGTATGGAAGTCTTTGAAACGCAGCCTCAAGTCCGGCCGGATGACGATCGAGACCTTCGAGCCGATCCCATTTTTTTCGACCAGCGGACTTCGGCCCGAGCCGATCGAGGCGCACACGAAGCTGGTGGTGCTGGGCGGGCCGTATCTCTACAACATGCTCTACTTCTACGATTCCGAGTTTTCCGAGCTGTTCAAGGTCAAGGCGGAGATGCGCCCCGCGGTCGAAGCCGATCGTGACGCTGCGCTCCACTACGCGGCGCGGGTCGGCGCGCTGGCGCGGCGCGAGGCCCTCCCTCCGTTTTCCGCGTCGGCGCTCGAAAAAATAGTCGAGTACGGAATGCGCCTCGCCGGAGACCGCACGCGGGTCGTGGCGATACTGGAACCGGTCGACGATCTCGCGCGCGAGTCAGCGTTTTTCTCGCGCGCCGAGCAAGCCACCAAGGTCGAAGGCTCGCACGTCGAGCGCGCACTCGGCGAGCGCGTGCTCCGCCGCAATTTCATCGAGGAGGAAATCCGTCGCCTGATAGCTCGCGGCATCCTGGTGGTGAACATCAAGGGCAGCGCGGTCGGGCAGATCAACGGGCTTGCCGTGCTCGATGTCGGCGGCTACAGCTTCGGCCGGCCTTCGCGGGTCACCGCCACCGTCGCAATGGGACAGGCGGGCATTGTCAACATCGAGCGCGAATCGCGGCTCTCCGGCTCCACCCACGACAAGGGCGTGATGATCCTGGGCGGATTTCTGCGCTCCCGGTTCGGCCAGGCGCAGCCGATCGCGATGACGGCGTCGATTTGCTTCGAACAATCGTATTCGGGAATCGATGGTGACAGCGCCAGTTCCACCGAACTCTACGCGCTGCTCTCGGCTCTGTCGGGCGTTCCAATCCGGCAGGAGTTGGCGGTGACCGGTTCGGTCGATCAGTACGGAACCGTACAGGCCATTGGAGGCGCCAACGAGAAAATCGAGGGCTACTTTCGCGTGTGCAAGGCGATCGGCTTGACCGGCAGCCAGGGTGTGATGGTGCCGCGCGCGAACGTCGAGAACCTGATGCTCGATCCCGAAATCCTGGCGGCGGTTGACCAGGGCCGGTTTCATATCTACCCCATCGACACCATCGACCAGGGTATCGAGCTGCTTACCGCAGTCCGCGCCGGTGCGCTCGACGAACCGGGGACCATCAATTACCTGGTGATGGAGCGGCTCAAGGCCCTTTCCGAGGCGCTGCGCAATCGGGCCGCGACCGAAACCCGCATCGTGCAGGAGGCTGCCCCCGCGCCTGCGCCGCCCCAGCCGCCGGCGCCGCCCGAGCCGCCCCGCTGACGCGGCGCTTCGTGGTCGCGCTCAGGGCACTCGCCGATGCCGCTTGATCTCAGATTCGATGCGACCGACGTCGGACTATTCGCAGATCTCTACGAGTTCACCGTAAGCGCTGCGTTCTTTGAGCAGCGGATGAACGACACTGCGGCCTTCGAGCTCTCGCTGCGCCGCATGCCGCCCAACCGCGGCTACATGGTGGCCTGCGGCATCGAACGGATTCTGGAGACGCTCGAAGAATTCCGCATCGATGAGACCGCGATTGCACATCTCGAGTCGCTCAAACTGTTCAAACCCGAGTTCCTGGAATTTCTCGGCGGCCTGCGCTTCACCGGCTCGGTGCGTGCGCTGCGCGAAGGGGGCATTTTCTTCGCCGGGCAGCCGATCCTGGAAGTCTGCGCGCCACTCATCGAAGCACAACTTGTCGAAACCCTGATCCTCAACCAGGTTGGGTTCGCGACCATGGTTGCTACCAAGGCCGCCCGATGCTTTTCCGCGGCGCAGGGACGCCGGCTGGTGGACTTTGGGCCGCGCCGCGCCCAAGGCGCCGACGCGCCCCTGATTACCGCCCGCGCAAGTTATCTCGCCGGGTTTCACGGTACCGCCAACGTTGCCGGCGGGCGCCGCTACGGAATTCCCGTCTATGGAACCATGAGCCACAGCTTTGTGATGGCGCACGAACGCGAGCTCAAGGCGTTCGACGATTTTGCCGGCAGCTTTCCCCGGCTCAGCACACTGCTGGTCGACACCTACGACAGCGTCGCGGGGGTTCACAATGCCGCCAAAATCGGGGTGAAGCTCCGCGAAATGGGTGGCAAGCTGGGTGGTATTCGCCTCGACAGCGGACGGCTTTTCGATCTCGCGACTCAGGCGCGCAAGATTCTCGACCTTGCCGGCCTCGATGACGTTCCGATTTTCGCCAGCGGCAATCTCGATGAATATCGGATTGCCGAGCTGCTCGGCGACGGCGCGCCGATCGATGCGTTCGGCGTCGGAACCTCACTGGCGGTCAGCGACGACGCGCCCGCGGGCGATTTCAACTACAAACTGGTGGAATACCGCGGTGAGCCGCGCATGAAACTGTCTGCAGGCAAGGCCTCTACCCCAGGCCGCAAGCAGATTTTCCGCGCCCGCAATGCCGCGGGCTCCGACTACTCCGATCTGGTCGGGCTGATCGATGAGAGCACCGCCACCGTGACGCGTGAATTCCGCCAGCCCCCCGCGACGGTCGCTGCGATCGTCGAGACGCAGATGGAAGGCGGTCGCCGCAAACTGCCCCGACCGGGTCTGGAGGAATTGCGTGCGCAGACGCTGGCGGAATTTCCGCATCTGGACGCCCGTCTGAAGGCTTTGAGGAAACCCGCCGAGTATCCGGTCCGCCCAACCGCGACGCTCAACGCGATGATCATCAGCGAAAGACTGAAATCAGAGCGTCGCCAGGACTGAGCCAGCCCTGGACCAGCCGTCGGTCCAGAAGGGCCGTGCGTGGAGCTGCCATTCTCCGACTTTTGTCTCGGGGCCGCCCGAGCACGCCCCCGGTCGCCAGGTCGACTCGAGGCACCCTATCCGAGCGGACGTGGCGGGGGAAAGCTTGCGCATCGATCGCCAAGGAGAGGCCTCTGCGGCTACTTTCCCGGTTCCGACAGAAGGCGCGGACTTAACCGGCAGAGGCTGCGGTCTTGGTACCCGATAAAATTGCCGCCGCGCTGCGCAGGCACTGTTCGGTGGTGTGCCAGTCGATACAAGGATCGGTAACCGAAACCCCATATTTGAGCTTGGAACGATCGCTGTTGATCGGCTGACTCCCGGCTTCCAGATTGCTCTCCACCATCACGCCCATGATGGCCCGCGAACCACCGCAAATCTGCGCCACCAGCGTATCGAAAACCAGCGGCTGCTTGCGAAAATCCTTGCTGGTCTGTGCGTGCGAACAGTCGACCAGCACGCGCGGTTCCAGGCCGCTCCGTTCCAACATCCTCACGCATTCCGCAATGCTGCTGTTGTCGTAGTTCGGATTGCGTCCACCGCGCAGAACCACGTGAGTGGCAGGATTGCCGGTGGTGCGGATTATCGCGCTCATCCCTTCCTGGGTGATGCCCAGGAAAGAATGCGGACGGCGGGCCGATTCGACCGCATTGATCGCGGTTTGCAAGTTGCCGTCGGTGGTGTTTTTGAATCCCACCGGCATCGACAGGCCGCTGGCCATCTCGCGATGGGTTTGTGACTCAGTGGTTCGCGCGCCGATCGCCGACCACGAGATCAGGTCCGCGATGTATTGCGGCGTTATCGGATCGAGCATCTCCGTCGCGGCCGGTAATCCCATCCGGTTGATTTCCATCAACAACCGCCGTGCGATGCGCAGCCCTTCGCGCATGTTGCAGCTGTCGTCCATGTCCGGATCGTTGATCAGCCCTTTCCATCCCACGGTGGTGCGCGGTTTCTCGAAATACACGCGCATCATCACAAACATCTCGTCGGTCACTTCCTCGCGCAGTGTGGCGAGACGCCGCGCATAGTCGAGCGCGGCGGCGGGGTCGTGAATCGAGCAGGGGCCGACGATACAGAGGATGCGTGGGTCCCGGGCGGCCAGAATCGCTCGAACCGTCTCGCGCGCTTCGACGACCACCGCGGCGACAGTCTGATCCGCGGGGAACTCCGATTTGAGCGCTCGCGGAGAAATCAGCGGCTCCGCCCCGCGAACGTGGATGTCCTGAATTTGGCGCATTTTCGAACAACTACTAATATCGGAAAGCCTCCATGCAGCAAAATAGGCGTCAATTTCCTCGAGGGTCGGTTGAATGACGCACCTACTCTCCAATTAGGCGTGAGAGCGGTATGATCAGCCAAATGCGCTCTGATTGTTGCAGCGGGCCGCGGCCGACTTCGGAAAGGCCATCGTGAGCGGGCAAATCGATCTATCTCCCCCTCCGGAAACGCCCGCCGACCCCCGGATCGCCCCCTGGTGGCGGCGCCCCCTGTTCTGGCGGGCCGTAGCAGGGATGGGACTTGCTCTGGCGCTGGCCGCGCTCATCGTGTTGGCAGAATTCTCGCGGGTACTGAGCCATCGCACCACCAACTACCTTCGCCACCTCCACGCGATGAACCAAACCGTGGCGCAATTGAAACGTCGAATCGTTTCCGTGGAACGACGCAGCGCGACCGTGGCCGAGCGGGCATCTGCCGACGAAGCATTGAAGCGCATAGTCGCCGCGCCCGATCTACGGACCATCAAACTAACTGGTGCGGATAGGGCGAGGGATGGAAGCGCACGGCTCCGGATTTCGTCCGGGACTCTCGCGGTGAGCGCCGCCCAACGTGCGGCGATTCTTCAGGTTGCCGGAATAAGCGCCGGGGCCAAGGGCACCGTGTACCGCGTGTGGTGGGAGGAGAAACGCAAGCCGGAAATCCTCGCGGCCGAGTTCATTCCTGACTCGGCTGGCAGAGCAACCGTCCCGATGCCAATACCACCGCGAGAAGCCGCGACGGTCATCGTAACGCGCGAAGTTGGTACCGCTGCGCCCAAGCCATCGGGAGCCACGGTACTGAAAGGCCGAATAACGCCGGAGCCGTCGCGTTGATCAGATTTCGAATTGTTGGAGCAGGTCGAGGAGTCCCTTTTCTCCGCTAACCTCGAAGGCGTCGACTTTCGGAAACGCGAACAGTGGCTCAGGCGTCATTGACCGCTTAAGCGAGGTTGATAGCCACCATCACCAAATTGATTGACCTACCGGACGGCGCGCTGATAGCGTCGGTCAGTTCCAAGGGGAGTAGTTCACGCCGGAACAAAAATCGGCGTAGGGGAGATCGACATACCAGCCTTCGGGCTCGGTCCCCCGCCCTCATTCGAGGCGAACGAGACCTTCGGACCAGATTGAATCTGGCCGAGGTCCGCCCGCAAAAAGTTCCCCGGCCGCAAACAGGCCGGGAATGCTCAAGCGATCGTCTCCATACCTCAGCCGGCTGCTAATCTGCGTGCTCCTCGCAATCGCGACTGGGTCGTCGGGTTCGCGCGCCAACGCTGGAGGATGCCCCACCGACGCGGATCCTATCGCGACCGATCGTCCGGACGTGACCAACTCAAGCCTCGTGGTCCCCACCGGGAGCCTGCAGGCAGAGAACGGCGTCGACTGGACCGTTCACCACGGTTCCGATGCTCTTGAGGCGACCAATACTCGGTTGCGTCTTGGGATCGCGCACTGCACCGAGTTCGTGCTCGATATTCCCCGCTATGTTGAGGCTTTCAATGGTCCCGAGGCGTCGGGCTTTTCGAATGTTGTCGTATCCTTCAAGCGCCAGCTTCCGGTTCCGCTCGGCTTCGATCTTTCCGCAACCGCGGGTCTCGGTTTTCCGAGCGGTTCACCGAAGATCGAGGGGCGGGGCTATCAGCCATACGTCCAGTTCCCGTGGTCGCACCCGCTCGTGGAAAATTGGCAAGTGGTGGGTATGTTCACGGTCACCTGGTTTCCCAACGACCCGGTAAGAAATCCCACCTTTGAACCTACTCTTTCGCTGGAGCGAGAATTCGGATCGCATGGCGACGTGTTCATGGAATACGCCGCAGAGTACGATCACCGGCGCCCCTCGCAATTGCTCGACGGCGGCGGCGCCTGGCGATTGACCAAAAGACAGCAGCTTGATTTCCACGTGGGCTTCGGCCTTAACCGCAGTACCGTCGATCATTATTTCGGGATCGGTTATTCATTCCGCCTCGACGGCCTGTTTGGCGGGGTCGGCACTCAACCATGACCACCTGCGCAAGAATTCGGCCCCGGGCGCTTTCCGGTCTGCGGCGGATCGATATGGGCATGAATTCAACGTCGATCTGAGCTCGGACCAGGATGGCGCAAAATGATGAAACACTTGTTCCTTGCTGCTCTGGCCGCCACGCTAACCACGCTGTCGCCAATTTCATTCCCTGGCGGCGATAGCGGCATCGGCTTCGACGACCTCGGTCTCGCGCCGTCGCTTCATCGCGTGCTCGTTCCGGGCGGTCGTACCGGAAAGCTGATGTTGATCGATCCGGACACCCGGAAAACCGAAATGATTTCCGGATTCACGCAAGCTACCGAATATGCTGGTGGCCACGGAGAGGGAATCACTTCGGCCGACGAGGGCCCCGGCGCCATTTTCGTCACCGATCGCAGCTCGAAGCGCCTCAATGTGGTTGACGGGCAATCGCGAAAAATCGTTGCGACCACCGTGCTCGGAGCAGGTCCCGACTACGTGCGGTTCGTCGCCGAGACCAACGAAGTGTGGGTAACGGAGCCCCGCGCGCAAGGAATCGAAGTCTTCTCGCTACCGGCGAGCGGAACACCGCGACCGGCCCACTCGGGGTTCATCGAAGTACCCGGCGGACCCGAATCGCTCGTGATCGGTCATTTGCAAAAGCGCGCCTATGCCAACTTGTGGAGCGATTCGTCGGTGGTGATCGATCTGAAGAGCCGAACAGTCATCAGTCGCTGGCCCAACGGATGTAAAGGCTCGCGAGGCCTCGCGCTCGACGCCGAGCAGGGATTCCTGTTCGTGGGATGTAAAGAAGGCAAGTTAAGCGTCCTGGGTCTCGCCGATGGCAAACCGCTGGGCCAAGCATCATCGGGCGCCGGCGTCGACATCATCGCGTACAACGGGGGTCTTGCACACCTCTACTTGCCCGGGGGAGACAGCGCGACGATGGCGACGATCGGCATTTCTGCGGACGGCAAAGCCTCGGTGCTCGGCACGGTCGCGACCGCGCGCGACTCGCATTGCGTTACCAGCGACGGTCGAAATCAGGTTTACGTCTGCGACCCCGGGCATGGTCGAATCCTCGTGTTCAGGGATGCGCTGCCTGCTCTCAGGTAAACCGGGGCTGGTCCGAAAGCTCGGCTCGCGAGTGATTCCGGCGAAGTCAAAACGTCGCGCCCGTGTCTGGCGCAGACGGTTACAGAAATCTAGGCCAGGAAATCTCGCAGCGCCTCCAGTGCGAGCGGTTCGTTCAACCACGGCGTATGACCCACGCCCGGCACTTCGACGGCGCGGGTTCCCGGCAGGACCGAGAGCATTTTGCTTACCGTCTCGCGTGTCAGCGCAGTGCTTTCAGCACCGCGCACGATTAACACCGGCGCTTTCACCTTCTCGTAAAACGACCACATCTGTATGATCCGGCCGCCGCTGGCCGCGCCTGTCGCTGTTCCGGAATTCACCGCGGGATCGGTTTTCCACACCAGCAATCCGTCGTGGTCGATCTTCACCGAGTCGGCGGTCAATTTCTCCGCGACCAACTCCGGGAGCAACGCGACCGGATGAAAGGACTCGCGGTAAAAGCGGGTCGCGTCGGCGATCGTGCGAAAACGCCTGTCAGTAAGCGCGGGCTGCGCTGGGTCGTAAGCTTCGATAACGATCTCGCCGCCGATATCGTTTAGCACGAGCCGGTCGACGATCTTGGGCGCGAGCGTCGCGAAGATCATCGCCATCGCACCGCCCATCGAGCTTCCGATGAAGCTCGCTCGTTCGATGTTCAATGCTTTGAGGAACGCGCCGATATCGCTGAGATAGTTAGGCGGCGTGTAGCCGTCGGGTGGTCCCCATTGACTGTCGCCATGACCGCGCAAATCGAGCGCGATCACGTGATGCGACGCCGTCAGATCCGGCGCGACCACATCGAAAGCGTGAGCGTTGCCGTTAAGGCCGTGCAGCAGGACCAGGTGAGGGTGGCCTTCGCCGCCGTAGTCGAGGTAGTGGAGCTTGAGGCGGTTGATGTCGATGAATTTGCTGATGCCCATCCGATCTCCTCGCGGTTTGTTGGGACGAGTCGCTTGCGCTGGTGCGCAAGCTCTGCACCGGCGGTGGCGGTGCTCTAAGCGATTTGTCAACAAAAATGAAACGCGCGATCGCTGAGTGAAGATTTCATTTTCGGCGCGCAAACAAAATCCCTCGGCGCGAGTTTTTCTTCCGCGACCGCACCCGAGCCGCTTCATCAACGCGGTCGAATCTGCGTGCGGGTTTCGCTTCTGCGCGGCACGCTCCGCGATGACCCGTAGCCGCAGCCCGGTCGCGCGAGACATCGAATAAACCGGGTTTCCGTTTCGTCCCTCATTGCCGGATGGTGGACTTGTGGTCCGCCTCTTCCTTCACGCTGCACCCGGTGTTAGATTGGCGGTCGCTTCAGGGCATACCTGCCTTGTTTGTTGATAAATCGGGAGCGTGGGAGCGACGTAACGTTGACACACCCGTTACGTGGCGATATTCTTTCCGTTTGCCCCTGAACTCGGGGCGCGCCCCTGAAGAGAGGGGCTGGTCTTTGAAAACTGAATAGTAGTGCATGCCTTAATTGGGCGGCGGGGGATCTGGAAGGATCCGATGCCTGTCCGATTTCTTTGATTTTGCGGTCAGTCCGCCGGTTTCGTGCGCGTTAGCCCGCGCCGGACCCGGTGGTGACTCTGAGCTTTTATGGAGAGTTTGATCCTGGCTCAGAACGAACGCTGGCGGCGTGCCTGAGACATGCAAGTCGTGGGAGAATGTCGTAGCAATACGGCTAGTAAACCGGCGTACGGGTGAGTAACACGTGGATAACGTGCCTTGGAGTCTGGGATAACCCGTCGAAAGACGGGCTAATACCAGGTAAGACCACGGGAAGTTCGCTTCCTGAGGTAAAAGGTGGCCTCTGCTCCTGCAAGCTATCGCTCCTCGAGCGGTCCGCGGCCTATCAGCTAGTTGGTGAGGTAACGGCTCACCAAGGCTAAGACGGGTAGCTGGTCTGAGAGGATGGTCAGCCACACTGGGACTGAGACACGGCCCAGAGTCCTACGGGATGCAGCAGTCAGGAATATTGCGCAATGGAGG
>JAFAHS010000390.1 GCA_019237115.1 Deltaproteobacteria bacterium
CTTCATCAAAATGGACGCTTCAATGCACGGGTCATCCTCGTCGCCGGCGACAATCAGGGTTGGAACCCGGATTTGTTTCAGTTGCTCCACCAGTTCAAATAACGATGGGCGGTCTTTTTGCACGCCGCGCAGAGTTAAGCCGAACCGCGCGGGCCGAATGCTCCTGATTTTGACAATGCGGCGTGGCCCCTTTTGATATTCGAATTTGGCCCCCACCCTCCATGTTTGATCGTCTGAGTCTGAGTTCCTCATTTAGGTAGATGGTTTATTTTCCCGCCGCTTTTCGGCGGCGGCGCGGTAGTCAACTCTTCGCATCAGGTGCTTTGCCTTTGCGTTTCTCCAGCGTGCGCCTGAACCGGTAGGACTCGGTTCCAGTCTCGATGATGTTGGCGCGGTCGGTGATGCGGTCGATCAGCGCCTTACATAGTCGGGCATTAGGAATCACCGTGGTCCATTCCGAGAACGGCAGATTGGTAGTGACAATGACGGCGGCCTTCTCTGCCCGTTCGGCGATGACCTGGAACAGAAACTCGGCGCCGACTTCGGCTAGCGGCACATAGCCCACTTCATCGAGTGCGATAAGGTCGTAACGCGCCCAGCGCGCCAGGGCGCGGCCCAGCTGCAGCTGATGCTTGGCTTCGACCATTTCATTGATTAATGCGGCGGCGCTGGCGAAGCGCACTCGCCGCTGTTGCCGGCAGGCGGCCACCGCCAGGCCACTAAGCAGATGGGTCTTGCCAGTGCCGCTGTCGCCTATAAAGATGATCGGCTCCGCTTTCGCGATGTAGTCGCCCTTAGCCAGTTCATGAATCTGTTGGGCCGAGACCTTGGAATTGCGCGCGAAGTCGAACTCCTCCAAGGTCTTCATGCGGGGCAGACGGGCTTCGCGAATGCGCCGTTCGATCAGCCTCTGTTCGCGTTCCTCGAGTTCGGCTTGCAACAGCGCTTCGAGATAGCCGAGATGGGTCCGTCGTTCGCGCAGCGCCTGTTCGGCCAGTTGAGTGCACTGTGCCCCGATGGTCGGCATCCGCAACAGCTTGCATTGCTGCCGGACGGTAGCCGCTTCGAGGGCGCCGCTCTCGACGTTCACGACACCACCTCCTTGCTGAGCAACCCGTCGTAATCCGTCATCACCGGCAGTGGTCGTTCAAACCGTGACAGGGCGTGCAGTTCGATGACCGCGTCACGCGCATGAGTCAGGTCAGCAGCTTCCACCAGATGCCGTACCGCCGCAGCATCGGCACAGCCCAGCGCGATCGCCTTTTCCACCGCCGCACGCACCCGCCCGTGGCCGTACGGTTTAATCAGGCTCAGCACCTGGATCATCTGGCGCGTGCCGCTCTGCTTGCCATTTCGCTCAATGAACTCTGTGAGTAGCTGATCATAACTCTCTGGCCACAGTCCCCGTTCGCGCCAGGCGGCCAGCGGTCTGGAGCCGCTCAGCGCGCCAGGCTTACGTTCCAGCACGTCGAGATAATGTTCGAGATCGAGCACCTGTTGATGGCGTTCGTAGCACCGTTGGTGACGCGCGATTAGGCGGCCCTCGTCGCGCACTTCAACGTGACTTGGATAGAGCCGCACCTCCACAGTCCTGCCGGGCAGCGCCGGCGCCGAATAGAGATTGGTCTTAACCCGCACGCAACCGAGTCCGTCCACACGGGGAAACGAAACCTCTGCCAGCTCGAAGTCTTGCTCCGCGAGCGGCAGGAGCTGCGCCCGCTCCGCGATCATCGCTGCGCCAACGGTCTGGTGATGGCCGGCGATCTGGCGCCGCTCGTCATCTCGGCAGCCGGCCAGCAACTGTGCGTTGAGCTCGTCGAGGTCCCGCGCTCGCGGAATCGGCACCCAGTGATTGCGCCGGAAGTAGCCGGCCTCGCCCTCGATCCCGCCCTTCTCGTGCGGTTCAGCCGGCGTGCAAAAGTCACTCTCGAAGCGCCAGTGCGAGCGGAAAGCGATGAAGCGCGTGGCCTGTTCGCGTTGCTGGCCGCGCAGGACCTTCTTAACTGCACTCTTCAGGTTGTCATATCTAAGGAGCCGAAAGACTCCGCCAAAATAATGAAACGCTTGCTCGTGGGCTTCGAAAAACGCCTGTTGCGTTGCGTGGTGATAGGCGCGATGAAAAGCCGCGCCGCTCATCATGCTGCGTAGCGCGAATACCTGCAGCTTGACCTGTGCACCGTTTAGTTCCGCCCATGCCTCATACCAATCGACCTGGCCTTCCTGGCCCGGCGCATAACTCTGCGGTACGCAGATCGCGCGCGTCGACCAACCCAACTCCCGTTTGCGCTCCCGCACATACGATCTCACCGTCACCTCGGCCACCTGGTAGTCAGGCCGCTCGGTTCTCATCCGTTCGTAGATACGATGCGCGCTATGGCGCTGCTTACGCGGCGCTTTGCGGTCAGCCTCCAGAATGGCGTCAATATACAGGCGCAACGGTCCAATCACCGGCCGTTCCCGCGCAACCTGCTTGCGCTCCGGTGGCTCGGCGCTCGCTAAAGCCTGGCGCACCATCCGCCGATGCACCTTCAGCTTATGCGCCACTCCTCTAATCGTCCCGACACCGAACTCGTATTCTCTGCGAATCTGCTCGAATAGCTCCACCTTTGCTTTCCTCTCCATCCCGAGCCTCCTGCCTCATTGGCAGGATGCCCGGCTAGCGAGGTGGGGCCAATTTACGCTATCGAAAGGGGCCGCTTCACAGTATCGAAATCACCTTATCGGGCGTCTAGCGCGGGACCTGCGGGCCCGTAGCCGGGGCGTCGGCGAACTGCTACTGGCCGACGCGATCAAGCGGGTGCTCGCGGCCGATCGTTCGATGGCCGTATGGGCAATCCTGGTCGATGCGAAGAACCAAGACGCCGCCGAGTTTTATAAAAACTTTG
>JAFAHS010000590.1 GCA_019237115.1 Deltaproteobacteria bacterium
CGGCGAAAGCGCCGCGATGCGGTTGTAGGCACCACGAATCTTGAAGGAGCCGGTCTTCTGCAAATTCTCCGGCTTGATGAATACCTCGCCGCCGATCAGGCGGCTCAGCGTTTCGCTTCGGATCAGGGGTGTCGGTTTGGCGATTCCGGAGAGACGTCGGCGCGCGAGTTCCAGATCATCGGGGGTGACGGTCATGGAGATTCAAGGTTTGCGGGCCTGCGCCCCGGGGCTCAGCCGATAGTCGCGCGCGATCCCCAGGGCTTCGCCTTCGAACTCGACCGCGCGACATTCGCCGCTGGCGTAGTCGAGATCGAGGAGCAGGTTTCGCACCGCGCGGGGCTTCACGCTGCGAATCAGCTTGGCCATCTCGTCGCCGTCACCGGCCGCGATGGCCGCGATCTCGGCGACCTCGAGCTTGCTCTGACGAATGAACTCGCGAGCCCGGTTTTCGGTGGAAAAAGCCAGCACATTGGCCCACGAGGAGCCGGTCTCCTGAAACACGATAAGAGCGCCGCTCGAATCAAGCAGGAAATGAAATTCCTTGGGGTCGGTCACGGCTCAGGAGCTTTCCACTTTCAGAGCACCGCTGCGTATGGCGGCCGCGCGCTCGCGGATCAGGGCGGGATACGCGTGGTAGTACTCACCGCCAAGTCGCAGGAACGATTCGACATCGACGTCCTCGAGCTCCAGCCGGGAAATCGCCTGGTCGGCGGCGCCGCGCGAGGCGGCACCGCAGATGACATCATAGATGAGGCGACCCTGCTCGGATTGAAAATCTTCGCGCGACGGAACCTCCTCGGTAGGGAGCTTACCGCGGTGATAGTGCTCCAGGATATAGCGGAGCGCCTTGAGTTCGTGGCGCAGAATGTCGATACGTTTGAGGGTTTCGCGTGGCATCGACGAGGAGCTTATCGCTGCCTCGGGAGCGATCCAACCCTCGGGTGCCTGAAGGTTAAGTCACCGGACGGATTGCGCCAGGTTTTTGCTCCGCCTATGACAATTGCCATTCGATGAGCGCGGTTTCCGAATTTTGGTTGCCACCGAGTGCGAGCACCGACAGCAGGCGCCTGCTGCTGACGCGCGCGCTGCGCGGATTTGCCGACGGCGCGGTCAGCGTGCTGCTGCCGGGCTACCTGACCGCGCTCGGGTTCAGCTCCTTTCAGATCGCCGCGATTATCTTCGCAACCTTGACCGGGTCGGCCGCACTGACATTGTGGATCGGATTTGCGGCAAATCGCATCGGTCGGCGGCGCGTGCTGCTGGCTGCGTGTGCACTGATGCTCGCGACCGGGGCGGCTTTTACCCTGGTAACCGCGTTCTGGCCACTGTTTGTGGTTGCGTTCGTGGGCACCCTTAACCCCTCGGCAGGCGATGTGAGCCTGTTCCTGCCGGTAGAGCAGTCCGCACTGGCGGAGACCGTGAAGACTCGCGATCTCACCGCGATTTTCTCGCGTTACAACGTGGCGGGAGCGTTTGCGGGAGCGCTCGGCGCACTGGCGAGCGGTCTCCCGGCACTGCTGGCCTGGCGCTTCAATCTTGATAAGGCGGCCGCGCTGCGCATGGGCTTCGTCGCATATTCCCTGATCGCGATTGCCGCAGCACTGGTGTATCGCAGGCTGACGCCGGCGGTGGAAACCGCACCGCCCGCACAAGCCGCCGCTCCGCTCGCGAAGGCGCGCAGGATAGTTCTGCACCTCTCCGCGCTGTTCAGTCTCGATTCATTCGGCGGCGGCTTTGTCGTGCAGTCGCTCCTGGCGCTGTGGCTGTTCCGTCGCTTCAACATGTCGATCGCGGCCGCGGGGACTTTCTTCTTTGTTGCAGGGCTGCTGGGCGCCGCCTCGCAACTGGCTTCCTCGTGGTTGGCCGGACGCATCGGACGAATCAACACGATGGTCTTTACCCACATTCCGGCCAACGTCTTCATGGTGATCGCGGCGCTCATGCCGAATCTTCGCCTCACGCTGCTGTTTCTTTTTTTGCGGTTCGCGCTTTCGTCGATGGACGTGCCTGCGCGGCAGTCATTCGTGATGGCGGTGGTGCCGCCGGAGGAACGGGCCGCGGCTGCGAGTGTCACCAACGTGCCCCGTAGTCTTGCTACGGCGCTTGCGCCGCTGCCTTCGGGTGCACTGCTCGACTATTCGACCTTCGGATGGCCGCTGGTGTGCGCGGGTCTCCTGAAGATCACCTACGATGTGCTGCTGCTCGCGCAATTTCGCGCGGTACGACCCGCAGACGAGGCGGAATGACTCTTTATGAGCACCGCTCGTCCCACATCGGATCCTCGGCTCTGTAACACCGCCCGTATCGAGCGGGGGGCGGCGTGTACTACTCGCCCTTGATCAGGCGATGGATCGCGTTGAGATGTTTTTGCGCTTCGCGCTTGCGGCCCAACGCTTCGTAGAGCTCGGCTGCGTTGCGGTGCGCCTCAACCGAGGTGGGGTCGCAGTCGAGTGCACGCAGGAAACTGCGCAGCGACGGCTGGTGCTCCTCGCGCTTGCGGTACAGCAGTCCAAGCCGCAGATGGACCTCGGCGCTGGCAGGCACGATCGCGGCGGCACCGAGCAGATGGCGTAGCGAGCCCTGCAGATCGCCCTCGCGTTCGAGCAGCGTGGAAAGGCGCATATGAGCTTCGAAATTGCCGGGCTCGCGCCCGACCAGATCGCTGTAAATCGTCAGTGCCTTCAGCGGGTCCCGTTCGGCAATGCGCCGCGCCTCTTCGAACCGTTCGCGAACGCGGGCCGGGCCAAAGCTGTCTTCAACCTTGCCGGTCGGGCGCTCGGAGCGAAAATCGAACAGGAGCTGGCCGGTTTCGGCTTCGATCAACACGCCGTTGTCGCTGACTACTATGCGGCCCTCGTCGTTCACCAGTTTGAGCGAAGTAACCGAGCGGCCGGGGTCGACCAGGTCAATCATCCGCCTAAGGCAGCGCTGCAACGGTTCCAGATGTCGGCGCTCGCGCAGCAGATCTTTGGCCAGCCGCATGACGAGCAGATCGTTGAACGCAAAGCGGTACTTGCGCCCCGGTGAGGCAGCGGGATTGATCAGCCGCCGCTTGACCCAATAGCGAATTCTCTCGGGGGAAACCGCGAGAATTCTCGCGGCAGCGCGCGTCGAGAATGTACTACCCCCCTCTACCGCCTCGCCCATTTTCCCGGCCACCGCACCGAGTATAGAAACTAGCAGCAGTCACCTCAACGCCATCCGGGTACTTTCTTAACAACAAGCTCTTGAAGCTTGGAAACCTAGACCTACTCCCAGGCCGGGAGCTCCTACGGTTACAGGTTTGCTTTGAGCGGAGCTGTCCTGGCGTAGAAATATCAGCGGCCTACTGGTCGATTTCGTTCAGCACGGCGAGCATCTTCACCACTGCGTCGACCGCGTTCCTTGCGTTGTCGAGCCGCTCCATTGCCTGCGCATGGGTCATGCCCGGACCGGTAATGCCCAGCCCGACCGGCTTGTCATATTTGACCGCCAGGCGCGCCGCGGTCTGCGCGGTCGCGTGCGTGATCAGCTCGTCGTGCAGGGTCTCACCCTTGATGACCGCGCCGAGGATCACGACCCCGTCAACGTCTTTGCGTCTGAGCAGTCCTTTGATCGCCGGACCCATATCGAAGACGCCGGGGACGTGAATCTCCGCGGCGAGCTCGGCGTGATGGTGTTCGAGCTGATGCTTGGCCCGCTCCAACATCGGCGCGGTAATGTCGAAATTGAACTCGGAAACCACGATCGCGATTCTCATCGCGGCTCCGCCTCCAGTGCGATTGCGTCGCGCACCTCGACTCCCGCACCGCGCAGGTATCGCTTCAGTTCCGGGATTGGATGCTCGCCGTAGTGGACAATCGAGGCCACGATGGCCGCATCGGCGGCGCCGCGCGTGAACGCGTCGCGCAGGTGCTCGGGGCGGCCCGCGCCACCCGAGGCCACCACTGGAATCGACACTGATTCGCTGATGCGGCGGGTTATCTCGAGGTCGTAGCCGCTTTTGGTGCCGTCCCGATCAATCGAGTTGATCACCAGCTCGCCCGCGCCAAGCCGTTCGCCCTCGTGCGCCCACTCGATCGCATCGCGGCCGGTGAACACGCGCCCCCCGTCGATCACAACCTCATATCCGGACGGCAACTCAGCCCGCTTCCCGGTCTGCTTCACCTGCATCGACAGCACGACACATTGGCTCCCAAAGGCGCGCGCTCCCGCCGAGATAATTGCGGGGTCACGTACCGCTCCGGAATCGACGGAGACCTTTTCTGCGCCGGCGAGCAGCACCGCACGCATATCCCCTAGCGTGCGCAAGCCGCCCCCGACGCTGAACGGAATGAAAATCTCGCGGGCGACCGCGTCGACGACCTCCAGCATGATCCCGCGCCGCTCATTGGACGCGGTGATATCGTAAAATACCAGCTCGTCGGCACCCTGCTCGTAGTAGTAACGCGCCATCGCCACCGGATCGCCGACATCGACATTCTCCAGAAACTTGATGCCCTTGGTGACCCTGCCCGCGCGCACGTCGAGGCAGGGAATGATGCGCTTGGCCAGCATCGGCGCGCCGCCCCCTAGAGCTTCAGCCGGCAGAAGTTGTCGAGCAGCTTGAGGCCGGCCGCACCGCTCTTCTCGAGATGGAATTGGGTGGCGATCACGTTGTTGCGCGCCACCGCGGCGACGAAA
>JAFAHS010000391.1 GCA_019237115.1 Deltaproteobacteria bacterium
GGGTGTCGATCACGTAGTCGAGTCTGACTCCGTGATAGGCTGCGGCGGCTAGATAGCGCGCGGCGTTCTCACGCAGTGGATCGATCAGCGCCGCACGCCGAGTGCGTTCGCATCCGAGCAGATAGGTCTTGCACTTTCCCCGATTGAAGCTCACGAAACAGCACGCCGCACTCCTCCATGGTGACTAGCGAGGAGAGTATTAGGAACACAGACGAAAGGTAAGCGCGCAGTTGCGTCGGCTTTTTCGATCGAGTCTCAGGGTTGGAGACGCCCTTTCGCCAGGCGCTCGGCGCTGAGTACGCCCGAACCAAGACGGTGCGTAAGGACTGGATGTCACGCTGACGGAACCAATTGCCTGACCGGAGACTGCAACACTAGCCCCTTTGCTCCCAATCAAGATTGCCCCGTGGGAGTTGGCGGACAGCAACCAGCGACTATCGCGGAGTTTACCCTTCAGACCCAGGCCACCGACTTTTATGACATTACGAACATCAACGGCGCCGACATCGGCGAACAGATGGGTCCGTTACCGACCTCTACCCAGACCCCGGGCGCGGTTCCAACCTTCTACTGGTGTTCGACCCCTGGGGGGAACTGCAAGTTTGACTACGGCACCTTTACCGCAAGCGTTCCGCTCGCAAAGCCCATTGACGGTACGCCTCTTCTGATGCTGATCGCGCAGGGATGCACCCAAGGTCCCGCAACGGCTGCCGGTTGTCCGTCCGGCTTCCAGTGCAACGGAAACCCCGCCGCTACCAATGGCGTGTGCTTCCTGCAATGCACCAGCAGCGCGCAGTGTCCCCTCACCCAGCAGTGCGTCATGGCTTCGAACGGTAATTCTTATTGCCAGTGCAGCAAGCAAAGCGATTGCCCGGTGGGTGAATTTTGCGGCAGTCAGTTCATTCCGGGGGTGGGCATTTTTCAACAGCAATGCGGAAGTTTTGAAGGATGGTGGTCTGCCGATGACTTTTGCGGGAACTCAAGCAACATCATCGGGAACCCCAGCAATCCGGTGCTTAACTGCGGAGCTATGATCACTAACGGAGACGGCGGAAGTACCAATCTCTCACAGTTGTTTGGATGTACGGGTGCCAACGCGACTTCCTGCTACCAGCCGACGGCTACCAGCGGCTGCTGTGGGTGCGCGACTTCTTCCGCGAATAGCCTCTTCTCGGCCTGGCCTACGGAAACCAGCCTGACTTGCGTGAGCAACAATCCGGTCTGGGCCGCGGACACCCAGCCGTGGCTCGCGAACCTGAAGCAGGCTTGCCCGTCCGCCTACAGCTATCCGTTCGATGATGCCACCAGCACCTTCCAATGCGAGGCGCAGGGATCAACCAACCTTCTCGGTTACTTTATCGGGTTCACAGATCTGCCGAAGCCAACTTCCGAGTAGAGAAAATCGATACCGGACCGCCCTCGCGTTTCCACCTTCGGGTGCCGACGCGAGGGCGGGCTTTTTTTTGGTCCAATCGTACTCGCACTTCGGCTACAATTGGGGGGTAGCGGATGCCCGCGTCGGGTGTCGCGGTTCTCTATGTCTATGAAAACCGAACGCTCGAAAATCAGTGGCGCCGGCCGCACGTCGACCTCGAAATCAAGGTCCCGGACGGCCAGCCACCGCCCATCGCTGACCCTGGTTCCGAAGCGCCCGCCCCAAAAGCGACGCCGCTTGTCGAGCCGCACCGCCCTTATTCTTTATGCGGTCCTGCTTGGCGCGGCCGCGATCGTGATAGCGCTGCTCTATGCCGCGGCTCCGGTACATGCCGACCATCCGCCGACCAACCTCGATCCGATGAGTACGGTTAAGGGCGTGATGGACCAGACCATCGCGGTATTCAAGGAAAAGGACATCGCGGCCACCGACCGCCGCGTGAAACTCCGTACCATCGCGGAAGCGCATTTCGATTTCAACGGCATGGCCCGTTCGACCGTCGGATATCACTGGCGCACGTTGACCGACGATCAACGCAAGGAGTTCGTCCCGCTGTTCACCACCTTTATCGAGGACGTCGCGCTCACCCAAATACAGCAATACTCGGTCGAAAGGGTACAACACGACATCCAATCCTCCGTTATCGTATTCGACCGCCAGCACGTCGATGGCGATCGTGCCGAGGTCTTCAGCACCGTCACCCTCAAGAGCCGCCCGGAACCTCTACAGGTCAGCTATCTGATGAAGGACGTCGATGGGGACTGGAAAATCTATGACATCGACGTCGACGCGATCAGCGTGATCGCCAATTACCGCAATCAGTTCAACCGCGTCCTCAATGACCAGGGTTATGATCGGCTTGCCAGCCTGCTGCGCCAGAAATCCGAGCAGCTTGGCAGTTCCCTGGCCAATTAGGTCGGTTACTTACAAAGTCCCTGTGCCGGTGGCGTCACTCTGAACCAAGCACAGAGCTTCGCGCGGTTCTGCGATTGACCTGCAGCTCGACTACGCGGAACGCAATCGCGCGTGGTCCGAGACCTGGCGGCCGATTTTTTGCCTGGCCGATGATGAATTTGTGTTGGCCGGGTGATGCGGCTTGCAAAGGAACTTGCAAGTCAGGACACTAGCCCGCGAATCATGATTCTGAAGGTTGCACGACTCGGATTCCCCTCCCTGCGAACCGTCGCTCAGCCGGTGGCGGTCGACCGCATCAAGAGCCCCGAGTTCCAGCGACTGATCGATGACATGGTCGAAACCATGTACGAGTATCACGGCGTTGGACTCGCTGCTCCGCAGGTCCATCTGCCCATTCAGTTGGCTGTCCTCGAGGTCCGGAACCATCCCCGCTACCCGGATATGCCGCCGGTCCCGCTGACCGTGCTGATAAATCCCGAGGTCTCGATCCTCGATCGCACCACGGTCGATGAATTCGAGGGCTGTCTCAGTATCCCCGAGCTGCGCGGGTTGGTCCCGCGCTTCAAGGAGCTGCGCGTTAAAGCGGTTGGCCGCAACGGCGAGCCGCTCGACTTTACCGCGCACGATTTTCACGCCCGCGTCATCCAGCACGAAACCGACCATTTGAAGGGCGAGGTTTACCTCGACCGCATGCCGAACCTCCGTCAGCTCGGGTTTCTTGACGAATGGCAGCGTTTCCTGCTGCCCAAAAAGACTGGCGACGAAACAAATTAAGGAGAGGCTCTCGAGTAGCTGCAGGCGGCAGCAGCCTTAGCTCAAGCTTTGCTCACTTGGGTGGGTTCAATTCCAGGTCGATATTTGCGGGCAGCTTTCCGGTTGCTTTCACGCTCGCGATCGCTTTGAGAAGCTCATCGTTCCGCGCTGCGAGATTCTGTTCTTCGCTCTGCACTTTGGACAATTCAGCTTTGAGTCGGGTATTTTCGTCACTCATCTGCGAAAGCTGTTTGTTCATCGCCGCAATTTGCTCCTGTAGTGCTTCTTGCCGCGCATCGTTCACCTTGGACCATATGAAGAACGCGATCGCCGCGATGATGAGGACGACTAAAGCGCCTGCCAAAAATCTGCCCATCGTGGTACCTGTTCCTCATCGAGGATAGTCGTCCCGGCCTGCCACTTGAAGCGCGCGGTGCGAAGCTGCCGCTCGCCCGTCGGCCCAATTGCGCTATTATGAAAGTGAATTGACTTCCTTTGCCTCGCCTTTTTAGAATGGAAGGTCGGCGTTGGGGCCGCAGGGGTGCTTAAGGGGGAATCTGGCCGACGCGCGATCCGTTAGTTTGCAGCCAGTGGAAAATCGCGCGTGGCAAGCTGAAGAAAATCAATGATAGAGGTCCAAGACCTTACCAAATACTTCGGCGCGACTCGTGCAGTAAACCACGTCTCCTTCAAAGTCGAGAAGGGCGAGATCATCGGGCTTCTGGGTCCCAACGGATCCGGCAAGACCACGATCATGCGCATCCTGACCGGCTTTTTCCCGCCCACCGCGGGCCGCGCGCTCATCGGCGGGCTCGATGTCGCCACCCAATCGTTGGAGACCAGGCGGCGTATCGGTTACCTGCCAGAAAACATGGTGCTTTATCCGGATTTGAGCGTCAGTGCGCTGCTGCAGTTCGCCGCCCGGGTGCGCGGCCTGGATGCCAGGACGACACGCGACCGGATGGAGTATGCGATCAAGACCTGCGGGCTTGGGGAGGTTCGCCGTAAGCTGATAGGCAAACTGTCCAAAGGTTATCGCCAGCGTGTCGGTATCGCGCAGGCAATTCTGAGCGATCCCGAAGTGTTGATTCTGGACGAGCCGACGGTCGGTCTCGACCCCCGGCAGGTGGTCGAAATCCGCGACCTCATCCGCTCGCTGGCCGGGCGATCGACGGTGCTGCTTTCAACTCATATTCTGCCCGAAGTGAACATGACGTGCCGCCGCGTCGTCATTATTGATCGCGGGAACATCGTGGCGCAGGACACTCCGGAGCAGTTAACTGCAAAATTGCAGGGCAGCGAGCAGACCCAAATCACGGTGCTCGGACCGGTCGATCAGGTTCGCCCCGCCCTGGCGGCCGTGGCTGACGTCCACGAGATCCAGGACCGCCCGGTCGACGCGACTCAGCCGGGGGCATGCAGCTTCGTGGTTTTTTCCAACGGCCGCGGTGACGAGGTCCGCTCGGCGCTGGCCGCCTGCGTGGTGCAGAAGGGATGGAGTCTGCTGGAAGTAAAACCGCTGGCACTGACGCTGGAAGATTTATTCATGCGCCTCGTCACCAAGGAAGAAAGAGTCTAGTGCCGCGCCCCATTCGCATTACCGTCGGCGCCGGACCGTCGCGGCGCCTAAGCTTCGCCTATCGAGGTCAATAATCATGTCAAATGGCGCAGCCACCCTGGAGGCTTCCCGCGCGGCTGGCGAAGCCGGACGGGTTTCGGCCCGCGGGATGGGGGTCGGCTTTTCGCTGGGCCGGATGTTGGCCGTCACCCGCAAGGAATTGCAATCCTACTTTGCTTTTCCGCTGGTCTATATCGTCACCGGACTGTTCGCGTTCATGGCCGGCCTCTACGCGTGGACCGACCTGGATTTTTTCGAGACCATCGCCTTCGCCAAGGACATCATCCAGAACTACTGGCAATTGCTGTTCACCGACATCCGCTTCTGCCTGCTGCTTACCCTTCCATTCCTCACGATGCGACTGTTCGCCGAGGAGCGGAAACTCGGGACCATAGAGTTGCTGTACACCTATCCGCTGCGCGATGGGGAAATCCTGGGCGGAAAGTACCTTGCCAGCGAAGTAATCCTGCTCATGATGCTCGGCCTGACCGTGCTGTATCCGGTCTATCTCTATTCGGTGCATCGCTTCCCGCTGTTTCCGCTGGTCGCGGGCTATCTCGGGTTACTGCTCATCGGCTCGGCCTTCCTCGCGTTCGGCCTGTTCGTGTCTTCGCTGTGCGAGAGTCAGGTCATGGCCGGAATTGGGACGATTCTGCCGCTGCTCTTCTTCTGGGTGCTCAACTGGAATGAGACGTCATTTCAGGGCAACTGGATCGAGGCGCTCCGCGCGGTCTCGCTATTCGACAACTTCGGCACCTTCGGCAAAGGCGTGATCGACCTGAATCACGTCACCTACTTCATTTTCTTCGTGGCGTTTTTTATCTACCTGACGCTGCAATCGATGGAGGCCAGAAAATGGACCGGCCGCCGGTAGAAAAGCTCCCTACCCGTGGCTCGCTGATCAAGGGCTACTTGTTGCTCGTCTATACCGCGGTCGCCTTCGCGGCGGTGCTGATTCTTGCCAACGCGATAATCAGCAATCACAACGTGAGGTGGGACTTGACGCCGAACCAGCGCTACTCGTTGTCCGATTTCGACAAGCGGGTCCTCGGCGGCCTGAGCCACCCGGTCAAGGTGATGGCGTTTGTGCGCACCGAGGACCCGGCCTACCTCGAACTGGCGGAACTGTTGTTCCAGGCTGCCGCATTTACGCCCCAGCTTCAGTACGAGGTCGTCGACGTCAACAAGGCTCCCGGCCTTGCGCGACAGTTCGGAGTGTCGAGTTATGGCGAGGTGGTGGTCGAGTCGCAGGGGCGGCGCCGCGATTTCGACAACGCGCGCTCGGAGCTTCTGATTCCGGCGATCCTGCAGGTTTCCTCGAATGAGTCGAAACATATCTATTTGACCGTGGGTCACGGCGAGCGCGACTTGTTCAGCGCCGATCGCAACTCAGGGTTTTCGCAGTTTCGTGGGCTGCTCGAACAGAACAACTACCAGATAGACAACGTGTCCTTGTTCGCGGGCGGGGTACCCGACGATGCCAGGGTGCTGGTCTCGGTCGGTCCCGAGAAAGACTTTCTGCCGGAAGAGCTCGCGGAGCTCGCCAAATACCTCGCCCGGGGCGGGAAGTATCTGGTGATGCTTGATCCCTACGGGTCGCCGAGCCTCGCGAAATTCCTGCGCGAGTATCATCTCGATTTCACTGATCAGGTCGTCGTCGATCCCGCTTACCGGCTCACCCAGGGCGAGATACTGACTACCCGTATCCCGCTCCACTCCGAGAACAGTCCGATTACCCGGTCGATGTCGGCTGATGCGGTCATGTCGCTGGTCCGCGGAATCACCCTGAGTGGAGAGCCGGGAGCCGCGGGACCGGATGGTCTGCAGCTGGTCTCGACCGAAGCACTGCTGCGCTCTTCGCATGAAAGCTGGGCATCGGGCGACCCCAAGGCCCTGACCACCGGTATCACCGAGTACCAGAGCAGCCGGGACACCAAGGGGCCCATCACGGTCGGTGCC
The DNA here is from genome assembly GCA_019237115.1 of Deltaproteobacteria bacterium. GTDB lineage: Bacteria > Desulfobacterota > Binatia > Binatales > Binataceae > JAFAHS01. The sequence goes on from JAFAHS010000391.1 coordinate 6,681, forward strand.
GAAGTTGCCCTCGCACCGGCGACCAATCTGCATATTCCGCAGCAGCAGATGACGCGGATTGTCGGGTTTGGCAGTTCCGCGTTTGCGTCAAACCAGTTTATCGAGATGCTCGGGAACCGGGACCTTGCGGTCAGTGCGATCAACTCGCTGGCCGGCGATGACGTCCTGATCGCGAGCCGCGAACGACTGAACCGGGGCGAGACCGCGGGCTTCTTTGTGACTGCGGGACAATCGCATCTCCTGCGCGATTTGGGCGCCGGTCTGGAGACCATCATCCTGTTCGCGATTGCAACCCTGGTGTTCGTGCGCAGGAGGTTCTTCGTGTGAGTGCGCGTCCGGCAATAGTCTTTACCGCGCTGTTTCTTCTGCTTCTGCCGATATATCGGTACTTCGACCTAGCTGCTGACAAGGGCGCGGCGGCGAAAGTGGAGGAACAGCAGGAAAGCCTGCTCAAGCTGAACGGTATCGATTCGATTACCGTCAAACGCGGCAACGAAACGTTGCGTTACGAGAAAACCCCGGACGGAAAACTCTACCAATTGGTCGAGCCGCAGGGAAAGTTCGTGCCGCAGGATCTGATGCAGGCGCTGGCCTCGCTCCTGATCAGCGCCAAACAGGTCGAGGTGGTCGCCGAGAACACCAACGACCTCGCCCAGTTCGGTCTCGACCGTCCGCGCAGCGAGATGACGATTGGCGCAACCGGGACCGGCCAGCCGATCCGCATTTTTTTTGGCGCGGAAAACCCGACCCGGACCGCGATCTACGCGCAGATCGAGGGGATTCCCAAGGTCTTCCTGCTCGGCCGCAATCTCGAATACTACCAATCGGTAATGTTTGAGTGGGTCGAAGGGAAGCAGGGCAAGAACGCTTAGCCGAAAATCAGCGCATTCCTGCTGCCTGGTCGGGGCCGCCTTCAGTGCTCGTGTGTATCGGGCGCGGCGGGCCCCTGAAGCTCCGCGATCTTGGTCATGAGGTCCGAACGCGTCGCAATTCCTTTTTCCGTCACCACTGCCTCCAGCGCACGCAGGAAATGCTCGTAGTACTCGCCTTGACGATTGGTTCCGTCACGTTCGCGAATCCGGTGGTCGGTGGTGCCGACTTCAGCGATCAGGTGCTCGCGGAATTCGTCCCAGGTGAATAGTCCCGCCTGGCTAAGCCCCAGCGCGATTGCAAACGCGCGCGCCTCCCATGGTGCGCTGAAGACGCTCGCCTCGTCGTATTGGAGTTGCCGCGCCAACTCGCTCAGCAGCACCTCGCTCATCGGGAGTTCCCCGGCGCCGTGATCTTGGCGACCCCGATCATCGAGTCACGAGTGACCAGCTCCGCGAGCTGTTCCTCATTCATTTTCTCGGTCCCGGCCGGGCGTTCCGGCAGCACGATATAGCGCTGCTCCGCGCTCGAATCCCACACTCTGATTTCGACATCGGCTGCGAGCTCGACCCCGAACTCACGCAGCACTCCGCGCGGATCTCTGACCGCACGCGAGCGATAAGCGAAGCTCTTGTACCAGACCGGAGGAAGCCCAAGTACCGGCCACGGGTAGCACGAGCAGAGCGTACAGACGACCAGGTTGTGAATGCGCTTGGTATTCTCGATGGCCACCAGATGGCCGCCCTCGGGTCCTGCGATTCCAAGCTCCGCGCATGCCGCGACGGCGTCCGTGAGGAGGCGCTTGCGGAACGCTGCATCTGTCCAGGCCCGCGCCACCACGCGGGCACCGTTGCGCGGTCCAACCTTGCTTTCGTATGTGTCGACGATCGCGTCGAGACGGGCGGGCTCCACCAACCCTTTCTCGACCAGGAGCTGCTCGAGCGCCTTAACTCGCGCCGCAGGACCGTGTTCGGAAGTGTCGTGATCACGTCCGCTCATCGTCGTCGCCTCTTCTCTTGCCTGTGCGTTTTGGAGACACTCGACTTGCTGGCTGTTTTCGGTTGCCTCGCACCCGCGGGGAGGGCGGTGCGGGTCTTTTTCGCGCGCGACTTTCGGCGTGCAGCTACCGAATTGCGTTTTGCGATGGCTGTTTTGCTGCGGTCCACCGGTTCCAGATAGTCCTCCCACAGATCGATCATAAGTCGCCCGCGATCGCTAAGGCCCCACAGTGCGCGCGCGCTAAACTCGACCAGGTAGACATGCTGGCGGTTTTCACCGGCCCGATGGGCATTGGTGTCGGGGAAAACATAGATTCCGTGAACACGCCTCACCACACCGGTTTTACCGCGAACGTAACGGGGAGCGCGGGTGTGTCCCGATGGGTGGATGTTGCGAACTTGGACCCTATCCCCAACCTTGAACCTCGCGCGCAGCCGGGCTTTCGCCGGCGCCGCCTTTGGTGAAACGGCGGGCAGCGCGACTGATATATGCTCGGGTTGGGCCAAGGACTTCAATTCCTCGCCGGTAATGATTGCGCGTTCTACCAGCACGGTCTCCGCCGCTAGCAGCCAGCGCTCGTAGTACGAAGAGGTCAGATAACGCGCCGGCGGGATACGCTCGATAGCGTGGCGGAACTCGTCCATATTCCGACCGGTGAGGGTCAGCACGCCGCTGAAGATCGCGAGGACCCGTCGTTCCCAGTCCGCGTGGAAGGTAGGTTCGTTTAATTCAGGCTGGACGCGTCCGAACCCCTCCATACCACCCATGTCATGGATACCGTCCATTTGGTACGACGCCGATTATCGTAGAGCCGTACGGTTGCGTGCAACATCTCGTGTCGATGCGTTTCGCCGCGCAGCCTTGAAGCACAGGCTTGGCGATTGATAGCTCTTGATCGTGCCCGTCCACGATCGCTACCCATGGCCGGCCGACCTGCGGGTGTTCGGCGCGCTGTCGCTGGTCTGGGCGCTCTATCTGGTATGGCTGGCGCTGATCGGCGACCCCTTCGGTAATTACTTCGCTCCCCCGCGCGCGGTAATCGGTGGCAGCGTGTTCTATGGTTCGCAGGCGCAGTTCGTGCTCCTCACGGAGGCCGCAATCTTCTGGGTGATGGCGGTCGGTATGATTACCGGCCGGCGCTGGAGTCTGCTGCTCAGTCTTTTCTATATGGCCGGAACGGTCGTCAGCTACCTGGTCTTCATAATCGCGTACATGGACACGCGCGCCGAATGGACCCACGTACGCCTCGCGGTCCGCGTCGGTCCGACGCTGGTACTGGTCACGCTCTATTTATGGATCCGCTCGCGCGATTTGATCTTCGATCCCGCCCGCCGGCGCGTTTGTTAGCGAACCCTGCGTCGATTGGTCGATTCTCGCGCCAATCCCGGCGTGCCGTGTCGCATTTCTCCCGATGCGAAACAACCCCGCGTAGCTTGAGTTTCTGCCGGTCCCAAGTATCGTCCATGCAACCCGATAGCAAAGGATATTGACGCTGACCATAAACCACAGCTCGCATCACCCCCTCCACAAGGGCTCAATAAGCTCCCCGAGGTCGCCTACCAAATCAATGATGGTTTGGGCGCTTGGGATTGCACTTATCGTTCTTTTCTCCAACGGGTGCGCGACTCCTGTTGGAGTCGAGCGGCTTGACGAGCAGGCCGCACATCGCGAGCTGAATGCAAACATTCTTTCGACCGACCAACCGAGCGAGTATTCGAGGCGGGTACTGGAGCGTACCGGGCCTGCCCAGCTCTTCCAGGACGATCCGCAAAGAGCTCTGGGAGAATTGTATTCGGGGCTTGGCAAGCCTGACGAGCGCGACCGGCTGTTCGCGCTGGCTGAACTCTCCTTTGCGTACGCCGAGCAGGCCCGCAACCAATCTTACTATCTCGCGTCAGTGATCTATGCGTACGCCTTTCTCTTTCCGCCCGACGCGGCTAATGCTCGGGGAGAATATGATCCGCGTCTGCGACTCGCACTCGACCTATACAATCGCAGTGTGGCTTTAGGACTTGCCAGTGACGATGGAGAGGAAGTTGACCTTAGTCCTCGCCAGTTGAGCTTACCGTTTGGCTCACTGGATCTGGCGGTCAACCCCAGGGGATTTACCTGGGGTGGATATCACCTGACCAACTTTGTATCGCTCGCGGATTTTGAGGTACGCGGGCTCCGCAACGTCTACCGCAGAGCCGGGATTGGCGCGGCGCTCTCAGCCCGAGTCGAACCATCACCCGGCGCGCGCGCGAGCCGATGGATCCCGCCGAGTGCAAAGGTTCCCGTCACCGCGTTGGTTCGCTTCGAGAATCCGCGCCTTGCAATAAGCAATGGCCGCCTGCACGGTACCGTGGAACTTTATGACGTGGACGTGACGACTGCGGTTCAGGTCGGAGGTCAGACCGTGCCGCTCGAGGCGCTCCCCAGCGCGGCCCTCGCCTACCGCCTGGAAGGGTCACCGATCTGGGATTTCGAGATTGCCGGCTTTCGCGAGGGAGACTTCTCCTTTCTCGGAAATCGCGACGGAGGCGACAGCGGTCTTTATATGTTGCACCCGTACCTTCCGGGACTGATACCGGTGGTGTTTGTTCACGGGACCGCCTCGAGTCCGGCGCGCTGGGCCGAGATGGCGAACGAGCTGCTCGGCGACCGTGCTATAGCCTCGCGCTATCAGATCTGGTTTTTCATCTACAATAGCGGCAATCCCGTCGTCCTGTCGGCGATGCGCCTGCGCGAGTCGCTTCAGGCGGTGAGAAAAGACGTCGATCCCGAGGGAACTGACCCAGCGCTTAACCAAATGGTGGTAATCGGCCATAGCCAGGGTGGGCTTCTGACCAAGATGATGGTGGTCGATAGCGGCAACCGCTTCTGGAGCAATGTCACGCAAGTGCCGTTTGACCAGGCGAATCTCGATCCCGAGACGCGCGATTTTGGCCTCCCGCGCGATGTTTTTTAAAGCGCAACCGTACGTGACGCGGGTGATTTTCATCGCGACGCCCCATCGCGGCAGTTTTTTGGCCGGCAACTACGTCGGTAAGTTGGGGAACAAGCTCATCAACCTTCCCGGCGGGCTTGCCAAGACTGCCGAAGGGCTCGCAAAGGTTCGCGAATCGACCGTGATGGGAGCGCCGCTCGTAATCCCGACGGCTCTCGACAACATGGACCCGTCACAACCGTTCATCAAGACTCTGTCCGCGACTCCGATTGCGCCGGGCGTGCACGCTCATTCGATCATCCCGGTGAAAGGGAGTGGACCGGTCGAGGACGGCGACGATGGGGTAGTCGAGTACCAGAGCGCGCACATCGACGGTGTCGAATCCGAGTTGATTGTACGCTCGGGTCATTCAACCCAGGCTACCCCGGCGACGATCGAGGAGGTCCGTCGCATCCTTTACGAGCACGCGGGAATCCACTGATGATCCGACACGCGCTCCGCGCCCTGGTGACGGTGGTGCTCTCGGGAATCCTCCTCGCCGGCGCCGTATGGGGTGCGCTGGCACTGTGGATCGACGGACCAGATTCCAAAATCGTTGCCGCGACGATGGCCGTTGGACTGGTGCTGGTCATCGTCCTGCTGGTGGCACTTGTTCGACCCCTCCGACGAGGTCTGGTTGCCGCGCTCTTGCCCGTGGTGGCGGTCGTACTTTGGTGGGGATCGATTCCCCCGAGCAATACGCGCGAGTGGTCCCCTGACGTTGCGCACACGGCGCGGGCCACTTTTGAGGGGCCGAGGGTGACGATCCAGAACGTGCGCAACTTCAAGTATCGATCAGACTCGGACTACGACCAGCGCTGGGAGAGGCGCTCTTAAGACCTCGACCGGATCCGCGGTGTCGACCTGTTCCTGTCGTTCTGGGGGCCCGCGCACATCGCGCATACCATCGTCAGCTGGGAGTTTGACGATGGCCAACACCTCGCCATCTCGATCGAGACTCGCAAGGAAAGGGGCGAATCATACTCGGCGCTTCGCGGTTTCTTCCACCAGTACGAACTCTATTACGTAGTCGCCGACGAGCGGGATCTGATTGGCTTGCGTACTGATTACCGGGGCGAACAGATTTATCTTTACCGTATCCGAGTCCCCCCGTCGCAAGCGCGGGCTTTGCTGGTCGACTATCTAAATGAGGTCAACCAGCTGGCGGACCATCCTCGATGGTACAATGCGCTGAGCCAAAACTGTACGACCACCATTCGCGAGCACGCCCTGAAGGCTGGCGGTGAGGGACGCCTGGATTGGAGGCTGCTCGCTAATGGCCACGTCGATGAACTCCTTTACGAGCGGGGTCAGATCAGCACGGAGCTGCCGTTCGCAAGTCTTCGAGCACAAAGCAACATCACCGAAAAAGCAAAGCTGGCGGACGACTCCCCCGATTTTTCATCTCGTATTCGCCAAGGGCTGCCCAGATCGCTCGGCTGGTAATCTCCGTGTCGTTGCGACAAGCTCGCCGGATGCCGGGCCACGGCCGCTGGTCCCAGCGCACGAGAAGTGGAAACCGAGTTAGCCTCGTATTTCATACGAAAGAGAATTCAGTCCCAATGGAAGATTCGATGATTGATGATGCGCGCCAGCCTGGGTCCCGCGTCACATCCGAGGTCTTAAAAAGATGGTTTACCATCACATGACAGCTGCCGTCAGCCGTGCTCTGAAACTGCTTCTCGTGGTAGCCGCGGTCGCGGGTGTAGCGGGACCAAACCTAGCGCGCGCACAACTCGGGAGCGACGACGCTTCGGTCATTGCGGCGGAAAAAGGAATAGCCACCGCCCCCGTGTCAATCGACGGGCGCGTCCTGTTTCGGGTGCGCGGAGTGACGGCCTTCCCTAACGCGGAACGCGCTGCGGCGATAGCGAGCCGTATCAGGGCAATGGCCGCGGACGAGACCATACCCGCTTCCGCGCTGCATCCGGTCGAAAGTGACCATTGGACCAGCATCGTGGCTGGCGAGACCACGATCATGGAGGTATCCGACGCGGACGCGATTGCCGAAGCTCCGGGTTTGACTCGTCAGGCACTGGCGCGCATCTATCTCAAGAAAATCGCTTCGGCTGTAGAACAATATCGCGCCGAACGAACACGCGAGCAGCTCGGACGCAGCATGTTTCGCGCTGCAGTCTGGACCGCATTACTAGCGCTCGCTCTGCTGTTGCTGATCCTCGCCCTGCGCTGGACCATGGCTCGCATCGAGCACCGATACCACGCGGCAGTAGACCAGCTAGAAAGCGAGACCTTCAGGCTTATCAGGGCGGGATGGATCTGGATCGGGGTGCGGTTCGTCGTTCGACTGGCAATGGGGATTGCAGCGCTCGCGATCTTCTATGCCTATGTCCACATTGTCCTCAGCTGCTTTCCCTGGACACGTCCGGTGTCGGTTCAGCTCCGCGCTCTAACTCTGGCACCGCTGTTGGCGCTGGCTGGAGAGGTCGCGGCCGCAATACCCAGTTTGCTGATCCTTCTTTTGATCGTGGTTGCAGCTCGCTACGTCATGAACTTGGCGCGCCTTTTCTTTTCTGCGGTCGAGAAGGGTACGATCAGGGTTGCGGCATTCGATGCCGACTGGTCCAAACCCACCTTCAACATCGTACGCATACTGATCATCGCCTTCGCCGCCATGATTGCCTTTCCTTACATCCCGGGATCCGAGTCTGCGGCGTTCAAAGGCGTCACCATCTTCATCGGGGTACTTTTTTCACTCGGTTCCTCGTCATTACTGGCCAACCTCATCGCGGGCTACACGATGACCTACCGGCGCGCCTTTCATGTCGGCGATCGGATCAAGGTCGGCGATCTTATGGGTGATGTAACCGACATCGGTCTGATGGTGACTCATCTGCGTTCTCTCAAGAACGAGGAACTCGTCATTCCGAATTCCCTGATCCTGACCAGTAACATCACCAACTATACGTCGCACGCGCGGCAACAAGGCTTACTTCTGCACACCACCGTTGGCATCGGCTATGAGACCCCCTGGCGTCAGGTGGAGGCCATGCTCCTTTTGGCGGCTGAGCGCACTCCCGGTCTGCTCCGCGACCCGGCTCCTTTCATTCTTCAGCAATCGCTGGGGGATTACGCAGTCAACTACGAGCTGAATGTTTACTGCGACCAACCTTCCGAGATGTACCGGCTCTACACCGAACTCCATCGCAGCGTGCTGGATGTGTTCAACGAGTACAACGTGCAGATCATGACTCCCTCGTACATCGCCGATCCGGTGCAGCCGAAGTTGGTGCCCAAGGAGCACTGGTTTGAGGAGCCTGCTCGAGCGGCGGCCCAACAAAATCCCGAAAAGGAGCCGACCAGGTCCCTTCCATAGCTGGCTCTCCGCACATCCGGGAACCGCCAGGCGCGTTTTAGATGAGAGTGCAGGCTACGAAGACGATCCAGGGGTTGCGAAGATGGAGCGGATGCTTCCGGCTGTGAACCTCGATTCGTTTTCTCAGTTTGGGAACGTTTGGCGGCGGCGGAGGGACTCGACCCAACTGGCTCATCTCAGCTGAATTCGCCACTCAGGTATTCCTTGGTGTACTTCTCGGTTGGATTTTCGAAAAGCTTCTGTGTCGGACCGTACTCGACCTGGTATCCGGTACGCCCACCCTGCGTTGTATCGACATAGAGGAATGCGGTCATATCAGCGACTCTTTTCGCCTGCTGCAGGTTATGAGTCACGATCGCGATGGTATACTTCTTCTGCAATTCCTTCATCAGTTCCTCGATCTTGTGCGTCGCGATCGGATCGAGCGCTGAGCACGGCTCATCCATGAGCAGTACCGCAGGTTCGGTCGCGATGGCGCGGGCAATGCACAGGCGTTGCTGCTGGCCACCCGACAGCGAAAGACCGCTGGAATGCAGCTTGTCCTTGACCTCGTCCCACAGTGCCGACTGGCGGAGTGCCTGCTCCACCTTCTCTTCGACGTTGCCGCGGTACCCATTCAGCCTCAGGCCGAAGGAAACATTACGATAGATGCTCATCGCAAACGGGTTCGGCTGCTGAAAAACCATCCCGATATGGCGGCGCACCGCGACAGGATCGACATTGGGCGCGTAGATATCATAGCCGCGGAAAACCACCCGGCCCTTGATTTTGCAGCCGCGCACCAGGTCATTCATGCGGTTCAGGCAGCGCAACGCGGTGCTCTTGCCGCATCCAGAAGGCCCGATAAAGGCAGTTATGGTTCCTTTGACGATATTCACCGCGACGTCGCGTAACGCTTTGAATCTGCCGTAGTGAAGCTCGTCGATTTTGCAATCGAGCAGCGTCTCGAGTTGCTGTGCCGACGCGTTCTCGGCAGCGGTTGCGTGGTTGGTGGTTGAAGATTCCGACATGATTATTTCCTCATCGATTCGAAGAACGGTTGGCGATAATTTGCCCGACCACGTTAACTACCAAGACCAGGACCACCAGGATGAGGGCGGCAGACCAGGCCAGCGATATTTGGTTTTCAAAAGGTGATCCTGAAAAATTGTAGATTATGACCGCCAGGGACGCGGTCGGCTTCATGAGATCGCTCAGAGTCTTGGGCAGGAACTGCGGCGGCGTACGGCTGACCCAGAAATCGCTGAATAAAGACGTAAACAGTAGCGGTGCGGTTTCTCCGGCAGCTCGAGCGACCGCCAGCATGACACCGGTCAGAATTCCAGACAAGGCGGTGGGAACGACCACTTGTGAAACCACCTGGGTGGGGGTCGCGCCCATGCCGATGGCCGCCTCGCGCATCCGCGGTGGGACTCTTTTGATTGCCTCCTCGGCGGTGAGAAGGATAGTCGGCAACATCAGGAGCGCGAGCGCAATCGCTCCCGCCGGTGCTGAGAAGCCACCAGTCACTACTACTATGATGGCGAACGCGAATACGCCCGCCAGGATCGACGGCAAACCGGTCAGGACCTTTGCGGCGAAGCGGACAGCGGAGGCTACCCGAGTTTCAGGACCGAACTCGGTGATGAATATGGCCGCGAGTATTCCGATCGGCACGCTTACCAGGGTAGCCAGAAAAACAATGACGATGGTCCCGACGATCGCGTTGCCGACCCCGCCACCCGGTGCCATTGCC
>JAFAHS010000257.1 GCA_019237115.1 Deltaproteobacteria bacterium
GGACTTGCTTGGGGTCTCGGTGCGCACCCTTCAGGAATGGGAGCAGGGCCGCCGCGCACCGTCGGGCGCAGCGCGTACGCTGCTCATGATTGCGGCGAAGAATCCTAAGGCGCTGTTGGCCGTCGCGTAATTTATCGGCAGGATTAATAAGGCTTCAGCCCGCTCAGGCCCCAATATTTTTGGCAGCAGCATGGGAGGAAAAATTTTCTGCTAAAACAATAGGACAGACCACGGTTTTCTGAGAGATTGGTATAAACCGTGGTCTGTTCCTGAGGTTTCCCCGCATTTTACGTGACGGAGCAAGCGTGCTCTGCCTGCATTGCAAGCTGCGGTATGGCAGCCCATGGCGTTAGACGTGCCAGCCAATGCGCCGGCGCATCAAGTATTCGCCGGCCCAGGGTGAGGGTGGATATCTCCGGGCGAGTGCGCCGATGGGCGACGAAGTGCAGTTCGAGTTGGCGCGCTTTTGCATCTTCGCCGATCAGGCGCTGCACGAAACCTGCCAGGTGCGCGATCAACAGCAACATTTGCAGTCGTTCGCGCGAACGCGAGCGGCTGGCCTGTAATCCCTGGCCGACTCGCAGGTTCTTGGTGTCGCGGAAAGACTGTTCTATTTGCATGCGCTGAGCATATAGACTGACGATGGCGCGTGGCATCAGATGGTCCAGTTGCGGCGAGGCGGCGAGCAACCAAGGTTCTCGCGCGGCGCGGCCGCTCTTGACACTACTGCGCCCCGCTCGGGGTTTGCCATACATGTTCAACCGGTGCCGGCCACGATACGGTCGACAGCTCAGCACCAGCCGCGCCTCGATCGGATTGCTGCGTACATATTGGTGGCGCCCCAAGTCGCGTGCGATTTCGGTGGCTTGCCGGTGCAGCGCCACGATGGGTTTCCATTCACCCTCTCCTCGCTTCACCATGTCGCGCCCGCGCAACCGCCCGATGAAGCACCAGCCGCGGGCGGCCACCAGCTTGAACCAGCTCGCATGAAACCCGGCATCAGTCATCACGATCGGTGCGCATCCGTCCGGCAACAATTCGGCGACACGCCGCAAGAACTGCCGGTGCACCTGCGGATGGCCATAGCGCTGTCGCGGATGCGCCTCTTCGTACAGCGTCTGGCTGCGGCCTTCGACCACCACGCTCGCACGCAGCCACTGCCACCGCTGATCAGCGGTCAGATCCGACCAGTCCACCACCAGCAGAACCTGCGCCACACCGCTCAACCAGCGCGCCGCCAGCATCGCGTAGAGTCGATGTCGCTCCGACTGCATCCCCGCGCTGCCCAACAGCCGGTCGACGCTCTTCAGCCGGTGTTTATAGTCCGTCGGCGCCCTCATCGCCAATGCCAACGCCGACAAACTCACAACACCCCCACACAACAATGCCTCCACCGCGCGTTGCAGCGCCTGTACCCGCTTGGCGTGGATATCCACCAAGCACGGACCCAATATTCGCGCTACGATCCTCCCCGCATGCATGGTTCGCTCCGCTCAACGTCTCGACAACGAAAAGCGCAGCATCTACGAGCCATGCATGCTCCGTTTTGGCAAAACCCTACTCCGCAACGGTTTGGTTTACAACAACTATATGCGGGGAAACCTCAGGGTCTGTTCCCTAATGTTCCCCTAATGTTCCTAATGTTCAAAAGGCTCTTTATTGATTGATACAAATCAGCGGTGTCCCGGGACCGCCTGGCCTTTCGCATCCCTTCACGTCGGCTGCCTTGAGTTTTCCGTTCGGGTATAGCGAAACACCTCCACTATCGCACTCGGCAGGCAATTCGTTGACTGCAATTGAGCAGTAGGGAACAGCGAATTTTGGGGCCGGGAAATTCGCATCCTGGCCGGCATCCAGCAGGAAAGTAAAGTAGTAATCGGTGCCGCGTGTCCCGAGCGCAAAAAAGCACTTGCCGGCCGAAGTCTGGATGCAGCGAACCTTCCCGGTGCTCGCACCTTCCGTGAGGTCCACCTTGCTGTAGAAGCTCTGCTTGATGGTTCCACTCGAGCTAAGCCGCTTCATCAGATCCGTGTCGTCAGTCGATTGGCGCGGCGACGCAGCGCACCCGGCGACGACGAGTGCAGCAAGGCAATGTGCCCAAGCGAGCTTCGTTCCGATTCGGATGATTCGCATATCGAGTATCTATAAGTAAGTTAATTAATTAGTATAAATAATGTCGGTGTCACATTAGGAAATGGGCACCTTGACCTGCCCTCAATCAAACCGCACGCTGCGAACAGGGAGTAACGCATGTTCAGTCACATCATGGTTGGATCGAACGATATCGAACGCTCGAAGCGATTTTACGACGCCGTTCTCGGCGTGCTGGGTGCGGGAGAACCACTGAGGAATGAAGCTCCCACCGGCCACATCCGGTTGTTTTACCGGCACGACGGAGGAACGTTTTGCGTCAGCGAACCCATCAACGGTGAAGCCGCGACTTGCGCCAACGGCGGCACCATCGGCTTCAAGTGCAAATCGCCCGAGCAGGTGAAGGAGTTTCATGACGTCGCCGTCGCCCAAGGCGGCACTTCGATCGAGGAGGCGCCGGGCTTGCGCGAAGGCAAACTCGGCGCGCTGTACCTTGCGTATGTGCGGGACCCGGACGGCAACAAGCTATGCGCACTGCATAGGCCGAAGTAGCATGGTCTCTCCCCGCCATGGATTCCTGCTTTCGCAGGAATGACGGAGAATATTTGACGGGCTTCTCCTCGATTCGCATTGGCGTAGTTCTGGCGCCGTATGGATTCCCGCCCCCCGCGCAAGTTCACCGCGGGGGCAGGCTCTGCGGGAATGACGCCCCCTCTGAATTTTTTTCGCGGCTCGATGTCGATTTTGGGGTGTGCCGTTCGATTAGGGGTGTAGGACCCAAAATCGAACCCAAGGAGAAATACCATGAAATTCATGATGCTGATGATCCCCGCTGTTTATCGTGACAACAAGAAACTGGACCCCAAATGGACGCCGGACCCGGCCAAGATCGAAGAGATGACGCGGTTCAACTTCGAGATGGGCAAGGCGCTCAAGATCGTGTCGCTCAACGGTCTGCACCCGCTCACCAAGGGTGCGCGCGTGACGTTTGCCAAGGGCAAACACACCGTTACCGACGGCCCGTTCGTCGAAACCAAGGAAGTGCTTGGCGGCTTTTGGATGGTCGAGGCCGAGTCCAAGGAGCAAGTGCTCGAGTGGGCGCGCCGCTGCCCGGCGGATGAGGGCGATATCATCGAAATCCGCCAGATCCACGGCCCGGAAGACTTCGCCGCGAAGAAATAGCGAATCGAACAAATCAAAGGCAAATCCCTCTCCCGTCTCCCTTTTTCAAAGGGAGATGTGAGAGGCCGCTTGCGCGCAAGTACAATTCGAGCCTTCCCCCTTGGCTACGCCAAGGGAATGAGTGACGCCTCCACCTTCGGTGGAGCGAAGGGGGAAGGGGCGATTGGTTGAACCCTTGCTTTATCCCCTCCCCCGAGAGGGGAGGGTTAGGGTGGGGTAACAATTACTGCCCCATCGGGGAGGGCAACGCCCTCCCCATCTCCACCTTCCCCTTGGCTGCGCCAAGGGGCTTCGATTAGACGCCTCCACCTTCGGTGGAGCGAAGGGGGAAGGGGCTGCATAGTCGCGGGCGCTTAAATTCGAGCGATGTTTTCGGCGCGGCATAACGG
>JAFAHS010000262.1 GCA_019237115.1 Deltaproteobacteria bacterium
CCCGCGAACCTCCGTGTCTAACCTGCGGAGATCCCTCATGACGGCACTTGACAAAAAAAGCCCCATACAAGCGGGCGGTAGGAGCGGCTGCGGACTCCTCGCGATAACGGCAATCTTTCGCAGAGCATTCAGCGGCCGCGCGCTGCGCAACCAGGTCGACAAGGCGTCCTGGTTCTGATGCTCCAGCTGCTCCAACCGGTAGCAATCAAAACCACCACCGTCATTGCGAGGAGCGCAGCGACGAAGCAATCCAGAGGGCCGTCGAGCGGCTATGCCCGCTTGTATGGGGCTTTTTTTGTCAAGTGCCGTCATGAGGGATCTCCGCAGGTTAGACACGGAGGTTCGCGGGGCGGCGCCGATCGACCGCCCCGTGTCAGGCGGCGCCGGCCCGCGAACCGGTCGAGGATAATGGCAGAAGACCAGCGATCTGAGGGGAGCTCGCCCGTCGGGCGCGATCGCGCCACAAGCTTGTATTCGGGGGATCGATGAGATCCGCACCATGATGCAGCCATGCGCATCGGCGGCGAAGCTCCGGGGCAGCGGGCCCAAGCTGGATTGCGGCACGATGGCCGTGCGGGCAGGACGGGCCACGCTACCTCGGATCGTGGTCGGCGCATCGGTCAGGCCGGCGCCGGAGCGGGTGAAGGATGGTTTACGGTCGGCATTGCGGCGGGGCTCATGCGTCAGCGCGCAGGATGACGCCCTCGGGAGCGACCCCGGTTCTGACGTAGCGCCACAGCGCGATCAGCAGCTTGCGCGCCAGCGCGACGACCATGGTCTTGCGCGCGCCTTTGCCCGCGTCTTTGGTGCGCGTGTGATACCACTGCGCCAGAGCGCTGTCTGGTTGGAACATCAGGAAGCGCCAGGCGAGCTGCAGCATGCAACGGCGTACCCGGGCGTTGCCGGCGCGCGCCAGCCCCTTCTCGCGGCGTCGCTTGCCGCTCTCGTCGGGCGAGCCGGTGAGCCCGGCGTAGCGCGCCACGGCGCGATCGTCGCGCAGCTCGCGCGCGAGCACCTCGTGGACCAGCGTGTCGGCGGTGTCGATGGCGATGCCCTTCAGCCGCGCGAGCAGTCGGACCATAGCGTGAGGGCCGCTGTCCGGTGCCGTCTCGAGGCGCTCTTGGCGCGCCGTCTCGAGCGCCTTGATCTGCTGCTTGATCAGGTGCAGCCGCGCCATCATGCGAAGCAACTCGTCCTGGGTGTTCGGTGGGATCGGCTCGCCGTCGGGCGTGCGCACCGCCGCCAGGCGCTCGGGGGCCTTGCGCAGCAGCGGATTGAAGCTGCGCACGCCGAGCCACGCCAGCGCGCTCTTCAGCTGATTGACGATCCGGGTCTTCTCCTCGCCAAGGCTCTGGCGCTCGCGGTTGGGTCGACGCGCGTCGGCCATCTCCAGGGTTGGGATCGCCGCCATCCGGCAGTGTCCGGGCTCGCCGCGCAGCCAGCCCAGGAACGCCCGCTTGAGCAAGGCGACGTCCAGCCGGTCGGTCTTCGCCCGCCGGTGCTCGCGCGACACCGTCACGCTGGTCGGATGGATCACATAGGCCTCGATGCCGCGCTTGCGCAGCCATCGGGCCAGCCATACGCCATCTCGCCCGGCTTCGAACGCCACCGCGATCCGCGTGATCGGTCGACCCGCTCGGATCGCCTCCTCGCGCCAGCGATGCAGCAGCTTCAGCAGCGCCGCTTCGTCCGCCGCCAGCTTCTTCAGCGGCTCGCGCGCCACTCCGGGCACCATCCCGCCAACCAGCCAACTCTTCTGGCTCAGCTCGATCACGCCAATCAGCGTGCTATCCTGATCCAGGGCGACGAGGGATTTCTTCAGGTCGTTCGCAGCGGTCATGGGGAAGGCTCCATCGAGGGTGTCACAGCGCCGATGGTGCAACACCCTCGTCGCCCGCCCATAGCATCTGGATTGCTTCGTCGCTGCGCTCCTCGCAATGACGCATGAAAAAAGTGCCGACCGGCGGGAGCGGGATCAGACCTTGGTGCTGACGATCTGCTCCCACATGTCGGGGTACTGCTTCTGGTAGGTGGGCCAGACCTTCTCCTGGGCGATCTTGCGGAACGGCTCGACGTTGGCCGGGTTGACGATCATGCCCTTGGTCTCGAGCAGCTCCTTCGCCTTGGCAAGGTTGTCGACGCTCTCGGTCATCTCGCGCAGCTGGCCCTGCGCCTCGCGCGCCGCGTCGAGCAGCAGCTTCTGGTGCTCCTTGGTCAGGCCGTTCCAGACCTCGAGGTTGATCACGCTGCAGGTCGGGCCGTAGTTGTGGAACGTCATCGAGGCGTACTTGGAGACCTCGTAGGCCTTGAGGTTGAGGATGTTGATGACGGGCAGG